>NZ_JAWJUW020000002.1:0-435090 GCF_033052795.2 Halovibrio sp. HP20-59
TTGCAGTATGTCTTCGAGACACTGCCCACCCTCAATGATGATGAACTCAGCACACTGCTGCCCTGGCAGTGGAAAGAGACATTACCGGTCTGAACAATGACTGCCTAGATGTAGTTATTGGATCGCTTACGTTAGATAAGCAAGTGTTACTTCTGTCAGTCCCAGCGATCGAGGGGCATCGGGGTCGTTCACAAGGTCTCCAGGATATGGCAACCCCGAGGATTGTAGGTCAAATCACGACGAGGCTCAGCTCGACAGCCCTTCGGGACCAGGCACGAAACCGCCCAGCAGGCGGTCGATTTCCTTAGCAGGCATCGGACGGTAGAAGAAGAACCCCTGGATGAGGTCGCAATGCATTTCGCGAAGCAATGACAACTGTTCGGCGTTCTCGACGCCCTCGGCCACTACTTCCAATCCCAACCGATGGCCGATGAAGATGGCACCCTCCATGATGGCCCTATCCTTCGGCTGTGTGGTCGCGTCGTGGATGAAGGAGCGATCAATCTTCAGGGAGGTGACTGGAAAGTGCTTGAGATAGCTCAGGGAGGAATAACCGGTCCCGAAGTCGTCGATAGCAATGCGAATACCGCGATGATAGAGACGCCGCAGGTCCTCAAGGATGGTCTCTTCGGCTTCGATCAGGACATTCTCGGTCAATTCGATGCCGATATCTCGCGGGCCTAAGCCGTGACGCTGCAGCGCGTCCTCGAAGCTCTTAATGGCATCGGGACGCAACAGTTGACGCCCCGAGACATTGATGTCGATGCGGTGCTCATGAAATCCCTTGGCACGCCATTCCACCTGCTGGCGGCAAGCCTCTTCGATGACCCAGTCGCCCAGACGATGGATCACACCGGAACGCTCGGCTAGCGGGATAAACTCGGTAGGCGAGATCGGCGGGCCCTCGGCAGGCTCCCAGCGTAACAAGGCCTCGAGATTCTCTATTCGCCCACTGGCCGCCGAGACCTGGGGCTGGTAGTGGAGCGAGAATTCACCGTTATCCAGGGCTTCCTCGAGTCGCGCCGAGAGATAGTGCTGGCGAACCAGCTCATCATGGAGCTTCTGTTGGAAGAAACGTACAGCACCCCGACCATCCATTTTGGCACGATTCTTGGCAACATCGGCATTTCGGATCAATTCGCGTGACGATTCACCATTCTCGGGAAAGAGCGCCACACCCAGGCAGGCCGTGATCTGACACTCCCGACCATCCAGGACGAAAGGCTCCCGAAAGACATTCTGGACATGACGAACGACCCGTCTGACATCAGGGTCCAACTGGACGCCGGGAAAGGCCAGCACGAATTCATCGCTAGAGACACGGGACACTAGGTCAGTGGCTCGCTGGCACTCTCTCAGTCGCCGAGTCAGCTCAATGAGCAGGCGATCGCCCTGATCATAGCCAAGGGCATCATTGATCTCGACGAAGTGATCGATGTCCAGGTAGATGGTTGCCAGGCCATTGCCCTGGCGTCGACAGGAATCCAACAGACTGTCCAGGTCGACCTCGAAGGTCTGGCGATTAGGGAGATGAGTGAGCCTGTCGAAACGGGTGGCGAATTCCAGATCACGGTGGGCGCGCTTTTGGTCGGAAAGGTCGACATCTACGCAGAACATCAAGGGTGAGTCGGTATGCTCATTGAGCATCAGATGCTGCGAAAAGACCGATACCAGTTCGCCGCTTTTGTGCTTGAGCTCGAGTTCTTCGGCGGGTATTTCGACCCCTTTTTTGATCCAGGCACCATGTGCCTGGATCACCTCGTCACGCATGAAGTCAGGAATGATCAAATCTTCCAGTAACTGCCCCTGGGCTTCCTCAGCGGTATAGCCATAGAGACGAGTGCTACCCTCATTCCAGTAAATCACTCGCCGATCGCGATCATACCCCTGAACCGCCACCTTCGGCAGACTCTCCAGCAGGGCGCGGAATCGCTGCTCACTCTCCAGATATTGGTGGCGTACTAATTCAATTTCTTCCCTGCCGGCATCATGCGAATCGATGCCATCAGTTGAAGGTGTCTTTGACATCTTCAACACGAGCGCACCTGAAAACTTCCTGCGGTTTTCCTGTAGGCGTTCTGGATCTCTGTGATTTCGGGAATCGCTGGCAGTCATGGGATTCACTTAAAGAAAAAAACACTTTTAAGAGCCATCATAATGGCAACAATAAGCATTTGTTGTGATTATCCTACACTTATTTGTGGGTGATAACCTACACATACATCATCAACGGTTTGATCCTGTTTTCAAAAAAAATCACTCTTTTTTAGTACATTTCTTTGACATATACTTACAAATCTTTTCATTTACTCCTGTTGACCGCAGTGTTTACACCGGCAACACCGGGCAATTCCGCCCAGTTAACAGGAGAATACCAACATGAAACTCGATACTCTCAAGCATGGTTTCGACCTCACCTCCATGCCTACCGATTCACTCGCCGATTATTGGAATCCGGGAGTGACCGAGGCGCTGAGGCATAAGGATTGGGCGAAAACCGATATTCGGGAGAAAATCGATCTGACCGCCTGGCAGGGGTTTACCGCTGACCTGCCGCGCGATCCCTACGTTAACCAGCGATGGAAGCGGATGTCATGGCTCGCCCTGAATGATCAGGGAGATGTCGAGGATATGGGCCAATGCCCCATGGCCCAGGGGGGGAACTTCAACGACGCGGAAAGCATGGCGGATCGCCTGCGGTACTATGATCCGCTGACTCGGGAATTCATGGCACGCCCCGATGTGAAGGCCTTCGTTCGCGCCTGGGCAAGGCTGTGGAGTATCGGTGCGCACGAACCCATTCTGATGCAGATCACCGGGGTTCGCGGAGAAGGCAACATCGACCCCCTTCAGGGACAGGGAATTCATGCCGATGGCTGCAAGGCCCTAAGCATTCTGGTCATCAATCGGGAAAACGTAGCGGGGGGTGAAAACCACCTCTACGCAGACAAGGCTGGCACGCAACCCTTGGTCGATATCACCCTAAATCCAGGTGATATCCTTCATCTGAGCGATGACCGGCTATTCCACAGTGTCGACGGGATCGAACAGCTCGACAGCAAGGCACCCTTCGAGCGGTTCATCATCATCATCAACAGCCGCTTCGTGGATGTCTTCCAGAACCGGATGTTGCGTCGCCACTTCCCAGAAGCGGTCCTCAATGAGAGCTAATGACACTCTCGGTAAACTGAGAACCTAGCAACATCAACGCCCCCGGAACTCCGGGGGCGTTTTGGTTGTGCGCCAGGTATGGCGCGCAGCGCCTGATGCAGCGTGTCCGCGAGATCCTCAAGCGTGGCAGAGGGCGCAACATCCGACGAGTGCCGAAGAACTGGTTCCGGTCCTGCTTGGCTGGGTCCGGCCACCGCAGCGCTCCGCATTATATCAGTGTTGCCTAAAAGACCGCTCCTGGCCGAAAATCGCTGCTCCGGCTATCTGTCTCTCCAAAGTCCAGGGTTGTAAGCTTTCGTTCATAGGCATAGCACGCGCTTGACGCAGCCGATACTGAACCCTCACTCTTTAATGGATGGGTGAAAACCGAGTAAACCCGCATGCCTTCATTGCAAAATCATCTATTGAAAAATGCCAGTGGCGCGCTAGGGGATTTAGGAACACTGTTGCCACTCAGTCTAGGGGCTATTGGGGTGGCAGGCTTAGCCCCCATACCCCTTCTGCTAGGATTTGCCGCGTTCTACATCGCAACGGGGCTTTATTATCGTCTGCCGATACCGGTGCAGCCCATGAAGGCCGTGTCCGCGGTGCTGCTCACAACTCAGGTGAGTGCTGAAAGTTTAGCCGCGAGTGGCGTACTGATCGGCGCTATTTTGTTGTTGTTGGGCTCAACGGGATGGATTAATGGGCTGGCACGTCTCGTGCCTAGGTCGGTCCTAAGCGGTATCCAGTTAGGCTTGGGACTGTTACTCGCCGACATAAGCCTTGGTTTGATGGCCTCGTCACTGCTGGTAGGGAGTGTCACTTTAGTTGTGCTAGTGACCATCCTGAGGATGTTGCCGCATTTACCTGCCGCGCTGTTGGGGATTTGTGTGTCTGTAGTGCTAGGCACGTTGCTGGGGGCGCCGGGGATAGCGCTTCATACAGCGGATTCATCGATCATCTCGCTCCCTGAGCTGCCGAGTATCAAGGCCTTGCAGGAAGGGTTTTCCATGTTGGTGTTACCCCAGTTAGCGTTAACATTTACCAATGCCATTCTTCTGACCGCGTTAATGGCAGAGGATTATTTTGGTGAACAAGCACGTCGGGTGACGCCTGCCCGTTTGTCGATGAGTACGGGGCTCGCCAACTTCTTTATGGTACCGCTCGGCGCATTACCCATGTGCCATGGGGCAGGTGGTTTGGCGGCGCACTATCGCTTTGGGGCACGCACAGGCCTTGCTCCTGTCTTGCTGGGGGTTGGATTGCTCATGGTAGCGGTGGTGCCGGGTGGGCTTTCGTTAATAGCAATTATTCCAACGGCAGGTCTTGGGGCGTTACTGTTGGTTGCGGCCGTTGAGCTCGCCTTCAACAAGCGCCTTAGGTCGGCCAAATTTTCTTGCTGGCCCGTCATCGGGATAACGGCTCTGGTAACTGTTTGTGCAAATCCTTTCTTAGGGTTACTAGCAGGAGTGGCGGCTGAAACTATGCGAGCTGCTTGGTTGCGTCGGCAACGGGTAGCTTGAAGTTGTTAGAGACGCCACTTCGAAGTAAAACGAACGAAGCGCTATCATCACGACATCATAAATTGCGTGGCGATAGGCTGATGAATTAACTGGGAGCGCTCAAACCGGCGCGGCCAAAATAATATGCGACGCCTTGATGACAGCTGAAGCGCTAATCCCGGGCTTTAGGCCTAGCTCTTCAACGGCATCACGGGTGACGATGGAGCATACTCGACTGCCGCCTGAGAGTTCGAGTATGACCTCGGAGTTGACGGCACCATCGCTCACGCTGATGACGTTGCCGCTTAGGCAGTTTCGCGCGGAGAGACGAATGTCATCGGATTCGGTCATTAGCATTACCCAGGGGGCTTTAATAAGCGCAATGGCTTCACTTCCTGACTTAAGATCAAGATTTTTAGCGCTTTCGCAGGTCACCACAGCAACCAGTTGCTCGCCACCGGGCAGCTCCATAGTGACTTCAGAGTTTACGGCACCATCGTTGACGAAGAGAACTCTGCCTTTCAATACATTGCGTGCACTGATTTTCATTTATGTCTTCCTTCATGATTCATTAATTCAGCCTCAGCGTAAACGAAGTGCATTGATGAGTCCAAGCGGTGGTCATTTTTACCCAAACTGGATCCTCGGCACGATGAATATCTTAATTTTTCGTTAGCACAACGTTATGAGCACCACGACGTGGGCTGATAACAAAAGGTCAATCAAGCAATGAACAAAGCTTCATTCTGATACGGGCAGGGCGCTGACCTCAAAACCATAGCGAGCAAGTACTGCCTGGCCCTCTGGCGAAAGAATATGGAGCGCGAGCTTCCACGCGTCGCTAGGGGCATCGTTAAGCACGATCAGCCCGTAATCAGCTCCAACAGCTAACTCGGAGGGCACTGTCACGATCTGAAGATCGGGCACTTCGCTTTGAGCCAGGACTGCATTAGTGCAGTAGGTCAGAAATAGGTCGGCTTGATCTTTCTCCATTACCCAACCGTAAGTGTTGCGATCCTCAGGCGGCTTGGAGCTACTGGGACCACCCGTAAGCTGGTTTGCTTTAGCTTTCAACGTCTCGGCAGCGCCTGGGTGCAATTTTTCGGCACGATCAAATAATTCCCATGCGTAATCACCGGAAGGATCTGCGCCGGGGGTTGACGTGCCAAGCCGGTTCTCGTCTGCCAGCAGCGTCTCAAGGAGTGTCGCACTCGTTACCTCAAGCTCTGGTTGCGCAAGTGCACAGAGACGGTTCCTTGCGAAAAGTGCCACAGGTCCGCCGCGCTCTGCCTTTTCGAGTCTTTGAGGGTGGGTCATGTTAGCCGAAGCGAATACGTGAGCTGTTTCGCCCGCCTCAATCCGCTCGCGCATTAGACCCGAGGGACCAAAGGTTGTTGAAACCTCGACATCGAAGGTGTTCGAGAAATTTTCGGCAACCTCCCCGAGTGCCGCCCGTAGGCTACCTGCTGCGTAAAGCGATACCGGCTCTGCATTAACCGCCAACGGTGCTGCAGTAATTGCTGCGGCTCCTACCCAGTAAGTTAATTTCATTGGTTCATCTCCGTATAAATATTATTTGGTTCAGTTTTACCGATTTTATCGCTTAAGCATTGGCCTTCCTGATCGCCACACGTTATAAGCTATTGCTATAGAATCAGTTGACCTTATAACATTAGTATAAATATCAATCGTAGCAATATGTAAAAATCGTGCTCCTTTACGGAGAGCTAAAAAACTGTTCAACGCCAGGATTTAGAGCTCCTTTCAAAAACCTTGAAATAGCTCGCCTACGTGCCTAGCTTAGCTAATATGGCGTAGACGCCATATTCAGGCGCGTATTGCCAGACGTGGCGTGGAAGATACTCAGCGACTGGGATGCCATCGCTGGGTGGCTGAAAGAACCTTCGCCTGGCTGGAACAGATGCGTCGACTCGCAACACGATATGAGCTGCGTATTGATATCCACTATGCGTTCACCTTGCTGGGCTGCTCACTGATTTGCTTTAAACGGCTCATAAGTCAGTTTTGAAAGAAGCTCTTATTGCCTGAGTTCAGGAGTGAGAGTTGATGAATATCGGCATTTATTCAGACCTCCTATAAAAACATTTACGTTAAGTCAATTATTAGGTGCGCTACCCTAATAAATATAAAATTATTAAGGTTCCAACTCCTGCAGCTCCCAATGCGTCTAGCGTTTCGATCAAATCATTTTCAACCATTTTCAATGCACTGACAGAATAATAGCGTCCAAGTAACTGTGATATACCATTTGACGTTACACTTAATATGGCGATGGTGATTTCGATTCTTTCTATTCCTGTTAACCACAGCAGAGTCGCTAGTAAAGTAATTAAAACAACGCTGGCTCTAAAGGAAAGCCATTTAGCAGAATGAATAGAGGTATTGACACCGCCTACCAAGTCCTCCGCGGTTGCCATTTTTTTGGGTAGCAGCCGTCTCCAAAAACCTTGGCTGGAGTCCAATAAATGCGATAAAACCATGTGCATACACCAGAATAGTTGAGCAGAGTGGATATCAGCTTGCCATGGAATACTTAACGATCACTTAAGCATTCATTAATTGGCGAGGCTCCGGCACGTTTGGCTAATATCTTTTGCCTGCTGGTAAACGTCCGTTGCTACGTCAAGCAAACCCAACACGCTGTGAAATAAGTTATCGTGTGAGGCGGCTTGATCAGAGACTTGGCGTAAGCAGTCCGTATCAAGCCCTTGCTGCTGTGAAAATGAGCTGGATAGCCACCAAACCATAGGCACATGCGTTTGTTCGTCGGGGGCAATGGCGTAGGGAATGCCGTGTAAATAAAGCCCCTTTTCGCCCAGTGATTCACCATGATCAGAGAGATAGATCATCGCAGTTGCGTGGTCATCCTGACGCTTTAACGTGTCAATCACCTGATTCAACACAGTGTCGGTGTACAGAATGGCATTGTCGTAGCTGTTGGTAATGGCGTCTCTTGAGCACTTGGCTAAATCCGCGGTGGTGCAAGCGGGAACAAAACGTTCGTAGTCATCAGGGTAGCGTTGGTAATAGCTGGGGCCATGGTTGCCTAGCTGATGCAGCACGACCACCTGATTAGCTGCGGTACCGCTAATTTGCTTGGTTAAGGCTTGAACCAGTGCTTCATCCAAGCATCGCCCATCTTGACACAAAGACGCATCGTCCTCTGGTGAGAGCGTTTTTGTCGTTACTCCGTCGCAGACACCTTTACACCCTGACTGGTTATCAAACCAGGTGACCTCTAACCCGGCGTGGGCTAATACGTCCAGCAAGGATTCATGTTGCTGAGCATACGATTTAGAATAATCGGCACGCCCTGGTAATGAAAACATGCAGGGTAATGAGACCGCTGTGCTTGTACCGCATGAGGAAACATCCGAAAAATTGATAACGTCAGGCTGCTGGGCAAGTTTGGGTGTGGTTTGGCGTTCATAACCATTTAGCCCCCAATTCGCCGCCCGCACCGTTTCGCCCACCACGATGACGAGCAGTGTAGGTTTGTCACCCACTCGTGAACTGATACGGGCGTCCTCACCCACTGGGGAGCGCACCGTATTCGCGGCAGCGTGTTGGCTGGAAAGAGCCTGTGCCATCGAAACAATATAATTACCTGGAGTCACCAAGTAGCGAAGCTCTTTATTGTTGCGCATGAGTGACGACACTTCTTGATAAGATAAGAAGATCGCTAACAGCAATATAATAGTGCTGGCAAGGCAATAAGCAAAGCGACGCAACATTGCCTTCTTCCAGGTTGAAGGTGTGATTTTAACGCGCCAAATAAAAACGGTAGGCAAGCCAAAAAAAATTGCTAAATGAATCAATAAGCCAGCTGTGAGAAGTTCTTTTACTTCGTTAGTGTCAGTTTGAAGCACATTGTCTAGCATGGAGGTGTCAAAATAGGTGCCGTAGTAACTGGTAAAGTAACTAACAAAGGCGGCAATCAGAAACAGTAAGGTTAATAAGGGTTTTACCAGCGTTCGAAAAGCAAGGCTAATGAAGACCAAAAAGTTCAGGCAGGTCATCACCAAAAACATATTGGCAAAGGTTAGCCATGTCTGGACGGCAAGAAGGTCATAGCCAGCAAAGGCTTGTTGCCAAAAAGGAACATTGTAAAAAACACTGAATATGACAACGACCCATAAGACAAGCTGCTCCGTGCTTAATGTGGGGCGATAATGCCAAGCGGTGCCAACAATTTTTGAAGGCAATGATAGTAAAGGGGGCATCGAAAGGCTCTCTGTATGAAAAGATTAATGAACGCTGGGGTGTAATAAGAATCTTGAAAGAACAAAGCTTACGGTCCAACAAAACATGACGGTCCAGAGGTCGTGGGAGAGAAAGTGCGCTCCGCGGAACTGTTGAGTGATCCCAAACGTAAGGCCAAGCCCTAAACCCAGCGCAAGCCCTGCCCATCGCCAGTCGGGCCGTATGGCGGCAAAAAAGAAGTACAGGGCTATCCATGTATAGCCTGCGCTGGCATGCCCGGCGGGAAAGCAGGCGGACGCTGGCATTGAGGAAGGCCGCATGTTGAGCAAGCCAATAAAGTCTCGTGCCCCGCCATAGCGAACTAAATCCCAAGGGCATTCCATGCTCACCAGGTGTTTAATCGTTGCTACAAGTAGCGCTGAAAGCAGCGTTGCGGAAAAAAGATATAAAAGCGGCGTGCGATACGCTTTAAGACGCGTCACCACGGTGCTTAGTATCAATAGGAGGAGTGAGGCTAAACCCATCGCCAAGCTTAGCCATTTACCGCCTTTGTGAAGAATGTCTTGGGTAATTAAGGTATCTTTCCATGCCCAGGCATTACCCTGAAGGCGATATATAAAGTCAGTTATCGTGAAATCTATGTTTAAAATGCTGAAGACTGACATGGCGATTAGAAATAAAATCCATGCGGATGCTACGGGTTTGAGAACATTTAGTGGAGCAGCACGCATAGCCACACACCCATCATCATAAAAAGGGTCATCATGACGGCGGCAGCCCCCATGTCTTTAGCACGCCCGCTAAGTTCGTTATGTTCTAGTCCGATACGGTCAATGGTGCTTTCGATGGCGGAGTTAATGAGTTCCACTATCACTAAAAGGGTGAGTGAAGAAAACAGCAATGCTTTTTCCACAGGAGTGACATTAACAAAAAATACAAAAGGGTAGAGAATGAGACAGAGTATCACCTCTTGTCTGAAGGCAGATTCATTTATCCAGCAAGCTTTTAAACCCGATACTGCATTTTTAGAGGCGCGGAGGATGCGTTTAACGCCCGTGCCATTGGGTTTTGACGTCGTTGAAATAGGCAAGACAGTACTCTCGATAACGTAACAGTAGGGTCACTATAAAGCGCAAAACTTAACGAACAGTTATGCGCTTTAATTCAGTAGCTAGAATGCAAAGGGTCAGCACTGGGTGGTGGTGTTACCCACTGTGTTAGTTGGTTTGTTGCGGAGGCCGATTGAACGGGAGCCGTTGCGTTTTGTCCGTCAAGAGTAGCGCGTATGGCTTCTATTACCGTGCTGACCTCTGGGCGCCACAGAATAGTGTCATAGGCTTCTCGTGGTACGAAGGCGAGTGATTTTTTCTGGCGTATTAGGGAAATGGTGGCGACATCGAGTGCTGCCGCTAAGTGCATAGGCCCTGAGTCTGGCGTCACGAGTAACCGCGCACGCCCTAGAACAGCGGCAAAGTGACGGATAGAAAGCGGCGGGCATAAGCTGCCATACAGTGATGACATCAAACGCTGCTCAATAGGTGGTAGAAGTCTAAACTCCTCCGGTCCAAGAAATACGACATAGCGTATTTTGCGAGCTTCCATGGCATCGATAAGCATTAACCAAAATTCCAACGGCCAACGCTTGTTTTGATGCCCGCCAACGAAGATCGCAATAAAATTTGTATCTGATGGATGATGGCTATGAAGACTGACTAGCTGTTGTATTTTCGTTATTGCCTGATAGCGTTCCTGCTCTGTTAACTGGAGCAATGGCCGGTTACGGCAAGCAACACCGAGCGGACGTGTCAAATTAACGATGGCATCGTAGGCATGTGATGACTTACCTTCCGCCTCAATGTTGTACCAGCGCTGGTGACCTTTACCTGAACCCATGCTGTACCGTGCCCCTATTAACCGGGTCACTATAAAGCCGCTCGTTGATCCTCCACTCACTTGTACCGCCAGGTCATAGCGTTGTGCTCGTAAACGTCGTAATAGTGTCACACACTGCCAAGGTCGAAGAATGGCGGCTCTCGACAGTAAATGAAAATGATCAACAGGCCGTTGTTGCAACAGTGGCCATGTTTTATCAGTTGCTAAATAGTCGATGCGCGCGGAAGGAAAACGGTCACGAAAAGCATCGATGACAGGGGTACTGATTAGCGCGTTGCCCAGCCGAAAGTTGGGGCGAATAATGAGGATTTTTTCTATGCCCACAAGGCTGTCAATGGTTTCTGGTGCAGGCGCTTTGACGATATACTTTATGCTTCCCAGTAAATATCGCTTCATTTTTTTTTCTAAAAAACGGGCCATTATTTTTAAATAATAGTTTGTTCTAATGAGGGTTAGTAAGTGCATACTCTGGCGCTCTGTTCAATTAATTGAAAATGACCTGCCCACGGTAGCGATAGGGCAGATTCAAAATGACCGCCATTGAAGGCGCTGCTTTGGCTTTGCCCATGGCGAAAGAGGCAGCTTGAGCCTAAATAACTTAAAGAAGAGTTAAACTGCGCAAGAGATTCGCAAAAATAGAGTGTTAGGCTTGTTGATTGAATTCAGATGAGGTCGCTTTTTGGGAAGCAAGTTGCCACATTTAAGAAAAGCTTAAGTTTTGGTAGCCAAGATAGCGGCTTGTCGATTGAGGGGATCAGCATGCGTGCACTACTAATAGAAGATGACCCTTTGCTTGGGGATGGCATTAAGACGGCGCTAGAGCGCGAGGGCTACGCGGTCGATTGGTTCATGCTTGGCCGCGAGGCAATCAGCGCTATCGGCAGCGAGGCCTTCAGCGTGATTATTTTGGATCTTGGACTGCCCGATATGGACGGTATGCAGGTACTGCATTTACTCCGACAGCAATCTACTCTGCCTATTCTGATTTTGACGGCCCGCGATGCGATGGAAGACCGTATTGGCGGTTTAGATGCGGGAGCGGATGACTATGTTTTAAAACCTTTTAATTTGAAGGAGTTGCTGGCCCGTTTGCGTGTCGTTATGCGGCGCGCAGAGGGGCGCGCTTCGCAGATATTGACGCTGGGTGCACTGAGTATTGATGAGGCTCGCCATGCGGTGAGTTGGCGGGGCAAAGACGTAAAGTTGGGCCGACGCGAGTATGCCTTATTGCTAGAGCTCGCTAGGCACCCGGACAGGGTGCTATCTCGCCCTCGTTTAGAAAATTTGCTTTATGGCTGGGGTGAAGAGGTAGCGTCCAATGCGGTGGAAGTTCACATTCATCATCTGCGTAAAAAGCTTGAAAAACATCTGATTATTAACGTGCGGGGGATTGGCTACCGACTGGATAGCCAGGCGCAATGAGATCGATACGGCATTATCTACTTCGCACGCTAGCCATGACCTTGGTTGTCGCCGGGGGCGTGGCGGTTACCGCGGCTTATTTAATTACCGATCACGAGCTAGAAGAAATTCTCGATACACAGCTCAGTCTGCACAGCCGGATTGTGGCTGGCCAGCTCGATCCCAACGCGACCATTGATGACTATGCTCGCTTGGCTTCACGCATGGGCCTTCCAGACCATCCGGCTCAGCTATATCGCGACGGTAAAGCAGTGCCCGTAAGCCGCTCTGAATCAGGTCCCAAGCTTTACCACGAGGAAGAGCTTAAATTAGTACTGGGTTTTTGGAATCCCGATGGCTCACCCAGGTTATTAGGGGGCAAATGGAGTGATGCAGGGCCTTTCCCCGCGCCTTTAGAGGAGGGGTTTCGCTGGGAAAGCTACGATGGTCATCGCTGGCGGGTTTTCAGCATGTTCGATGTTGCCAGCGATACCTGGATCAGCATGGGGCTACGCGGGTCGTTTCATGATGAAGTGGTGGAGCGCATCACTTGGAACAATTTATTGCCGATGCTCTTGTTGCTGCCACTCCTTCTTTGGCTGATGAGTCGAATTATCCGGCGGGGCATTGCACCCATCCATGCGCTTTCCAGCCAGGTACAAGGTCGCTCCGCCCGCGACCTGCGTAAAATCGATAATCCAGTTCCTCAAGAGCTTAATGGATTACGTCAATCGCTAAACGACTTTATCGCCCGCTTAAAAGCCACGTTAGAACGTGAGCGGCGCTTTACCGCAGATGCGGCGCATGAATTACGCACGCCCTTGGCAGCGCTGAGAATCCACTTAGATAATGCGCAGGCAGGGGGCGAGCAATCATTACAAAAGGCTTATGTCGGGGTTGAGCGGCTACAGCGGGTGGTAGAGCAACTGCTTATTTTGGCGCGTTTGGATCAAGTGGCCACAACCTCACCGGCCACTATCGATCTTTATCCGATTATTGCTGAACTGGTCGCCGAGCTGTGGCCACTTGCTGAAGAGCGAGATCAGTACTTGCGGCTAATAGGCTTAACCCGGCTGGAGGTGCGCGCCGACGAAGTCGAGGTGGGGATTCTCTTCCGTAATCTACTCGATAACGCCTTGCGCTATACGCCAGAAGGCGGTCAAGTAGAGGTAGAGTTGGCGCTTTGGGAGGGGTTGCCTCAACTCACGGTGAGCGACACTGGCCCCGGGCTCCCCGAGGCACTGTTGGATAAAGTCACTGAGCGCTTTAGGCGCGCGTCTGGCCAGGGCACCACTGGCAGCGGATTGGGTTTATCGATTGTCTCGGAGTTGGCTCAGCGCCAAAACGCACACCTTACGCTTAGTAATCTCACACCCAATGGGCTGGCAGTCAGTGTGACGTGGGAGCAAAACCAACATCAAAATCGTTGATTTTCTTGCTGGGCTTGCCTTCGTATCAAGCCCTTGAATCTAACTGCGTTTCCACCGATATATGCACCAGAGAATCGCACTGTTGCTGAATGCGCTGCCGGTAAATGTCAGGTGATTCTGGGGTGCCCGAGACCAGCGCGACAATCGCTGCATGGATATTGGGGCCAATCGTCCAAATGTGTAAGTCGGTGATGTGCGTTTGCTCGTCTTCGATAGCCTTTTTAACCTGTGCTTCTAGTTCACTGCGCTGCTGATCAAGTAATACGTTGGCGGTATCCTTAAGCAAAAGCCATGACCATCGAGTGATCAGCACGGCGCCAACAATGCCCATGGCCGGATCCATCCAGTTCCAGCCCATGTATTTACCTGACAGTAGGGCGGCAATAGCCAGCACTGACGTCAAGGCATCGGCAAGTACGTGAAAATAGGCCGCCCGGCGGTTGTGGTCGTGGCTGTGATGGTCATGACCATCATGATCGTGTCCATGCCCCTCTCCACCTAATATCCAAGCCGAAAGACCATTGACTGCAAGCCCTATAATCGCCACAAAAATCGCCCCGTTAAAAGAAATCGCCACGGGATTGATAAAACGATCAATACTCTCAATGACCATGTACAGCGCGAATACGGCTAGCAAAATAGCCCCGGTGAAGCCACCTAGGGCGTTAACCTTGCCGGTGCCGAAAGAGAAGTGTGCGCTAGTGGCATGACGACGTGCATAAATATAGGCGAACGCTGCAATGCCTAACGCCACCGCGTGCGACCCCATGTGGAGACCATCGGCAAGTAAGGCCATTGAGCCATAGGCAATACCGGCGGTAATTTCCCACATCATCATCACAAGGGTGAGGCCAACCACCAACAGCGTTCTGGTCTCGCCGCTGCGTCGTTTATCCTGATCGAAAACGTGATCATGCTGCCAAGCACTAAGATTATGGTGCATTGGAATATTCTCCATTGAGATAGCTATTAAATGAGATAGCCATTAAAGGTAACGAGCAATAGCCTTGAAATCCATGACGTGCTCACGTTGTAACGCTGTTAAAGGCCCGACTGCCGCTTCCATACAGTGGTCGATGTGATCCTGCACCAAGGTTTTTTTTGCTTGTTGAATGGCTTTCTCAACAGCATGGAGCTGCTGGGCAATTTCTAGGCAGGGTCGCTCTTCTTCTATCATGTTGGTCACGCTTTGAAGGTGGCCGCGTGCCCGGTTAAGCCGCTTAATGATCTCTGGATGTGTTTGATGTGAATGCGATGTCATAATGAGTCTCCTTTTATATTCCTATCCCCCTGGAGGGGATATTAAGTTGTTCAGAGTTTTTTTACTATGCCTGTGAATGACGGGCATCGCTGGTGGTGCATTGCAATAGATTATGCACCCGATGTTGTTGCTATAAGAGTCGCTGTGAACGCTTGTCCATCGAAATTTATGTCAACATCTAGGTTATTTAGTGTTACTGCTGATGGTGATGTAGGGGCTTGTCGTGACTAGCATTGGAATGACTCCCTGGCACCCAATTCATCGTCAATGAGTGTTCAGGTCGCTTTTTCGCAATCTAATTCTGAGAGGGTGTGGATCGACGCCAGTTTGGCTCTGGCGGGAGCACTGATTCGAGGAGGTCGCTTCCCAGGCGACGCGTGCGGAAGAAGCGGCTCCATAGCGCCATGATGTAATGTCACGGCTCTAATCCATGTTAGCGTTCAAAGGTATCTGCCGCTCTCCCACAGGAAAGAAAGGGAAGATCAATCACGAGGTGAAGCTATGCAACATACAGAACACCATCGATCTAACCGCTCAGGTTGGCTGCGCGCAGCCGTCATGGGCGCGAATGATGGCCTTGTCTCTACGAGCAGCCTGATCCTCGGCGTGGCGGCAGCGAGCACCGCGCATAGCGACATTATGTTGGCAGGTATTGCAGGGCTGGTGGCCGGGGCTATGTCGATGGCCGCCGGGGAATACGTCTCCGTTAGCTCACAGTCTGACACAGAGCATGCGGATCTTGCGCTTGAAAGCCAAGCGTTGATGGAGCATTTTGATGCTGAATTGGAAGAGCTGGCAGCGATTTATGAAGCGCGTGGGTTAACACCGGCGCTAGCCACTCAAGTCGCTGAACAGCTGATGGCAAGCGATGCCCTAGGCGCTCACGCCAGGGATGAGATTGGCATCACCGAGACAAGCCAAGCGCGCCCACTCCAGGCGGCCTTTTCCTCGGCTGTGACCTTCACGGCTGGCGCCCTGTTGCCGTTGCTTATCGCTTGGTGGGCGCCGCCGTCCTTGCTTATTCTTTTGGTGGCGCTCTTCTCGTTATTGTTTTTGGCTTTTCTGGGGGCGGCCGCTGCCCGTGTGGGTGGCGCGCCGATACTCAAAGCCTCGGTGCGCGTAATGTTCTGGGGCGCATTGGCGATGGCCTTGACCTTCGGCATAGGCCGCCTGTTCGGCGTCGTGGCATAAATAAGGGATAGCGCAGTCATCTCGCTGTGTCAGGCAGGCCTGAAAAGGCCACTCGTGCAAAATTAAGGAGTGGCCACTATCATGGTATTGTCTTAACCGCATCTTAAGGCTGAACATCATGAGCCTTAGCGTTGGAGTTAGAGGTAGGGCGGCGGCGATAGCCATGCAACATGCTAGCGATCAAATTATCGTCTTGCTTGATGCTTTCTACCACAGCACCTAATACATGCAGCGGTACTAGAAAAAGAATCGCGTTGGCCATGAGTTCGTGGGTTTCTTCAACCCAGTCAACCCCCCAGAAACGATCAGTTTCTTCCATCATGTAGCCAGTAAGTCCCAGGCCGAGTATTAGCCCAAGCAGCACCAGCATCATGATGGCGCCCAGCGGTGTATGGGTAATGCCGGTTTTCTCTGTCTTGCTGTCGCGACCGCGCAGCGCACATTGAAGTCGGCTCACAGTAGGCCAAAAGCTCCGCCAGCGTGCACTCCAGGGACCGATAAACCCCCAAAGGATGCGTACGACGATTAATGCCACCAAGACATAACCGACCCATTGGTGTATATCGCTCCCTTCTTCGGTCAGCCATAGGTTGACGGCTACGCCAGCGACCAAAGCCCAATGTACCAACCTGACCAACGGATCCCAAACACGGATACGGGTATTATCGGCCATGGAAACCTCCTGATCAGTCGTCGACTTCCTGCTTCACGATGCTGGCATCTACTGGGTTGAAATAGATCTCTACCCGGCGTTCCTGCTCGTCCCAGCCGTATATCTCGTAGCAGTTTCCCTCGGTGACCTTAAATTCTTTGATCTTGTAACCCATTTCGCGGATACGTTCTTGCATATCAGCTTGGCTGATCCATTCGTCACTGGGGGCATCAGTACAACGGGTCTCGGCCAGCACAGCCGTGCTAGCCGTCAGTAACAATGCCGATGTTATAATCTTAGTGATGTGAGCTTGCATAAGTGATACCTCTTTTCGATGGTGGGTGTATCTGCCAGACAAACTTGTCTGGGACAAGGATCATCTTAAATGAGGTAACTTATGGCAGGCTTAAAGAAGAGTTATTGTCAAATCTGGTGTATGACCATCAGGCGGCGTCTCTGCCGGATTGATCATCCACCCGTTCTCGATCCCGAAACTGGACGTTGTTCACGACCAGCTTCAGTTGGTCAAACCCCTTGATCCGCTTCCAGCGTTTCTGGGCGGACTGGAGTAATTTGAACACCATCGATAACGTGGTGTCGCGGTTGCCACAGGACCGGCTCCGCTTGGTCCTCAACCGCACTGTGGCGAAGGTCGATTCAATCGGATTGGTGGTTCGTAAGTGAATCCAGTGTGCTGCTGGGAAGTCGTAAAAGGCGAGTAGTTCATCCCGGTCTTTCTCAAGGTTGTCCATCGCCTACGGCCAGCTTGGGCGCATGATCCAGGCCACGTTCCCGCAAGCCGGTGAGCAGCTCTCGCCAGCTAGCTTCGGACTCCCGGTGGCCATCTTCAACCGCGAGCAATTCCTTGTCGCCGTGCTCGGTGACCCCGACGATCACCAGCAGGCAGAGCCGGTCATCCAGGCGAACATACATGCCGCGAATGGCTGCTACCAACTCCTGCTTGAGGGTATCAGCCACGGCTACCTGACCTAGAGTCTTATCTCCGACGGCGATGGTTACCACGTTGCCCCTTTTTCCTAGTCCCTACTACAGTACCGATTAACGAAAGACTGCGTTTTAATGACAGCTCCAAGGCTCTTTCTTAGCGTTGTCTTTAACGTTCTGGTCGACGAAGCGGTAATACTCTTCCTTGAAGCGATTCCATCGGTCAGCGCTGACTTCGACACTATGGCGTATAAGGATATTTTCGACATCATCTATGCACAGCCGCAGCGCATCGTAAGCGAGACAGATATGCCTGTGTTTTTCGTCGTAGACTACCTTATCCATCCCGTAAAGCTGATCGATATCCGCTATTGCGTCGTCGATGTGCTCACGCTCATGGCGTTGGATTTTTAAATTCCGAGTCACCAATGTGTTTTCGGTCGGTGTTATCTAAATCAAATAGGTAACGGTTGTTTGTCGATGGTTATATGCCCTCGTTACCCCAAAATTAGCCCGTTAACCTGAATTTAAACTGAAATTACACGCCGTCGTCATCTGAAGTCGCCTAGTTTTTTTATAACATATCAACCTGAAACAGATTACAAAATAGTCGACAAAAATTGACTTGTGACAATATTGAGGTATCGGGTTTGGTTTCTCTTTGACCTGTGGGCTACCTATAGGTTGTAGGCTTATAACGGAAACTAACTCTGCCTTCTTCCATTTTTATTGGAGTAAGGCGACGTCTCGACCCGCAACACGATGAGAGGAAATTGACATGGTTAATTATAAGAAGATCATTGCTATTGCGCTGGCTGCAAGCCTTGGTGCCGCAAGCAGCGTCACCTTCGCTCAAGGCATGAACCAAGGCGCGCAAGGTCAGGGCGGTATGATGGGCGGCCAAAGTGGCATGGGCCCTGGCATGATGATGGGCGGCCAAAGCGGCATGGGTCCTGACATGATGATGGGAGGCCAAGGTGGCATGATGCCTTGCCCCATGATGGGTGGTATGGGTCCGGTGTCCGGCATGTCCGGCATGCTCGACGACGAACAAATGAGCTCGATGCGCGAGATGCGCCAGGAACATCGCTCTACTCAATTGGAGCGGATGGGCGAAATGATGAACCTGCGTGATGACATGATGATCATTATGCAGGCCGAGCGGCCTGATCCGGAGGAGGTAAAAGCGCTGCACGGTCAAATGGCTAACCTACATGGCGACATGATGGCCGATAAAGTGAGCATGCATAATCAGATGCAGGACCTGTTGACCGACGAGCAGCGACAACAGATGAAGGGGAGCATGCCAAGCCACCATGGCCAGCAATAAGTCTTGGTGAGTACCACTTTGTGAATTAGGAGTGATGCAATGTGTCGATGGAAGCTGTGATGGCACTGTTTGACCAACAACCGAATATCGACGGTATTGGTTTAGCCGGTATTGCGATTGATACACCGTGTACACCGAGGCCGCAAGATGAGCCTTACGAGGTATTCGCGTTTACGGATCAGGGACATAAACCCTCTATAATGCTATCAGTGGGGTCGGGCTATTCTCCCAGGCACGGCGCATAAGCTTGCGGCAGTTATACTATTTTTTCGACTCTCGGTAATCATCGACTTAGGTGCGGGACATGCTTGGTTGATTAATCAGGAAATTAGATAATGAGTCTTTTGGAACAATACGGCCTGTTACTAGCCTTGGCGATCGGCATCGCCGGTACGGTTTTCTGTCTGTACGGGCTTGCTCGCGCGATAGGCCCGACATGTCAGGAGCCGGGCAAGGATGTGCCAGCGAGTTCCGGAGTTCTGTCGCGGGATCCGGTATGGGGGCGCTATCACGCCCGCTACTACGGATACGCGTTGCTGTTTCTGGCCTTTGATATGGAGATGGCGTTCATGTACCCGTGGGCAGTGGTTTACAAGGAAGTAGGGCTGGTTGCCTTGCTTGATATGGGTGTGTTTCTGGCGATTCTCTTTCTTGGCCTGCTTTACGGATGGAGTCAGGGGGCTTTCAGGCGGCAATGAGTTCTGTTCCAGCATTAAACATAACGGGCGCACGACAGAAACGGCCCTCAGTGTTGCAGAAGCTGGTTTCTCGGGCCCTGGCGCGTAATCTGGGCTGTCTGATCGTTCCCGGGCCCGAGATTGCCCTGGCGCATGGTCTGGACGTGACCGCGGCAGGCATGCGAACCAGTACTACGCCTCGCGATGCCAGCGTGCTCATGATTGTTGGAGAGCTGTCGGAGAAAATGGGCGACGCCGTGGCCGTGCTCTACGCACAGATGCCCCGGCCGCGTGCCATTCTCATGGTAGGCGGGCAGACACCGTCAACTTTACCTGGTGCCGATGTTTCTGCAGGTCTCTCGCAAAAGGGACTGACCGAAGCCGTAGTTCGACTACAACGTGCATTCGCTGACGGGGCCTTTGCAGCCTCGCCGGAGGCGTTCGACGCCGATGTCCTGCACGCCAGGATTGAGTATGTCTGCCCCATGCATCCAGAAATTGTCGAGGATGAACCGGGTAGCTGCCCCAAATGCGGCATGGACCTGGTAGCCCGAGAGGCGGGGGAGTCCACGCCCGACCACGATCATGAACACCAGCATGATCACGAATACCAGCACCATGGCCACAAGCATGACCATGAGCACGAGCATTGCCATGATCAAGAGCATAAGGGCCACCATGAACATCATCATGGCCATGATCACGAGCACAGTAACGAGCACCAACAGGAATACGCGCACGAAAATGCAGCGGCCGAATATACCTGCCCAATGCACCCGGAAATCGTTCGGGACGAGCCTGGAAGCTGCCCCAAGTGCGGTATGGATCTGGTAGCCCGTGAGGACGCGGAAGATGAGGGCGCCTCAGAAGAGGGCTCCGGGCACGGCCACGATCATCAACATGAACATTCAGGCCATGATCATGGAGAACACGATCATGGAGGGCACGATCACGGCGCCTCGGGATTCATGTCCATGATTGAAGTCACCAAGGATCTGCAGCGCAGCGCCGACGGCCTGCAGATGGACTGGCTTGAGGTGCCGTTCGGTCCGGTTTTTCCTGGCTTGCCCGGTGGCCTGAAGTTGACGCTGACGCTGGACGGCGACGGCGTAACCGAAGGGCAGGCGACCTCCCTGGTGGGTATGACCACCGAAGGTGAAGGGAGTGAAGAGAATGAAGAGAATGAAGGGAGTCAGGAAAGCGAAGAGATGGATGCCGATACATTCATCGAGCACTTGTCCTCGACAATGCCGCTGGCGCCGGTGACCTACCGTCTATTGGCATGTCTTGCGATTGAGCAAGCGGCTGGGCTTAATGACGATCAGGCGACCACTCAAGCCCGGAACGGCGGACTTGAGCGTGAGCGCATCGCCAGTCATCTTGGTTGGCTGGCGCAACTGGGGCGCCAGCTCGGATTCGCTTGGCTGACGCAGCGGGCTTCGACTCTGCAACTGCAAGTCAGAGAGGCTAACCGGGACAGGCTTGCTGAGCTGGAACCAGCGTTGCGCGCATTAGGAACCCGTCTTAGACGGACGCCTTTGCTCAAATCGCGGCTGAAGGATATCGGCGAACTCTCATCAGAATTTTCTGATCTGCGCGGCCCCGTAGCACGTGCTGCCAGCGAAGGCGGAAACGCCTGGGCTCGCCTGTGGCAACGTCTGGCCGAAATAACCGCCAGTCTCGACCTGATAAAGGCGAGCAGCGAACCGGCGCTGCCATCTCTGCGCGACATTGGCGAGGTATCAGGCACCGGTGAGGCAACCGTTGATACGCCCCGCGGCGAAGCCCGGTTAAGTCTGAAACTGGAGCATGGAAAGGTGAAATCCTACAAGCTGGACACCGCGTGCAGTCACCATATCGACCTGGTCCCGAAGCTTGTTGGGGGCCAGGAGCTGGGCGATGCGCTGCTGGCAGTCGGATCACTGGATCTTTCGCCCTGGGAGGTGATCTCGTGACCGTCGCTAGCGTTCTTCTCGCATTGCTTGGCAGCGCTTGGCTGCTGGCCGTGATCGAGGGCTGGATGACCACTGGCCGCCTGAGTCCGGCGGCGCCACTTTTTAGCGGGCTGGCGCACCTCGGTCGTGAATCCATTCTCCCACGCTCGCCAGACCGGGTGTTTTTCGAGGCAGCGCCGGTGCTTCTCCTGGTTGTGGCGGTACTTGGTATGGCGGTCCTGCCGCTGGCGCCGGACCTGATCATTGCGGACCTTGGTGCTGGTGCGCTGTTCATCAACGCGGCCCTGGCCTATGTGCTGGTCGCGGTGATCATGGCGGGCTGGGGGCCGGACGGCGCCTACGCGATGATCGGTGGCTGGCGCTTTCTAGGCCAGCTTATTGCCTATTCCATGCTTATTGTCATGCCGATCACGGCCGTGGCCATGCGCGCCGAATCCCTGTTGAATACCGCGATCGTTGGCTCCCAGGCGGGGCTGTGGAACATCGTCTACCAGCCCCTGGGCTTCGTGCTGTTTTTCATTGCGGCCATGGCACTGGCGTTCCGGGCCCCGTTTGATCTGCCAACCGCAGAGGGAGAGCTTGGCGGGGGCGTGGACGCCGAGTACACCGGGGTGCGCCTGGCAGTGCTTCGCCTGGCCCGACTGACCCTGGTGGTTACCCTGGCTTCCGCAACCACGGTCTTCTACCTCGGCGGCTGGCATGGGCCGCTACTGCCACTCTGGGCCTGGAGTCTGGTGAAGACCCTGGCCGTGGCCGTGTCGATGTTGATGGTCGGTCACTATCTGCCACGTATTCGCGAGGCGGATCTGATGCGGTGGTGCTGGATTATAGGCATCCCCCTGGCACTGGTGAATATCATTGTCGTCGGCTTACTGATTCTGGTGGTTCCCTAATGTACGCACAGGCTTTTTTCGTTGTCGTTTTCGGGTTGGCTGCCATCGGCTTTGGCGTGGTGGTGTTTCGCACATCGTCCATGGTCCGTTCCGCGCTGGCGCTGTTGTTTTCGCAGACCGCCGTCGGCTGCATGTTTCTGGCGATGCAGACCGAATTTCTGGGTGTACTGCAAATCATGATGATGGCCACGGAGATGAGTATCATGGCCATCTTCATGGTGATGTTCATGATGGATCCCGGTGGGCTTGGCGGTATGGACATGAGTCACCAGAAGCGTTTCTCTATCGGTGCTGGGGTGAGTGCGGCCGTTGTTGCTATTGCCGTTGCGCTGCTGTCCGACTGGGGCCCCGCAGCAAAGCAGGTGGTGGATGCGGAAGCGCAGACACGGGCGTTGGGCATGGAGCTGCTTGGGCGCTCGATGATGATCTTCGAAACCGCTGGTATCACCATCCTGACCGCAATGATTGCGGCCACCGCGGTGGCGATTCCGGTGCAGAACCTGGCGAGTAAAAGAGCCAAGGAGGCATCGGAATGACCGCAGTTCTGATAGTAGCGCTTCTGACCGGCGCCATCCTGTTCGGTATCGGCGTCTATGGCGCACTGTCCCAGACCAATCTGGTGATGATCATGATGGGCGTGGAGCTGATGCTGGCGGGGGCCATGGTGAATCTGGTGGCTTTCTGGCGCTTTCTACACCCGGAAGCCTATTCCGGCCAGATGTTCGTGCTGGTGGTGATGACGGTTATGGCACTGGAGATGGCAGTCGGATTTGGCGTCGCCATTGCGCGCTTCCGGGTTAAGGGCTCGGTTGAGATGGAAGAAGCGGAGGACCTGAAAGGATGAATGCAGTGCTCCTGCCAATACTACCGCCGCTGATCGCCGCCCTGGCTGTGTTGTTACTGCGCCGTGGGAGCGCTGTGTTGGCCCTGGCTGGTGCGACGCTCAGCCTGGCAGGCAGTCTCTGGCTGATAGCCCGGGTGGTTGACGGTCAGCCCGAAACCCTACTTCTGCCTGGGCTGCCGGGCATGCCACTGCGCCTGGTCGCCGGGCCGATGACCTCGCTATTGACCGTGGCAGTGGCCACGGTGGCTACGTTCGTTCTGATTTATGCCGTCGGTTATATGAAGCGGGAGTCCGGCCAAGCGCGCTTCTATGCCGTAATGTCGCTGTTCCTGGCGGCCATGCAGGCACTGGTGCTGGCGGGCGACTGGATTCTGCTGCTGGCGAGCTGGGAACTGATCGGTCTGTGCAGCTACCTGCTGATCGGCTTCTGGTTCCAACGCCCCGAAGCCGCGAACGCAGCCACACGCGCTTTCCTCTATACCCGCAGCGCGGATCTCGGGCTTTACGTTGCGATATTCATACTCATAGGGTCAGCAGGTACCAGTGAGATTGCCGCTTCCCTGGAAGCTGACGCTGGAGCGCCCACCATTGCCGGGCTTCTGTTGCTGCTGGCCGCCATGGGCAAGTCGGCCCAGGTTCCCCTGCAGGACTGGCTTATGCGCGCCATGGCTGGCCCGACACCGGTCTCGGCGTTGCTGCACTCGGCCACACTGGTGGCGGCGGGCGCCATTCTGCTGATACGCTCGGCGCCACTGCTGACGCCTGAGGCACTGTTCGCTGTCGGTCTTGTGGGTGGTATCACCACGGTGGCTGCCGGGGTGATTGCGCTGGCTGAACGTGATCTCAAACGCCTGCTGGCGGCTTCCACGGCCAGCCAATACGGCCTGATGCTCATCGCAGTGGGCGCGGGGGTTCCGCTGGCCGCGCTGTTGCATCTGCTCGCCCATGCCGCTATTAAAAGCACCCTGTTTCTTGCCGCCGGTGACTTTCAACATGCTCGCGAGGGTACCGGTTTCGATCAGTTGAAGGGCGTTGGCCGCGCCAGGCCCTGGTCCTTTGGCGGCTTTGCACTGGCAGCGATGGCACTGGCGGGCATCCCACCACTGAGTGGGTTCTTCTCCAAGGATGCGATGATCGCCGCCGCTCTGTCTGCGCCGGGCGCCGTCTTGCTCGGCGCTCTGGCACTGGTCGGCACTCTGCTGACCGGCGCCTACATGGCCCGGGCTCTAGGGGTGCTATGGCAGGGCTCGGGCGATACCCGGCCGGTCGAAGGTACTGGCTGGATGCGCGCTGGCATCTGGGGCCTGGCGATCCCTGCCGCTGTCCTGGGTCTGGCCTTTGATCCCCTGGAAACAATGCTTGATCTGGCGGCTCCGGAAACTGCGGGCATCGTCGTCATATTGCTTGGGCTGGTCGCCGCATTGGTCGGACTGGCCTTGGGTTGGTTGGTGCCGGCCCAACGCCTGCTTGGCCCTGCCCATCAATGGGCAGAGTCGGGGCTGGTGGTGGCAGGCGGGCTTACTGCCTGGGTAGGTCGGCCCGCAATGGCGGTTGCCGGGGGGTGTAACCGTCTGGAAAACCATCTGTACGCGGCCGCACTTGGCATTGGCGATGCTGCTCTCAGCATCGCCCGTGGGGGCGAGCGCCTGGAAAAGCGCCTGTATCAGGCCGTGCTTGGCGTCGGCCGAGCAAATCTGGCGGTGAGTCGCTGGGTTCGGGGCGGTGATGAGCGCGGAATCGACGGCCTGATCTTCGCCCTGGTGGCCGCTGTGCAGGCCCTGGGCGCCCGGGCAAGATCCCTGCAAAGCGGCATGATCCACCACAGTCTGGCGATCAGCGCGGTAGCCACCGCTGTGCTTTTTGTTGTCATCCTGTTTTCAGCTTCACTGAGTTTCTAAAGGAACCCTGTACTCATGTTACCACTCGTATCCCTGACCCTCTTTCTGCCTCTCGTCGGCGCTGTGCTGATTCTGTGTCTGCCGAAACCGACGGCGCGCACGGTGCATGGCATCGCGATCGTCAGTGCCGCCCTGACGCTGGTTGGCGCTCTGGCCATGTGGCTGCAGGGGGTAAGTGGTGACGGCTTTTCCCAGGTCGAAGAGCTGGAGTGGATGCCGGCCATCGGTGCCGCCTACCGGGTCGGGGTAGATGGCATCAGCCTGCCGCTGGTGCTGCTGAGTGCCGTGCTTTTCCTGGTTTCTCTCATCTATGCGTCGTCGCTTCGCGATCGCCCGCGTGCCTATGTGGCTCTGATCCTGCTTCTTGAGACCACGGCAATCGGCACCTTTACCGCCCTGGACGGCATTCTGTTCTATGTCTTCTTCGAAGTTTCCCTGGTGTCGATGTACTTCATGATTGTCGGCTGGGGGCACGAGGACAGGCAGCGTGCCGCGCTGATGTTCTTTATCTACACCCTGCTGGGCAGCTTGCCATTATTGCTCGCGATTCTGGGGCTTTACCTCGGCAGCCCTGATCCTACCTTCGATATGCGGGCCTGGATTGCCAATCCTCCCCTGGAGGGAGCGGCGGCCATGTGGGCGCTGATTGCCATGCTGATTACCTTCGCGGTCAAGATTCCGGCGATACCGTTGCATACCTGGTTACCTGCGGCCCACGTGCAGGCACCGACCGTTGGTAGCGTTATCCTGGCGGGCATTATGCTGAAGTTCGGCACTTACGGGCTGGTGCGGTTCGCCCTGCAAATGACCCCTGACGCTTTCCGCGAGGCCGGAATCATTGTTCTATTCTTTGGCGTAGTTAGCGCGATTTACGGCGCCTTTGCCGCCCTGGCACAGACCGATCTCAAGCGCCTGGTAGCCTATACCTCAGTCAACCACATGGGCTACGTCATTGTCGGCGTCGCTGCGGCCGCATTGACGCTGGATCCAGCGATCCGCGCCACCGCTCTGGATGGCGCCGTGCTGCAGATGTTCAGTCACGGCCTGGTCACCGGTGCCTTGTTCCTGCTGGTGGGCATGATTCAGGAGCGCGCCCATACCCGCGAAATGGGGGAGTTTGGCGGCCTGCTCAAAACGGTTCCGTTACTTGGCTGGTTCTTTGTGCTGGCGGCCTTCGCGTCGCTGGGTCTTCCGGGCTTGGCGCACTTCCCGGCCGAGTTCCAGATATTCCTCGCGACTCTCGGCACCGCTCCCATTGCGGTTATCGTGATTTTGGGCATTGCCATTATCGCCGGAACCTTTCTCAAGGCCCTGCGTGAAATATTCCTGGGTGAGCCCCGGGATCGCTGGGATAGAATGCCGGACCTGAGCCCACGCGAAATTCTCGCGGTGGCGCCCTTGCTGTTGCTCACCGTTGCCACTGGCGTGGCGCCATCCTGGGTGCTGGACGTCATTCACCGCACCACATCAGCACTGGTGCAGTAATGGGTCATGATCTCGCACTATTAATTCCGGAAATTGCCGTTCTGTTGACGGCTGTCGGTGCGCTGATCGCGGAGATGCTGCGCCGACCACGAATTTCACTGGTCGTTGCCGTCATTGGGCTGGTCGTCGCCACGGGGCTGACCCTGCGACTGCTCGGCACAGACACCACGATATTTGGCGGCAGCTTCCGTATTGATACGTTAAGTATCTGGGCCAAGCTCATTCTGCTGCCAACTACAGTGCTTTCGATGCTGCTGGCGAGGGTTGATGTCCGGGGTAGCGCCCGCGAGGGTACGGTCTACAGCCTGCTAATTTTTTCCACCCTGGGTGCCCTGGTGCTGGCGGGAGCAGGGGATACCATGTTCCTGGTGCTGGGCACACTGCTGACAGGCCTGGCGACTTTTGCTCTGGTTGCCTACCCGGATACCGACCCGGCGACCGAAGCCGCCATGAAATTCTTCGTGTTCGCTTCGGTCACCACATCGATCATGATTTTCGGCCTGAGCTACTGGTTCGGTGCCTCCGGCTCTACGCTACTCGTCGATCTGCCGGGCAGGGATACGATGCCGCTGGCTGTGATTCTTGGGTTCGTGGCTGTGGTTGTGGGTCTGGGCTATAAGGCATCACTGGTTCCGTTCCACTTCTGGGCACCCGACGCCTATGAGGGTGCACCCCTGTCGATTGCCGCCTACCTGTCGGTAGTACCCAAAATTGGTGCCCTGTTGGCGCTGGCCCAGGTGGTTCGTGAGCTGCCCCTGGAAACTGGCTGGACGGTAGTCATGGCGGGCCTGGCCGTGCTGAGCATGACCTATGGCTATCTTGCGGCGCTGGTGCAGGACAACGTTATCCGGCTGCTGGCCTATTCATCGATTGCCCAGTCCGGCTATTTCCTTCTGGGCATCCTGGCGGTGGGCTCCAGTGAGCTTGCCTTACCATCAATCATACTGTTCGCTGCCGCGTATGCAGCCATGAACCTGGGCGCATTCTCAGTTACTGCCACCACCGGGCGCACTCTGAGTGATTTTGACGGGTTGGGGCGCACGCGACCGCTGATAGGAATCGCAATGGTGATTTTCCTGTTGTCGCTGGTCGGCATTCCGCCACTGGCCGGCTTCGTCGGTAAGTTTATGCTTTTTGCTGCAGCCATCGATGTCCAGTTTACCTGGCTGGCTGTGGTGGCGATCATCAACAGTGTGCTGTCGCTGGCGGTGTACCTGCGGATCGTCGTGCCGATGTACAGGTCAGGGGAGTCGGCATCCGTTGCAACCGACCCATGGCACGGAATCGTGGTGATCACAGCGTTTGCGGCTACGCTTATCATTGGTTTCGCTGCTCAGTTTGTCCTGGTCAGGGCGTTTTCATAGTGGCGCAGGGCTACGTACGGACGTATCTTATCGTTCTAAGACAGCGGGCGCTGCCTGAAATGCTGCCGAAACGATGTTGGCGTGTGGAAACCGATTCTTTCCGCAATGGCTTCTACAGACAGGGACGTTGACAAACACCGGCCCTGGCATTCGCCTAGGTACAGTGACTACCACAGAGAACTACCTCGGCTAACGCTATAGCTTTGCGCCAGGTGCTCACTGCATTGACGCCTTCTTAGCATCAAGGATTGAAGGTGGCATTGGGGAACCGGATTACCTCAGAAGGATTCATGCAACCGATTGATAACACGCATCATTCATAACCTACGTTAAGATAGTAAAGGAGGCATATGTTTTAGAATAACGCTAATAAACCATTTGCCTAAGAGGTAACAGAGTGTCTCTCATCGATTCAGTAGTGATGCGGGCCCTGAGTACCCAAGGCGCGCTGTCTCCGGAAGACAAAGCGCTATTGCTGGGCCTTGAGCTCAGCCCTAGGTACATGTCAGCTAGCGAGGTGCTTTGGCAGGAGAGCGAGAATGCTGATCTGTTTTGTGTGGTCAAGGAGGGCTGGGCATACTCCTATCGGAACTTGAAAAATGGTTCAAAGCAGATTCTCAAGTTCTATCTTCCTGGCGATATCATCGGCATTCGCGATTTTGGGTTCTCCCGTCGCTTGGCAAGTGTGGCAATGATTAATAAAGGTGTGATCTGTCCGTTCTCATATCAGCAACTTTTTGAACTCTTTGGGCGTTCGAGCCTAGCGGCTGGCATTGTGGCCACAGCCACGCGTCAGCAGGCACAGCTCTCCGAGCGGCTGATCTACCTTGGCAAGTATGCAGCCCACGAGCAGTTGGCACACTTTCTCTACGAAATCTATCTGCGACTCAAGCGGATCAATGCCGTTGAGGATAATAGCTTCTTCATGCCGCTCACGCAGGAGCTGATTAGCGACGCGCTGGGGATGAGTCCGGTACACGTGAGCCGGACTTTTTCGATGCTGCGTGAGGAGGGGCTGGTGATCCGAAAGCGCCAGCACGTGACGCTGCCCGACCCCGAAGCGTTGGCACGGTTAGTCGAATTCAATGATAGCTATATCGATGAATTCCTATCGCCGTCGTTTTCTGAACTTTTAAAAGCTAGTCCATAAAGCGCCGATAGCTTCTATTCGCCGATAACAGCCCCTTCCAAAGCCCCCAACTTCCATCAGAAGCCGGTTTCACCAATAGCTAATCCTCTCTTCGCATTAACAACCTGTGAGCTAGCTTTCCATGTTTACTGAAATCTGGTTTTCCTTTGCCCTGGCGTCGGTGGCTTTGCTTGCAATTCGTCAGCGCGAACGCCGGTGCGGGGCAACAACTGTGGATACATCCCAGGGGGGGAGGGGAGTCAACGACTCGAACAAGTAATCGAGGAAAACGCGAACCTTGCGTGAGCGAAGACGGCGTTCGGTGGTAAGCACGTGGATGTCGCGTCGCCCGGGCATAACCTCGCAGCGCCAGTATTCAAGTAACGTTACCAGCGTCCCGGCTTTGAGTTCATCGGCAATCAGCCACGTCGGGAACATTACTAACCCCTGCCCCAATAGGGCTGAATGCACCAAGCTGATGGCATCGTTGCTGTAGAGTTTACCGGCGACCTCGAAGGCTTTGGCGCTCGTTTGACCCGGTGCCTGAAAGTACCAGCGTTGGCGGCCCATTTCGCCTTGATAGATCAAGCAGTTATGATCGGCGAGAGCCTCAGGCGATTGGGGCTCGCCATATGTTTGAAGATAGCTCGGTGACGCCGCGACCACGTAATTCATCGGTGCCAGGCGGCGCGCGACTAGCGACGAATCTGAAAGATTGCCCACGCGAAAGGTGATGTCGTGCCCTTCCCGAACGGGATCGACTACGTGGTCGTTAAGCTGCAGTTCGGCCTTGATGGAAGGATACCGCTCCTGAAAGTGATGAAGCAGGGGTACGATCTGACGCTGACCGAACGCCACCGGTGCATTAATGCGTAGCATGCCGCTGGGCTCAGTACTGGGATGCGCCAACGCCTCTGTTGCGAAGTCGAGCTGTTCCAGAATATCGCGCACCTCTTCGTAGTAGCGCCAACCCGCCTCGGTGAGCGTCACTGCACGTGTATGCCGGTAAAGCAACGGCTGACCTACGGCCTCTTCCAAGCCTTGGATTTGTCGAGAAATGGAGGAAACCGCTCGGTGGAAGTGGCGAGCGGCAGCGGTGAAGCTCCCTGTGGCAGCGACACGCTCGAAGACGCGCAGGGCATTAAGATCCATCGTGTTGAAACTCCTCAAGTTGCGTCCTATGCAATAATTATTTGCAGTGCTTTTGATTGTAGCAATGAACGACCGCTACCAGAATACATGCATCGGCTGCCTGCTTGGCGGTCAAGCATCATTCACGAAAGGAGACACAGCTTATGCGTAAAGGGATTGCACTTGTCGTCGGTGCCACTGGCATCACTGGTGGTAATTTGGCTTCCTACCTAGTGGCTAGCGGTTGGACGGTTTACGGGCTTTCACGTCACGCCAGCGAACAGAACGGTGTGATTCCAGTGACCACTGACTTGCTTGATGCGTCGGCTACCCAAGAGGCGCTGGCCAGTCTGCCCATTACCCATGTGTTTTACTGCACCTGGGTCGGTCGTGAGAACGAGAAAGCCAATGTCGAGGCCAATAGCGCCATGATGCGCAACCTGTTCGCGGCGCTTGAAGACGTTAACCTAGAGCACGCCTCGCTGGTCACGGGAACCAAGCAGTATCTCGGTTCATTTGAAGCCTACGGCAGCGGTCGCATCGAAACGCCGTTCCGCGAATCCGAGCCGCGCGTTCCTGGCGACAACTTTTACTACGCGTTGGAAGACGTCCTGTTCGAAAACGCCGAGCGTCAAGGCTTTGCCTGGAACGTGCATCGTCCCCACACGGTCATTGGCTACGCGCGTGGTAATGCCATGAACATGGGCACCACGCTTGCCGTTTATGCCTCAATTTGCAAGGCAACCGGTAAGCCATTCGTGTTCCCCGGTTCGCAGACTCAATGGAACGCACTAACGGACATGACCGACGCGCTGGTTTTGGCTCGCCAAATGGAGTGGGCTGCGACGACGCCGGGAGCGGCGAATCAGGCATTCAATACGGTTAACGGTGACGTTTTTCGCTGGCGCCGCATGTGGCGTGAGATTGGCGAGTACTTCGGCCTTGAAGTGGCGGATTGCCCCGAAACGCCGCAGCCGCTGGACACCCAGATGGCTGGGATTGACGCGACCTGGCGTGACATTGCCGAGAAGCACAACCTAGTCGAGCCCGATGTCACTAAACTTGCTTCATGGTGGCACACGGATGCTGATCTGGGCCGCGACCAGGAGTGTGTCAACGACACCGCTAAGTCACGCGATTTCGGTTTCGACCATTTCAGTGAGACCCGAGGTGCGTTCTTCGATCTGTTTGATCGCCTACGTGCGGAGAAGGTCATTCCCTAATAGCAACAGCTCTGTAAGACGGAAGCTTTTAAACCAAGGCTCGGCGCTGGCAGGCGCCGAGCCTTGTCGTTTGTGGAACCGTCAATGACAACCCTGGTCAGGTGGTTCGATCACAGAACGAACCAGATCAACTAACCGTATGATTCCCATCAGCCGACTGTTCTCATCAAGCACAGGAATATCCTCGACCCAGCGCTCCATGTTTTTATAGAGGGCATCATAGACGTGCTCATCAGGTCGAACCGAAATAAAGCGTTGATCCATGAATTCATACACCGGACCCGGTGCCACCCGCTCAAGCATCTGGCGGCGGCTGTACGTTGACCGGTAAAGTAATACATCTGCCAGCTGCTGGAAGCCAAGGTGACCCACGACTCTTCCATCAGTGTCAGTGACATAGATATCGCGGCATTCTGGCTTGCCTAGCAGCGCACGCGCTGCCTCTTCAAGCGAGGCCTCACGTTCGATGGTTACCCCAGTGACGGTGTGCCTTTCTAACCAATCAGCGACCTTCATTTAGCTTCTCCTTCAGCCGGTGCCAGCGGAAGTCTCTGGCTTGACACAAGCCATAGCGTACGGTGGTTGTATCGACCCATTTAGTCAGCGTCAGTGACGTCTTTATAGCGAGCTGTTTGATGGCGACATCATCACGGTACTGTCTTCTCGTTCTGTGTATTTTGATAAAGCTCACCAGCCCGGTGCAGGCCGTATCGTACCGAGATCGCACCCACCGATTCAGTCAGCAAGGTGGTGGTTGCAATAAGGTTGACAATAACCTCACCTGCCTGCGAAAACATCGGATAGTTCATTAGGAGTAGCGCCAGGCCGATGGCCACACCACCCTGAGGGAACAGCCCGAAACCGATGTTTGACCAGATAGCTCGCGGCGCACCAGCCAGTCGTGCGCCGCTTCCGCCTCCGATGAAAAGACCTACGGCACGTGCAATGAAGTAGGTCAACACCAGTGGCCAGTAGTCGATAACGACTGAAGGAGTAAAATGCAGCCCTGCGAAAGTGAAGAACAACACGAAGACGGTTTCCTCAAGGTCTTCGATTGGCTCGAATAATCGCTCGACATAGGGACCACAAAACAATTGCACCGAAAAACCCAGAACCATCGCCGCTAGCAGCGCCGAGAACTCAGCCCAAGTAGCTAACCCGACTGTCAGTAGAATTCCGCTCAACAATAGTGGGAGCAACATGCGCTTTTCGTGAAAATGGCGCGACAGGCGCTCGATTAGAAAGCCGCCGCCGCCGCCCACTAGCAATGCGACTCCGACCTCCCAGAAAGCCGTGCCCAGCGCTCCCCCTAGCGAACCGCTACCGGCGACTGCCATCACTAGTGCAAAAATGAGGATCCCAAGCGCATCATCAATGGCCACCATGCCAAGCAGCGTGGTGGTCAATGGTCCACGTGCTCTGTATTGATGTACCACCGCCACGATGGCGGCAGGAGCCGTAGCCGGGGCGAGCGCGCCGAGAACGAGAGCGAATGACCACAACGGCAGGTCGGCCACCGTCATACCCAAAAGCAAGACTGCCCCCACCACTACCAGAAAAGCCCCAGAGACTTCGCCTAGAGTTGCTCCGGCGATGCTCCAGCCGAGACGACGCAACTTGCTAGGGCTGATCGCCCCGCCAATCACATAGGCAATGACCCCTAGAGCTATCGATACCAGCGGCTGGGTCCACTGTGTATCGTCTATACCCAGTTGACCACCCAGCAGGCTAGGGGCAAAGAGCATGCCCACTAAGATGTAACCCACGACTCGCGGTAAACCGAATAGACGGCTTCCAAGCGCTCCAAGCGCGAGCCCAGAGAGCAACAATACGCCAGTCAACAGTATTTCCAAGCCTCCTCCTTCTTATATATCCGACCGAAAAAAACGTTTAAAAATCAACGAACCTGTTTCTACTGCGTCATAGAACGATTTGGCTACAGCGTGGTGTTGATGACTGTGGCATTGGAAGCGGTTGTTTGTGCAGCGCTCTACGCATTGCGATCTTGGCGGCTACAGGCACGATCATTTATCGCGCTTCTTACGCCGTGCCTCGATCACGTAGTGGTACACCCGCAGTACCTTTGCGGCAAACTTCCCGATGCGATGCTCGGCGGCTGAACCTGAGGCTTGACCGCTCATGCGTGCCTTAAGCGCGTCATCGCTAAGCAGGGTGTCGATACGCTGACTCCAAGATAGGGGGTCGGGCGCGGTTTTGTAGCCGTTAACCCCGTGCTGAACGATATCCTCAATGCCGCTGGAGCGAATCACCACTACCGGAAGTCCCGCCGCCATGGCTTCCAGCACGACCATGCCTTGGGTTTCCGAACGTGAGGCGAAAACGAAAAGCTCGGCCAGATGGCAGTACACCGCTACCTCGTCGGGCGGGACTGCACCGACCAGCGTGACATGCTCGCTAAGCCCTAACGCTTCGATGCGCGCCTGTAGTCGGTCGAATTCGTTGCCCTCGCCAAGCAGTAATAAATGAAAATTATGCGTGCTGTTATCACGCAACAGCACCAATCCATCAAGCATAAAATCGATGTTTTTCTCTTTGCTTAAACGTGAAATCGATACCATTACACGCTTACCCTCAAGCCGATAGCGCTGGCGTAGGGTATCGAGCGCAGCACTGTCAGTGGCGGCAAAACGTGCGTACTCAATGCCGGTTGGCTGAACAAAAATCGGTTGTTTCACCCCAATGATGCGTAGGTACTCTTCGGCAGAACTGGTGGGCACAATGACAGCGTCGCAGCCGTTGGCAAAGCGTTTGACCAGCGCGTGGGAGATCAAGTTACGAAACAGCGGCCCCGGCAACGGTACATAATGGGCGTAGTGTTCCAGGCGCGTGTGGTAAGTGTAAACCACCGGTACTCGTAATAATCGGCCCAACAACTGACCGGCGCGCCCAACCCAGAACGGGTGATGTACGTGAATCACCTGCGGTGCAAAGGCGCGCACTCGATTTAACAGGCGCCAAGAGAAAATGTTTGCCAGGCGAAACTCTTTGTGTCGACCCAACGGCAACAGCGGGGCCAGACGCAGCACATCGGCGTCCTCGTCAGTCGATGGCTGGGGGTAGCGCGGGGCGACAATCATTACGCTGTTATCCATCTCGGTCAGACCACGTTTCAAGCGCTCAATGGAAATGGGCACGCCACCAATAAAGGGCAGGTAGTTGTTGGTGAACATAGCCACCCGAAGTGGTGTGCCAGTACCGGCGTCCGGATCGATATCGAAATCGGGATAATAATCCTGCTCGGTAAAAATGCGGTTGTGTAGCCAGAGCGCGATGGCAATGAACGTGGAAACGATCAAGATGAAGTTCAGGTAGCCGACATAAAACAACGAGTAGATAAAAAACCACAAACTCTCCAGCGTACGCCAGATCGGGTGTTGGCCGATATCCAAGCGCTGTTCGCTGATCTGAACCTCCTCGCCGTCGACAGTGACCGAGACAAAGTGGTGATAGCTCTCGTCGTCATTGAGCACAAGCCCACCGGCGCCGCCGGTGACGATGTAGTCGGTGTCGCCATGGCGCTGGCGATCAAAGAGCGGTACCTGAGAGGAGAAAACCGCATTCACACCGGCCTGCTCGATCTGGCGAGTGAACGCTTGGCGTGCGGCATTCTCAAGGTGGTAGTTGTCGTCATCTTCTAATCCGAATAGCCCTGTGTGATCCACCGGGTAGAGCGGGTGAGCACTGAATAGGAACTGATTGGGTTCGTGCCCTAAAGCGAGCACTTCCTTAAGCCAGCGCGTTTGCCAACCGAAATCAGTGGTGCCGGTGCTGTCTAGAAAGGTAAAGCGGCTTTTTCCTGCGGCAAAGCTAAAGTGATAAGGGCCGAAGTGGTCATAAAAGCGAAAGCTACCGAGGCGGCTTTCCTCGTGAGGGCCGAAGGTTAAAAGAAACGGCATTTCCAAGTAACTGAGGGTGCCAAACAGCGCGCGGTATTTATCCTCGCCGCCGCTCGCGACAGCATTGCCTGCCGAGATGATAAAGTCATAGCCCTCATGATTGAGGCGCGGGATAATTTTGCGCTCAAAAATGCCCACCGAATTGTTGATGTTGCCCAGCACTGCAAAACGATACGTCTCACGCCCGGCCAGCATCGTCTCAATGGCGTTAACCTGGTCGGCGTGGGCACTGGCAAAATCCTGTTCAAAAAAATTCAGGTAGGCTTTGTAACCCAGCAGCGCAGCAATGAGGCCAAGGTTGAGATAAAAAAAACACGAAATGAGTCGCTGGCGGGGCACTCGGCATGTCTCCTAGACAAGGGGAGCGGGTAATAGGGCGATAAACTGCCACAAACGGCTACGAACGTCGATAACACTATTTTTATTCGCCACGTTGTCTCATCAAATTTTGGCGTAAACAGGAGACAGGGCAGATGGCGCTTTCCATGACAATAGCCTTAAGTGTTTTGGCGGTGCTGCCAGTACATGGTGGGCTATGTCAGTGGCTGACGGTCAATGACATGGAGTTTGGCGCGCTTGCCACCGCGAGTGGCCTCCGTGATGTCCTGCTGGCACTAAGCTAACGTGCCGCCTATACCCAGCGATCAGGTACAACAAAAGAAATTCAGCCTGGTGGAAGGGGAGGCTTAGGGAAGGGTGGAACGTCATTAGGTTGCTTTTTATTAGGCTCATCTTCAGGGCGTGGGGGCTGCTTTGGTTGGCGCTTGTTCGGGGGAGGGTCAGGCTGCACCGTATCGTATTCTGTGCAAAACGGCTGCTGAGACTGTTCTGCCATTGAGTAACTTACAGCGTAAATTGCATTTCCTATGATCATGTTGACACTCCAATCAGCTTTGTATTAGCCCTTATAGAATAGTTCAGCTGTCCGGTTATGTTCAGGGTAGCTACAGTTGATACGGTGGGACAAGTGAACCAAGGAGCGATTGTGAAGGAATTTCCCCCTTTTTATACATCGCTGGGTAAGTCAGACATGGGCCTTTTCGTTACTGACGGAGCATTTCGACGCGGTGGTGATCCATGCCTGATGTGCTGACATGGACGCTGGTGGCAGTGGTGTCTACCGCAATCGTGTGGCGCGGAAGCAGCTTGTTAGAGCGCGCCAGTGAGCGGCTGGCGGCCTATTATCGGCTTCCCGACATCGTTCAAGGTGCGGTTGTGGTCGCAGTGGGGTCGAGCTTTCCCGAACTCTCGACCACGGTGATCTCAACCCTGGTACATGGTGAGTTCGAACTTGGTGTGGCCGCGATTGTCGGTTCAGCGCTGTTTAACATATTAGTCATTCCCGCGCTGTCAGGATTGGTTAGCCGCGAGCCGCTTCAAGCCAACCGTGACCTCGTCTACAAAGAAGCGCAGTTCTACATGATCGCGGTGGCGGTGCTTACGCTCGCTTTTTCTTTCGCGATTATTTACCACCCACTGCCCAGCACCGACGGCGCCATTCGCGGCGAGTTGACGCGTCCTCTCGCACTCCTGCCAGTGGCTCTCTACGGTCTCTACCTGTTTGTTCAGTATCAAGATACTCTCGACCACGAGGGCGATGATGACACTCGGGATATCCACCCTGCTCGGGAATGGGGATTACTGGCACTTTCGTTGGTATTGATCGTGATCGGTGTGGAGGGACTGGTGCGAGCCGCCATCAACTTCGGCGATATCTTCGGTACCCCGAGTTTTTTGTGGGGGATAACCGTAGTGGCGGCAGGCACCTCAATCCCGGATGCTTTCGTCTCGATCCGTGCCGCACGCCATGGGCGAGGAATCACCAGTATTGCCAACGTACTCGGCAGTAACACCTTCGATTTACTGGTGTGCATTCCCGCCGGTGTCTTGATAGCGGGCACCGCCGCTATCAACTTTTCCATCGCGGCCCCCATGATGGCGGCGCTCACCGCCGCCACGGTGGTGCTATTCCTGATGATGCGAACGCGAATGATCCTGTCGCGTCGGGAGTGCGTCGCTCTGCTGGTGATCTATGTAGCTTTTCTTGTCTGGATTGGCGCTGAGACGTTCGGAGTACTTGACTGGGTGCCTAGCCTGCCACCAGCCCCCTGATGTTGAAACCTGCACCGTTAAAAACCAGTTGCTTCAATGACATAATGTTTAGCCAAAGCAGGAGTGTCGAGGTCTATCCCATTCCCGTTGCGAAACGCTGCCAAAACTGTACAAAATGTTGGCACTATATTTAATCATCCATTTCAGCCGTTAAGCGCACTGATCAATGTGCATTGTCGGCTCCACCAAAGTGAGCGAATCATCCATGACCCACGCAACCATTCTTTATGAGGGCACCATCCACTGCTTTCCTGCGGGCTTGCGTGATGAAAGAGGCAAACTGGTCAATGCGGAAGTGTCCGCCGTGCTCTATGACGGCAAGCGGCTCATTTTGGCCAGCGACAAGCCAATTCCTGGGGAGGAACGTTCGGCGGTTTTTGCCCTGCCCATGACGTCAAAGGGCCCCGATGACAGTTCCTTGGAATATTTCACGGCGCCGCTCATCAAAAAAGCTGTCAAGTATGAGGACTTCGCTCTCACCACAGATGCACGCTATGTATTGGCCACCACGGGCTTTGACCGTATCGACGATGCTAGTCACGACCTCAACGCCTACAATCACCTACTGATTTGGCCGCTGGGGGAGCCTGGCAAGGTTAAGGTCGTTGATCCCGATCCCCGGGACGGCGTTGAGGGGTCTTTGGAACTGCGTAACAAGCTCGATCATGCCATTGGTTTTCCCTATTATAAGATCGAAGGCTTGGCGACGATTCCTGGTGAACGCGGCGATGGCCTGTTGCTATTTGGGATCCGTGAACAGGGGCAGGCCCATGATGATTTTGCCTATGTTAGCCGCGTAGTAGGTGCCCACTACGAGATCAGTGATCGGGGCAACCTGGTATTGATCGACGAGATGCGTGACATCTACACCTTCGATCCGGGTGAACATGAGAGCGTGCGTTTTGAATGCGGCCTTTCGAGCCTGGAGTATGACCCCTATCATGGCCGACTTTACCTGGTGACCAGCTTCGAATTTGAGCAGCAGGGCGCTCCACGTATCGGCGGTTATTTGTGGGTGATCAGTCTTGAGGATCTGCGTGCCGGGAGAGGCCCCACGCTAGTGACCTCACCCGAGGGCGACGCGATTGAGTTCGAACACAAGGCTGAGGGTCTCGCCGTACTCGACCATGAGCGTCTTTTTGTTGCTTATGACAACGACCGTCATCTTGGGCTAGGTAGCGTCGACGAACGAGATGAACGACATGCCTGTGAAGCGCCCTATACTCTGCTTCACGTTTCCTGACCCGGCTCGTAACCACGAAGTGATACCCTAAACGGAAAGGGACTGCGCAACCGACTCAGCGTTTTGCGCTGAGAGCAACGTTGTTGTTTCCTTCCGGATACTCTAATTATGACCAGTGCGAAGATATTGGCAGTTGGTGGGCCATTAATAGCACCATTTTTCACCACTGAGGAAACGCTTTGTTCTTACCTATTCTCGCCATCATCCTGGGGATCGTTTTGCTCCTATGGAGCGCCGACCGCTTCATTGACGGAGCTGCGGCGGTGGCCGTGCATCTCGGGCTGCCGTCACTGGTCATTGGCATGGTGATTGTTGGCTTCGGCACCTCGGCACCGGAAATACTCGTCTCTATAATGGCGGCCTTGGATGGCAACCCTGATCTAGCGCTCGGCAACGCATTGGGATCCAATATCTACAACGTTGGCCTTATTATCGGGGTTTCGGCTCTGATCGTGCCGATGGCGGTACATTCGACAATCATCCGTCGTGAACTTCCGCTGCTTTTTCTGTTTGGCGTGTTAGCCGGCATGCTGTTCTGGAATGGCGTACTTAGTCGACTCGAATCGCTGCTTCTACTGGCGGGCTTCTTTGGCTTGATGGGCTGGACAATCTGGAAGGCGCTGAGGGGCAAGAATGACCCGTTGGCCTCGGAGACCGAACAGGAACTCGTCTCGCATGCCCTGACATTGGGACGGGCCATCCTCTGGCTTATCGTTGGCCTGGCACTGCTGCTGGTGAGTTCGCGGATGCTAGTCTGGGGCGCTGTTTCCGTGGCGAGTGCCCTGGGCGTAAGCGACCTTATCATAGGGCTAACCATCGTGGCCCTCGGCACCTCGCTGCCCGAGCTGGCGTCATCGATTGCCGCGGTACGCAAGGGTGAACACGACATCGCCATCGGTAACGTCGTGGGTTCCTGTATGTTCAACTTGCTAGCGGTAGTCGGCATCGCCGGTGTCATAGCGCCGATGGAAACGCTTTCAGCGGACATCATGTTGCGGGATTGGCCGGTGATGATGGCCATGATCGTGGCGCTGTTTGTCATGGGCTACGGCTTTCGCGGCCGTCAGGGCCGCATTAATCGCATCGAGGCCAGCGTATTACTGGCGGGCTTGTTGGCTTACAACGGTTGGTTGGCCAATACCGTGCTATCGGCTTGATTGTAGTGGCATAGTGAATTTGGTCACCTGGTTATAGATGCAAATATGCACCAAGACATCATTAGGTGGCAGCATGGCAACAAGACCCAAACGTAACAGATATTTATCAACGCGTTGGGTGACTTTCTGGCCTTTCCAATCCGCATATATTAGTTTGTTCTGGATGGAGCCACCATCCAGAAGGAAAGGGCAATGTTGAAAACGTTGGAAGCGGGTTTGCAGGCTTGGATGTTGCCGGGCATTTCATCGCTGCTGGCCGTTATAGCCAGTTACACCCTCTATAGGCTGACGCTAGCGGTGATCCGACACTTTTCAAAAAGGCGAACCGTTCCTCGCCTGTTTCTGGACGCGGCTGCCAAGGCGCTGGGCTTGGTTACCAGCCTGCTGGCGCTCAGGGCAACGCTCAATGGCGCTCCGGATGATCTGCTGCTTTTGTCACCGTTGAAACAAGTGGTCACATTGCTACTGATTCTGTCCCTGACGTGGGCAGCGGTTCGCCTGACCTCAGTCATTGGCGACGTTATCGTGCTGCTGAATCCGGTATTGGAAGGGCAGTGGAAACGGGCCCGCAGGGTAGAGACGCAGACACGCTTCTTGGTCCGTTGCCTGAATGTTCTCATTCTCATCGTGGGTATTGGTGCCGCGCTGATGACCTTCGAGCCGGTCCAGAAAGTGGGTGCCAGCCTGCTGGCGTCCGCAGGTATTGGCGGTATTATCCTGGGTTTTGCGGCACGGCCAGTATTTAGTAACCTGTTAGCGGGCATTCAAATTGCGCTCGCCCAGCCGTTCCGCATTGATGATGTTCTATACGTGCAGGGTGAGTGGTGCTGGGTCGAGGAAGTGACGGCAACCTATGTGGTCTTGCGAGTGTGGGACCAGCGTCGGCTTATAGTACCGTTGCAGTGGTTTATCGAGCACCCTTTCCAGAACTGGTCGCGGAATACGACGGATTTGCAGGGCACGGTCTTCATCTGGGTTGACTACACTATGCCCATCGAGCCACTACGCCAGGAGTTTTTGCGCTTGCTGGATACGATGAAACAGTGGGATGGCAAAGTGGCAACTGTTCAGGTAACCGACTCCAATGATCAGGCGCTAGAGGTCCGCTTCCTTATGAGTGCACGTAACTCAAGCCAGAACTGGGATCTGCGATGCGCTATCCGTGAGGGTCTGGTGACGTATATACAGCAGCATTATCCATCGCAACTGCCCCGCCTTCGTGCGCGACTGGTGGATACTTCTCCAGAGTTTGAGGACAACGCCCAACAACCTGAATGACCTTCAAGGAGAACTGCCTGAGATATCTGGGTTTGGTTGCCGATTCCAATCTGGCAACCGGAAAGCCTAAAGCTGCCACCGTACTTTGAATCGCCTCGAGATTTGTAAGAGCGCAATTCATTACGCGATCAGCAAGGGTCATGGCGCCGAGGGTTAACGCCAGCAGATAGCCTGATCGCCCGACAAATCGAGCTCCTATAGGGGCTGGGTGCGTGCACCGGGGTTTGTAGGAGCGCAATTCATTGCGCGATCAGCAAGGATCGAGGCGCCGAAGGTAAATGCCCCTAGACGGCCTGATCGCGCCCGACAAGTCGAGCTCCTACAGGGGCTGGGTGCGTGCACCGGGGTTTGTAGGAGCGCAATTCATTGCGCGATCAGCAAGGATCAAGACGCCGAAGGTGAACGCCAGCAGATAGCCTGATCGCCCGACAAATCGAGCTCCTATAAGGGCTGGGTGCGTGCACCGGGGTTTGTAGGAGCGCAATTCATTGCGCGATCAGCAGGGATCGAGGCGCCGAGGGTAAATGCTGGTTGACTGTATGGGCGGTCACGATATATCGGTACGCTGCTGCCAGGGCGCTAGGTGGTCGTTCAGCTGGGGTTATGGTGATGGTTCAAAGTAGGACTCTAGTTCAGCCGGCTTAGGAAGCGTGACTAGCTGAACAGCCCACCCGCAATGCTGTCGAAAATGGCAGTTCATGCGCTACCAGCCGGAAATAACGACTCATGCCTTCCACGTTGCTACTCCTGCTCGCCGATACGCTTCTGATCATCCACTTGCTGTTCGTCGCCTTCGTTGTACTCGGCTTGCTCGTCGTGTATGTGGGCTATTTTTTGAACTGGCAGTGGGTGCGCAACCGGGTGTTTCGCATCATACATTTAGGCGCCATCGGCTATGTGGTGGTGCAATCTTGGTTGGGAGCGATCTGCCCGTTAACTACCTGGGAAATGGCGCTAAGGGCTAAGGCAGGCGCCGCTACCTATGCGGGGTCGTTTATTCAGCACTGGCTGCAGAGCCTGCTCTATTACAACGCTCCTGACTGGATTTTCATGGTGGTTTACACCGTGTTTGGCGGCTTAGTGCTGGCGAGCTGGTTTGTGGTGCGGCCTCGTCAACGCTTTCGATGATAAACCTCTGATGGGGTAAGCGTTAGGCAGCGGCGGCCTTTGGCCCGCTAAGCGACACCCATCTGGCGAAGATGAATGGGTGCGTTAAGCTGAAATAGTCAGTTGATTATTACCGAACCATTGGGTGAAAGGGGGAGGATGTGAGTGAGTCATTTCGAGCGTTGCTTGTTGAGTTAGAGCAATTTGGTCAGGAAAACGATGCGGCTATCGCTGACCGTCCACGGCGAATGCTGAATATTACCCGCGATACTGGAGAGTTTCTCTCGGTGCTTACCCAGGCAACAAGCGCACAACGTGTGCTGGAGATTGGCACGTCCAACGGTTATTCCACCTTGTGGTTGGCGCAAGCGGTGCGAAAGACTGGTGGGCACGTCACAACGATTGAACAGGCCGAGTTTAAGCTTGCCCTGGCGGTCGAAAACTTTGAGCGTTCTGGTCTCTCTGCGTTTATTACCCAGCTTCGGGGAGAGGCGGGCGGGCTGCTTGAAAACACGGACGATTCTTCGTTTGACCTGATTTTCCTGGACTCTAAACGCTCTGAGTATTTGCAGTGGTGGCCGAATATCAAACGCATTTTGCGAGCGGGGGGTCTTCTCGTGGTAGATAACGCTACTTCGCACGCCGATGAAATGGCGGCATTTATGGGGCAGGTAACGGCAGCTCCCGATGTCACGACCTGCACCGTACCGGTGGGGAAAGGGCAATTCTTGGCCACGCGCCAATAGCCTTATTAAGCTTTTTTTGGGCTTTGTTTAAGCCGCTGTCATTTCGCAAAGCGGCTTAACTCGGGCATGATGAGCACCCCATAAGATGATGCAGTGCTGTAAAGCCCGTTAGCCACGCCAGAAAATTCTGATATCACTGGTGTTTCCAGTTAGGTGGTGGGTGGTTGCAAAACTGTTCAGTTCCGGAAACAGGTGATGATGACAAAGCATGTGCCAATACTTGCCGAATGGCGGGAAGATTTTTTGCTTTACCAATACGCGCTTTCACGTCGACTTGGCTTCTTGTTGTCCTGCGTAGTCTTGGTATTGTTGCCCGTATTCGCAACCCTGGAAGCTACCTTGTTGAGCCACCATAACGACGAGCTGGTGTGGCAACATAATAGCCTCCGCTTGCCCACTGCCGTTCTGGCCATCACCTTTTTAGTGCTTTACCTGAATAAAGTTAAGGGCTGCTGGACCTATCCGTTGCTATTGGCGCTGAATTTATCGGTAGTGGGGATGATGGCCTCCATGTTCACTCTCCACTATTCGCAGCAAGAGGAACACTTCCTTTATATCAATCAGGGGTTGACCATGGCCATCGTCGCCATGGCGACGGCTACCGTCTATGGGGCCAGAGACTTGGCGATTGTCTACGGTTTGCCTCTACTTGCCGTCGTGAGCTTTTTGGCGGCGTCAGGCTACGGATTACCTGATAACGTTACGCCGTTGATCTACATTCCTTTAGCCATGGGCATAGGTATTGTCATCGCGACAATGCTTTATAAGGAGCACCGGCGCTCGTTCATTGCTAGCCAGCAGCTTGCACACAATGCATTAACCGATGCGCTCACCGGCCTGCCTAACCGCCGTGCTATGCAGGCGCAGTTGCAAGCAGAATGGAGCCGCGCAGAGCGCAAGGGGCCGTGCTTTGCCGTTCTTATGGCTGACCTGGATCGCTTTAAGGCTGTCAATGACCAGCACGGTCATGAGGTGGGCGACGAGGTGCTCATCATCCTGGCGAGTCGATTTAATGCCAACCTTCGCAGTGGTGATCGGGTTGCTCGCTGGGGTGGCGAGGAATTTTTGATGCTGATTCCGGATGCCAATGAGGAGAGCGCTTTGGCTGTCGCCGAAAAAATACGTCGTGCTGTGGCTGAACCGGCTTTTGCTACTTCTGCAGGCAATCTTGCGATTACGCTGAGCCTGGGTGTGGCGCTTCATCGTCGTGCGGAGCGCATTGATGACGTCATTAGTCGTGCCGACAAGGCGCTCTACCGTGCCAAGCAAGAAGGGCGCAACCGCGCCGAGCTGGCCAAAGACTGATGTCATATCGCCGAATAGGAACGAAGCAATGGAAATGATTCGAAGCGTCATTATTTCTGAGTTTTCGGATTTTAATGATTTGAGTGAATTTATTATTTTGGTGGTTCGGTTACTAATTGCAATCTTACTAGGTGGCCTGTTGGGGCTCGAGCGCCAACAAAGTGGCAAGGCAGCTGGCATTCGTACCCACATGCTCGTTTGCATGGGCGCGGCGTTATTTGTCTTAATTCCACAGCAAGCAGGTATTTCTGATTCTGAGATGAGTCGGGTGATTCAAGGCGTTATTGCCGGGATTGGATTTCTATGTGCTGGCAGCATTATCACCGGCAAGGATGATCAGGCGGCGACAGGCCTGACCACCGCAGCAGGCATTTGGTTTACCGCTGCCATAGGCATCGCCGTTGGCTTGGGCCGCGAGCAGACAGCGGTGCTGTGTACGCTTCTTGCCTGGCTGGTGCTTTATGTGGTGCCTTTCTTTTCGAGTTCCATCAGCAATAAAAAAGCCGCACACTCAAAGCTAAAAAAAGATCACTCGGACACTTGAACCGTGACGCCAGCAAAAAGCCCCGCTTCGGGAGAAACGGGGCGTAAAATGCGTAACTGAGTTAAAAAATAGTTTAGAAATTGAAGCCGAAGTTGGTCTGCACGCTGGTGTGCCATTGATCATCCGTCGGTGAACCGAAGTAACCGAGCGCATTCTTGTTGGCGACAACACTGAACCAAGCGTAATACGGGCCAGCCGTCACCTTCATGCCCAGGTCGTTGAGCATCGGATCGTCGACATCGCCGAAACCACCACTGACCGGTGAATAATCGTCTTCCGGGCTGATATAGCTGAAATCGTTATAGAAGTAGAGGTTGTCGATGGCACCCCAGTCAACATCCATGCTGTAGCCCAGGCTGGCTGAATACATTTGGCCTTCGGCGGGGATCAGGTAGTTAAAGTTGAAGGCGCCGATCTGCATGACATTGTCGGAAATGCCGCTGACCGATTCATCCGGGTTTTCGGCATCGTACTCGTAGGCAGTGGCTTGAAGCTGCGTAATCCAAGAGCCATAATTGCCGTTCAGGCCCACAGCGGCCTGCCAGCTATTACCACTATCGTTGGTCTGCTGATTGTAGAGCTGACCGCCTTTGGCCGAGACGTTGACTTCGGTCGTGTAGTCGCTGCCTCGCCCAAAAGTATAGGCGACACGACCGGCCACCTGGTTTTCTTCGGAGTTACCCTGAGCGCTGCTTCCCACCGGGTTGGCGCCATAGTGCTCGTTACCATCACCCAGTTGGTCGCTCTTGAAAAAGGCCAGCGTGGTGTCCCAGGCGCCCTGGGAATGATCCCAGGTGATACCCGCGTTCTGGTTGTCGTTGAAACCAGCAAGGTAAGGCAGGTTGCCGTACCAGCCGAGGTAGCCGTAATCCATGTTGCCAAACGGTGTCTGAATCAGGCCCACCTTGACGGTGTCGCTATCGCTGGCTTCATAGCCCATCCAGCCCTTTTTGAGAAACTGGTAGCCGTCGTAGAAGCGATACTCTAACGAGTACAAGAAGTTGTCGTGTTGCCCATCAACACCCAGTACGAACTTGCCGAAGTTTAAGTCGCCGCCGGTGTCCTTGTCGACTTCATCCCAATCGTTATAAACACCTTTCAACTGAAGGGTGCCAGTGAACTGAGAGTCCTGGACCGAATCAAGCAGCGAGCGATTTTCCTCGGCGAGCTCACGCGTCCGCGCGACTTCCAGGTTTTGCGCCTCTGTTTGGGCGGACGATTGGGCTTCGAGCTGCTGTTCCATGCGCTCGACCTGAGCACGCAGAGCATCCAGCTGACGCTGCATGGCCGCGGTGTCTTGCTGCGCTAATGCCGGTGCAGCGGATACCATGGCGCCAGTAACGGCCGTGGCAAGGACGGCGGTCTTGAATGATCGTTTTAACATTTTTTTCTCCCTTGCTTTAAATCTTCAGTTGTGTTTTTGAGTTTTTTTATTGTAAATATTACTGTAGCAAGAAAGGCCGTTTAATAAAAAAATGTAATGGAAAAAGATGCAAAATCGGTCATCACACGGTGTTTTTTCGTCCCATCAGCGCTGGGTACGTCGCGATGACTGAGCAGCGGTTAATTGCTGGTATTGCCGTTTTTTTATGTGGTACTTTTCATCTAATACTATTTCTGCACGATGAAAATTCAGGTGGTAAAATTTTGCCGACCCATGATTAATTTTTATTAGGAAAATGTCTGCAGGCAACCAAAATGGCTTTTGTTCTCGACGAATCTCTTCAAAATGCTTTGAATTTGCTAGTCAAGGCTGCAGCTTACTCAGCAGATTGCCCAAACGGGTTCCTGGTAGGCGGTGCAGAGGCTAGTTGGAACCTTTTAGCGAGCTGCGGAGGTGAGTCCCCACTTCTGTTTGATACCTCGATTGAAAGCTGGGTGAAATCAAGCCTGACTAATAATCAACCGATCATCATTAATAACGCCTTAGGGCAATCTATCCCCGATTATTTTCACCAGCTACGCAGCCTAGGGCATGAATTTGTCGTGGGCGTCGCTATCCGGGGCGAAGAAGAAAAAATAACAGGGGCATTATTCGTAAGCAGCCCTTTACTCCAGCAACGATTAAGCACGGCACAAGTGTATGCCTTGCAGACGCATGCTGCGCTTATCGGTAACACCCTTCAATCGCAAACAGGGTTATTGCTCCCCAAACAAAAACCATTCCTGGAACGCCTTCGCTTGTTGGAATCGGTGGTGGTGAATGCGAAAGACGCGATCCTGATTACAGAGGCAGAGCCCATTGACGAGCCTGGACCCAGGATCGTTTATTGCAATCCGGCTTTTTTAAGCACAACGGGGTACTCACTAGGCGAAGTCATCGGAAAGACACCGAGGATACTTCAATGTGACGAAACCAGCCGTGAAACGCTGGATTTGATCCGGGAAGCGCTTTCAAGCTGGCAACCAATAGAGGTCGAGATCCTCAATACCCGCCGCGACGACAGCAAATTTTGGGTCGAGCTTAGCATTGTTCCCGTTGCTAACGAGAAAGGCTGGTTCACACATTGGGTATCCGTGCAGCGGGATATCAGTGAGCGTAAAAAGTTTGAGCATTTGACCTTACAGGCGCTTGCAGATCGAGAAGAAAAGGTTGCATTGGAAAGTCGTTTACAGGAGCGGGAGCGCATTGAAGCAGAGTTGTCCTATGCCGCCTACCATGATGACTTAACGTCGTTGCATAACCGGGCCTACCTGATGGCGCTTTTATTAGAGGTCTTTGATAATAGTGCTTATAATAATAGTGTTTATGAGCAGAAACCTGCCGCCACCGTACTTTTTCTGGATCTTGATAGATTTAAATTCGTTAATGACAGCTTGGGTCATCGGGCGGGCGACATTCTTCTCGAAGAGGTCGCACGCCGACTCGAAAACTGTATTAGAGAAGAAGAGGCATTAGCCAGAGTCGGCGGAGATGAGTTTGCTATCCTGCTTGTTGGTGATAATCAATCATCCTTGGCAATCGAACTTGCTCAGCGCATTGTCGATCAATTAAGTCTGCCGATTGTCATTGACGGGCATGATATCTTTACCTCTTGCAGCATAGGCATAGTAACCGCTGACGTTACGCATACCACGGCAGAAGACCTGCTTCGAGATGCAGACATCGCCATGTATGTAGCCAAAAAACAGGGTCGAGGGCGATGGGCTTTATTTGATGTATCAATGCGTGAGGCGGCTATTGATGCGTTAGTGATGCAGAATGCTCTGAAGCAGGCCTTAGCGAATAATGAATTTTCTGTTGTCTACCAGCCAATTTACAGCACTCTTACAGGTGAGATATCCGGTGCAGAAGCATTGGTGAGATGGCGTCATCCAGTGCTCGGTCAAGTACCGCCAGACCGCTTCATCGCAGTCGCCGAAGATATTGGGGTCATACACCAATTAGGTTACTGGATCATGCAAGAGGGGTGTGCTGAACTGCAACGTTGGAAGGCTGAGTTTCCCGAGCTGAAATTGCACCTGAACGTGAACGTGTCGGGGGTAGAGCTTAATCGGCCAGGGTATGTTAACCAGATAAAAGATATCCTTGCCCTGACGGGTATCGACGCCCAAGACCTTCAGGTTGAAATCACTGAATCCGTTTTCCTTCACCAACCGGATACCATAGCGCGAGTGTTGGAGAGCCTTCGAGCGCTTGGTGTCCGTATAGCATTGGATGATTTTGGGACAGGTTACAGCGCACTCGGCTACATTGATCGCTACCCCATTGACGCCATCAAAATCGATCAGTCATTTGTATCCAGAATGATGGCATTCCAGCGCAGCGACGCTATCGTCAGAAGTATCTTGTCTTTGGGTCGGGCTTTGAATATCGATATCATCGCAGAGGGTGTTGAGAGCCAATCTCAATTGCAGCGTTTAAGGGAGATGGAGTGCCCATTTATTCAGGGCTACTTATTAAGCCACCCAGTCAACGCTGAAAAAATGATGACACTTTTTCAAGATCAGACAACCAGGTAAGCTCCCATTTACTGAATATATGAGGGGTTCATCTGGGCGAAAGGGAGTAGAAGGGAAACCATTAAAGGGCTTCGCCGTCGTTTCAATGCAGGCAGGGGCCTTCATATGCCAAGAATCACGTTTCTAATTATTTTATTTTTTCGGTGCCTAGACAATATTGCATTTGGGATATTGGCCTTGGCAGGGCACCTTAGTATTTAGCTAGCTAGGCTCGTTTAATTCCCTAGTACATTGGTTTCGCTTTTCTTAGATGATTTTGCAGCTTTCTTTTCTTTGGCAGTTAAAAGGGGTTTCTTTTTGCTATTTTTTTTACTGTCTTGTCCTTTGCTCATTTTTTTTATCTCTGTTAATTGACCAATCAAACTGTATGAAAACAGCCTTCAATATTTGATGTTAGCGCATAAAGTGACATCGCGCATTGTTATATCATGAGGGGCATATTAAAAAGTAAACGTCGGCCCCACCAAAACTTCCTGATTAAGCTCGTCGTTAGTCAATCACCCAAGAGAAACTTGCTTTCCCCTCTGTTGGTCGATGATAACGGGCCCGCTAGGGCCGGCCCTTGTGGGCCGGCTTTGTCGGGGAAGCTCCTTAAGATCAGGGAGCGATGCGGGTGCTGGCGTCGGTAAAGCCGATCAGCGAAATATTTAAATCCATCTGGTTACCGCGTGGACCAATCATGCTGAGGGTTGCCGTATTGCCAACGCGCAGTTGCTGCAACATCGACGGCCCAATGGGAGTGTCAGCACGGCACCCTTGCTCTAGGCAGACCTGATAAGGGAACTGGATTGGCTCACCGTTATCCACTCTCAATTGCAGGCCCGCGGCCAGACGTACCCCCAGCGGCACGAAGAAGCTCATCACCGGGCCATCGATCTGAGGCGGGTAGTCGAAAATCACCTGCATCAAGGGCTGGTTGCTGTCAGGTTGAGTGATCATTTGCACCATCGCACAAGGTGTCGGTCCCTCGGCATTACGCTGGCAGCGGACTTCCCAGTCCTGGAACGACTCGGTGGTGACACCATCACCGGAAGCGGCCCCCGGTTGTTGTTGGCTTAAGGCGGTGGGTGAAAAGATCAAAATCGATAATAGCCCTATCATGCGTAGGGTTTGAGTAAGACCGTGCGGCATTGGCGTAACCTCCCGTTGGTTCGCTCATGGTGAATGATAATATCTACCATGCCTGCTTGTTCGCTTCAGGTCGAGCCCCCTTGAGTCATGAATGTTCGACGGAATCCGCCGCCTGGCCACAACGTCCAGCTTCGAATCGCCTTTTTCTACAATTTTCTCTTCGTGACCAGGCGGTTGGCCTGGCGCTATTTCTGTTTGTTATCGTGCGCCCAGCCAGCGTTTTTATCGGCCTGCTTGGCTCAGGTACGCCGATGCGGCTGCAGATGCTGGTGGGCTGGTTCGGCGTGCGTGGTATCGGCTCGATCTATTACCTGATGTTCGCCATTGTGTTCGGTCTGCCTGAAGCACGGGCGGTGGAGTTCATCCACATTACGCTGGTGGTGATCGTGCTTTCGATCATTATCCACGGGCTCACCGTCAAACCGATGATGTCAAAATGGTGGCCTTAGAGCGAGAAAGGGCGACCGTCTATCATTACCAGTGAGCCTATTGTTTAAGCCAGCGAATGGAGCAGCACAATAGACGTGATTGGCAGCATCATCGTCGAGTTTTAGGATTTAACGACGTCAGTGAGATCGTCATTGTGATGATTCTAATGCGGGATGACCCGCAAGACGCCCCCAGCGCCATGCATTATTGGCGGTTGAATATCCTGTCAACGCCTGGACCGGATGTTGCCGTCGCCGCTATTTCGTTTCTTGGCGCTATAGCGCTTTCGTGGTTTGTTGGTGCTCCGCTTTGGGCCACCGGCTTCGCCCTCGGCGGTCTGCAAGCTGTGCCTTAACTTGCCTGCATCGCTATGGGTGAGCAGACCGCGTAAATCCTCCAGCAGCGCCTGCTGAAACGCCTGCGCGCCGTCCTGCTGCTCAGCGATGGCGCGCAGGCGCTGCTCCCAAAGCGCGGTGCGTTCGGGGGTGCTTACGGCGCTAGGTAGGGCGGCGATCAAGGCGCTGCCCAGTTTGGTAGCGCGCAGGGCTTTTTGTTGGCGTACCAAATAGCCGCGCTGGACTAGAGTTTCAATAATGCCTGCACGCGTGGCTTCGGTGCCCAGTCCGTCGGTGTCGCGCAGGGTGCGCCGAACGGTGGGGTCGTCCACGTAGCGGCCGATGTTCATCATCGCCTTGATCAGGCTGGCATCGGTGAAGGGTTCTGGGGGGCGGGTTTCTTTCTCCTCGACGCTTGCACCGAGCGCTTGGCAGGCTTCGCCTTGGGTCAGTGGCGGCAGCGGTGGGGTATCTTCCCGAGTGGTGAACAGCGGTTTCCAGCCGGGGTCGAGAACACTTTGGCCACGGGCGCGGAAGGCCTCGTTAACCAGGGTAAATTCAGCTTTTGCTTCAAAGGTTCGCAGCGGGCGGTAGAACTGTGCCATCACGTTGCGAACGATCAACCGAAACACATGGCCTTCGGTATCGGAAAGCTGGCTGAAATCGGCCGGTTTACCGGTGGGCGCAATGGCGTGGTGCGCGCCGACCTGCTTATCGTTCCAGGCCTTGGAGCGAAGGGTGAAGTCGGCGCCGTTGAGCCACTGTTGTAGCGCATCATCGTTTTGGCAGGCGCCGCTTAAGCTGCGCTGGGCAAGCTGGAGATGCTCTTCAGGTAGGTAGCGGCAATCCGAGCGCGGGTAGGTAATCAGCTTGTGGCGCTCGTACAGCCGCTGGCAAATATCCAGGACCATCTGCGCAGAAAGCCCGTGACGGCGGGCAGCGTCTACCTGTAGTGCGGAAAGCGAGTAGGGCAACGGCGGCGCCTGACGTTTTTCCTGCTGGTCAAGTTGGGTCAGTTGGCCTGATTCGCCAGGAAGTCGGGCCGCCAGAGCGTCGGCGGGCGCGCGATTAATCAAGCGGCCTTGCTCATCCAGCGGTTCGTGTTCTTTGGGCGCCCACCAAGCGCGCAGTTGGCCCTGAGCGACCTTGAGATCCACCCATAGTGGGTAAAACGGGTGCGGCTTGAAATCACGGATAGCGTTGTCGCGGCGCACGATCAGCCCGAGTACCGGTGTTTGCACGCGGCCGACGGAAAGTACGCCATCATGCCCCGCCTGGCGGCCGGTGAGCGTCCAAGCGCGGGTTAAGTTAATACCATACAGCCAATCGGCGCGGGAGCGGGCCTGCGCCGCCTGAAAAAGGGGTTGGAACTCGGTATTGGATTGCAGCTTGGCGAGTGCTCGGCTTACGGCAGGTTTATTAAGGTCACTAATCAGCAGCCGCTGCACCGGGCCGCGATACTTCATGTGCTCGATCACTTCCTGTACCAGCAGCTGACCTTCGCGATCAGGGTCGCCCGCGTGCACCACGTCCGTGGCCTGCTTGATCAACTTGCGAATCACCGCCAGTTGGCCGCGCGCTTTCGGGCGGGGCATCAGCTTCCACTGGGCAGGCACGATGGGCAACCGGTCCAACCGCCATTGTTTGTCGGCGGGGTCGTAAGCCTCTGGCGGTGCCTGCTCAAGTAAGTGCCCAAGGCACCAGGTGACAGTGGTGTCACCGCAGTTAATCGCGCCTTCCTGGCGCTTACTAGTGCCGGGAAGCGCCTCGGCAATGGCTTGGGCGAGGCTGGGTTTTTCGGCAATGATCAGGCGCATAGCAGCGGGGCCTTACTCGTATCCTTTGATGGCGGCTATGGTAGCAGACACGCGGTATCAGACCCATTGAGGTGTTAGCGCAAGGCACCAGGGCCGACAATCGAGTGATGCTATATAGCGTTAAAGCTGTTAGTTTGTACATAGTTTGTATAGCTAATTTTATGTCATGTACAAAACGCCAGACTGAGCGACGCGACGGCGACATGATGAATTACAAGGAGAGAGTCAATGCGTGAGCGCGGCAGAACACGACGCTTGATGGGCTTGGGCGCACGTACCGGTGGTGCGATGCTAAAGACCCGCTTAGGGGGGCAAGCGGATTGGCGCGCCTTGGGCGAAGCGCTGTTTGAAGGGCTTTCGGAGCTGAAAGGCCCGGCCATGAAGTTGGCTCAGGTAATGTCCCAGTGGGACGATCTGTTACCTCCTGATCTTGCCGAGGAGCTGGCTCGCTTACAGCGTCAGGCAGAACCCATGCCCTGGCCACGTATTCGCGAAGCGTTGGTGCTGCAGTACGGCAATATTGACCACTATTTTAGCAACATCGAAGAGCGCCCGTTTGCCAGTGCTTCCATGGGTCAAGTGCACCGGGCGACCACCCTTGAGGGCGACACTGTGGTACTCAAGGTACAGTACCCAGGCCTAGCAGAAGTGTTAGAGAGTGATTTGATTCAGGTGCGGCGCATTATGCGCTTGGGTCGCTGGTTTAAGGTGCCCCAGGCCAGGCTTGATGCGCTGTTTGAGGAGCTGGCAGTGGGCTTGCGCAAGGAGCTGGATTACCCTGCGGAAGCTGCCGCCCTGGCGCGCTACAGGGAGCGCTATCAGGATAACCCGCAATTGGTGATTCCCGAGCCGCTGCTTGAGCTCTCCGGCAAACACGTATTAGCCATGCGGTTTGTCGGCGGGACGCCGCTGCGCGACTTGGCAACGGCCGATGACGCCACGCGTCAAGGTATTGCTCAGACATTAGCGGATTGGCTGACTGAAGAGTTGTTCAGCTACGGCGAGCTGCACGCTGACCCCCATGCGGGCAATTTTGCCGCTGATGAGCAAGGGCGGCTAGTGATTTACGATTTAGGCGCTGTGATTAGCGTGCCCGAAGCGCGGCTAACCGCCATGATGCAGTTGCTTGATGCCACGCTGAAATATGACGCCATGGCCATGGACGAGGCGCTTCTGAACATGGGTGGGCGCCAGGGGCAGGGCGCGCCACTGGCGCTCTATCGTGAAGCGGCGGAGTGCGTGGCGCCGTTATTTTCGCCGGGAGAGCAAGATTTTAGCGACGTCCGGGTGCATCGCCGTTTGCGTGAGCTAACGCCCAAAGTGTGGGCGGCGATGGACCGGCTACAGCCCCCGGCGGACACACTGTTACTCTCCCGTGCGCTCAACGGTCACTACTGGAATCTGGTGCGTCTGGGGGCTCGTTTAGATATGCATAAACGTACCGCGCCGCTATTAACCAGGGCGCGCACGGCTTAATTGAGCGTTTTTAGCCAAAACACCATCGGCTTGGAGGTTTCGCTAGGCTCATTGATATCTTTCCAGGCGAAGGTGGTGGTCAGTTCAGGTTGGCGCTGATAGCCCAGGCCCTGCCAGAAGCCATGCAGCGGGCGGTAGTCGGCAGGCTCCAGTGGATGACCGGGCGGGCGTTCCACGGCGCAGAAGGCCACTTTATCGAACCCCTGGCGTTTAGCATGGGCTTCTCGCTCTGCCATGAAGTGCTTGCCAATGCCACGGCCGCGGTAATCGTGAAGCAGCACCGATTCGCCATAGTAAAAGACCCGCCTGGGTGCGATACCGTGCGCTTCAAACGGATGGCGAAACTCGTCGACTTCATCCACCAACGGTTGTCCGGTCGCGGCGCCTATCAGCTCTTCATCGTCAAACGCTAGTACGAACAGGCTGGCAGGGTTGTTCGCGTAGCGGCCTAAATAATCCGCCTCGTAGGCTAGGTCACCATCGTAAAGGTAAGGATAATCACGAAATACCCGAATACGCAGCCGGGCGAGTGCCTGGAGGTGAGGTGCTATATCGGACCCTTGGCAGGTGGTGAGTGTCAGTGCTTTCATTGGTTGGCTCCCGCTGATTTCAACGCTGCGCGGTTGGGTGAATAGCTGGCACCCTAGCAGCCTCTAACGATGTCGCCAATCCTCTCTGCGAGTTAGCTAATGGTCATGTTAGACTATGGCGCTTTTCAACATGGTTTTTTATAAGTGGAGACGGCAATGCTGGCGGTATGGGTCGATCAGCTGCTGGGATTTGCCTCCGGGGCACTCTCGGCAATCAGGCAACAAGAACACTATCCGGACTTCATGACATGGGTGCGTGCCAAAGGCGCGGATGCTTTTGACGGCGATTTGGCAATGGCCCAGGCGCTTGCCCCTGTGCTGTGGTCGCAAACGCCGCTGGAGCGGCTAAACTTTGCCTGCGAGCCTCTCGCCACGCCAGGGCGTAACGAGCCGTGCTGGTGCGATTCTGGACGCAAATTTAAGCAGTGCTGCTATCAGGTTGAGTTTCCCACTGAAATTCCCGAGCAAATGATGTGGATGCTGTCGCTGCGCGAATGGAAAGGCGCCACCTTGAAAGCCGCGCTGGATAGCCAGCAAGCCCCGCCGCAAGCACTGCTAGAAGCAGGTTTGATTGCCGCTGAAAGCGGCCAAACCGGTCGCGCTATGCAAATTCTCGAATCGCTGTTTGATGGCAGCGACTGGTCACGGCTGCCCGAACAGGCTGAGCCGGCCTTTGAAATTCTGCTGGATATTTACCAAGAACGTGGCTTTAACCGTAAACGGACCGATTTGCTCGACGAGGTTATGGAGCGGGGACCGCTGTTTTTACGCGGCGTAGCGCTTGAGCGCCTGTGCTTAATGCATTTGGATAACGATGACCTGGATAGCGCTCGTGGCGCCTTTGTTAAAGCTCAGCAGGCGCTGCCCGATTCGCCCACCTTGGCCTACATTGAGGCCATGCTATTGCTGCATGAAGGCCACGAGCAGGAAGCCAAAGAACGGGCAAATTTCTGGTACCGTCGCCTGGTTCGTCAAGGCGAGCTGGATGAAGACCAGCTTGAATTCCTGGCTGCATTAGCCGATAACCCCGGCGCCACGTTGGCGGATCAACTGCTTAGCGCAGAAGAGGATTTGGCGACGCCGCTAGTAGCGCTTCAATCATTGCTGGCCGCGTTGCCCACCGCCCCCAAGATCGATCTTCAAGCCGACCCTCAAAGCGGGAAACTGCTTTATCACACCAGTGCTCGTGAAGCGACGCTGTTTGCCACTTGGCACGAGCAGTTTCAGGTGCTGGTGGATGAAGACGTCGCGCTAGGCTTTCGCGATGACCCCTGGGGCAACGCGGTTGAGTGGATGTCGGCGCTATGCTCGCATCCCGAATGGCTAGATGCGCCGGAGGTCGTTCAAGATTTAACCTTGGCACTGACCAGCCGCTTTGGCAGCTTGCCTTGGATGGCGCCGACCCTGCTAGAGCCGCTGGCACAGCGTTTATCGCGCTGGTTAGAGCAAGCCAAGGCAGAGGGCGATGGTAGCCTATGCTGGGATGATGCCAATAACGCCATCTTGCTGCGTACTGGGTTAGCCTTGGTCGTTGGCATGGAGCGCGGCGCGCGTCAGCACTCTCGCCAACTGGCTGAAGAATTATTGCTGATTGATCAGGAAGATAGCCTTGGCCTACGCGAGCTGGTGCTGGATCAATTGCTGCGCGATGATCGCAACGAGGAAGCGCTGGCGCTAGCCGAAGAAAGTGACAGCGATGATGACGGCTCGTTAGTATTGGGGCTGCTAATGGGGAAAGCCTTAGCACTGTATCGTCTTGAACAGCATGAAGCTGCGGAAACCGCGCTGAAGGATGTGCTTGGCCATAATCGCTATGCGCTTGAGCTTCTGTGCGCCGAGAGCCCGCGCCCCTCCATGCCTCATCCCGATGGCCAGGTCGATCCCGGTTCACGGGCCGAGGCGTGGCAGTACCGCACTTTGATGCGCGACCAGTGGCGCACCACACCCGGCGCGCTGGATTGGCTCGAAGCCCACCGCTAGGTAGCCTTGCTATCCTTCATTTCAAGCTTTAAAGCCCGCTTATGCGGGCTCTGGTGTCGGCACCAACTGCTTATCTCGGCTGATCCAGACCGCCAATATAATCGCTGGCAAACCCAACAATGTCGCGATGACAAAAAAGCTTGGGTAGCCCTGGGCGGTGACCACGAGCCCCCCAAAACCGCTTAAAAATTTTCCTGGCAGCGTCATTAACGACGAAAACAACGCGTACTGCGTCGCGGTGTAAGCGCGCGAGGTTAAACTCGAAAGAAAAGCGATAAACACCGCGCTGGCTAAGCCGTTGGCGAGGTTGTCGCCGATGATTGTCACCACCAGCATAGGGAGCTGGTTACCCACCACGGCAAGGACGGCAAACAGTAAGTTGGTAACCATCACCAACCCCGCGCCGAAGATCAGCAGCGGGCCGATGCCGTAGCGAGCAACGAACAGCCCGCCTAATATGCCCCCGGTAATGCTCATCGCAATACCAAAAATATTGGTCACGTTGGCAATCTCGGCCAACGAAAAACCCAGGTCGATATACAGCGGGTTAGCCATTGAGGCCATGGCTAAATCGCTGATTCTAAAAACCGCAATAAACACCAAAATCCACACTGCTTTCACCCCGTAACGGTGAAAGAAGTCGGTGAACGGACAGACGAGCGCGCCAATGCTCCAGGCCCCTAGGCGACGCAACATTTTCGGTTTGCCACGACTGGCGCGAATAAATGCGCGCACCTTGGGCTCATGGATAAGTTGAATAGAGAGCGAGGCGCGCTTAGGTTCAGGGCGCAGTAACACGGTGAGAACGCCAACGCTCATTAGCGCCGCCATGCTGAGATACGCTACGTCCCAAGAGGCCGATGCCGCGATGTAGAGTGCGCCGGCGCCGGCAGCGAGCAAGCCGCCGCGATAACCGATAATATACGTAGACGCCATCGCTGCCTGTACGTCATCGTCGGCAGACTCAATGCGATAGGCGTCTATTGCGATATCTTGGGTAGCCGAGCCAAAGGCGATGCATAGCGCGAAAATGGCCACCCACCCCAGGTTGCCCACCGGGCTGACACCGGCAAGCCCGACAAGGCCCGCCGCAATCATTGTTTGGGCCAGTAGCATCCAGCTGCGGCGTTGGCCAAAAGCGCGGGTCAAAAGTGGAAGCGCTAACCGATCCACCACCGGCGCCCAGAAAAACTTAATCGAATAGAGCATGCCGATCCAGGCGAAAAAGCCAATTGCCGCAACTTCAACGCCATCGCTGCGCAGCCAAGCGGATAGCGTTGAAAACACCAGCAGAAACGGCAAGCCGGCGGAAAAGCCCAAAAACAGCATGGTAATAACCGGGGCACGACAGTAAATAGCCAGCGCGGCAAACCAACTGCGCTGGGGGGTGGGGCTGAGCATTAAGCGCTACTCCAGGGAAAGACGTTAGCAACAGGCAAGTGATAAGCTAGGTATGTGATCCATCACAAAGCCGATAGCTTACCGGAGAGGAGTTTTCCATGTCGATTACGGCGCATCAGGTCGTTACCTTGCACTATGTCCTTAGCGACGTGCTCAACGATGGCAGCAAGCAGGTATTGGATGACTCCCAGGCGCGCGACAAGCCGCTGGAGTATCTGCACGGCCACGACAATATTGTTTCAGGATTAGAGCATGCATTAGCGGGTCAAGAGGCAGGCGCCGAGCTAAGCGTTCAACTAATGCCCGCCGATGCTTATGGTGTGCGTAACGAAGATCTGGTTCAAGAGGTTAGCCGCGGCTCTTTCGGCGGGGCTGAGTTGACTCCCGGCAGTCGTTTTCAAACCGAAGGCGAGGCTGGCCCGCAAATTGTCACCGTTTTAGCCATCGACGGAGGCCGTGTAACGGTCGATACCAATCACCCGCTTGCCGGGCGCACGCTGAACTATAAAGTAACCGTTTTGGACGTTCGCGACGCGACCCGAGCGGAACTGGCCAAAGGCCATCCATTACCGCCGGGCACCGAGCACAGTAAAGTTGAGGACCGCAAGGTGCTATAGGGTCGAAACACTGCGGGTAATCCCCAAAATTGACCCGAATCAATTTCTTGTTTAACCGCTTTCCCCCACCCTACGTAACTTGACCCAGGTCAGCTTTCTCCCGCCGCTGAGTGGCTAGTATGAACGCATACATCACGGCGGGAGGAAACACCATGTATTGGGATGACACAATTATTTTCGGTTTGGCCACCGTCGCTTTAGTTATCGCTTTCATGGTGGGTTGGGTCGGCTTCGTGATCCGCGATCATCTACGTAAAAAAGATGACCGCGAGAAATAGCCGAGCCAGCGCCTGTCAACCTTGTCAGGGGAGGGGGTTTGCATTAGTAAGCCTCCTGTTGCCAGCCCAATTTGGGCTGGCTTTTTTTTGTCTGGCTTGCCTACGAGACTGCTGATAAGACTCTTTATCGGGTAAAAACAACCGGGCGTGACGGCTGGCAAGTTACTGAAGACGCATAATATCTGAATACATTGGGGCTAACCGACCCAGCAGCTCATTACGAGCGCCAAGGGCAATGCCTTCCTCCTGCATTGCCGCATCAAGATGTTCTACCACGCGATTAAAATGCACGTCCGTTAGCCCCATATGTTGGTGAGCACGATCCATTGGTGGACCTTCATAGCGGCAGGGGCCGCCGCTCACATCACACAACTGGCTGGCCAGTGATTCGGCAAATAAGTCAATGTTAGTGTTGGCAAAAAACACCACTACATCGGGATCATCGGCAATCCTGTATAAAAGGTTCTCGACCACCGCATCAATCGATGCTTTACCACCCAGGCGCTCATAGAGCGGTGCCGAGGTTGTCTGGTGCGCACAGCCTGCGAGCGAAAACACGACCACTGCAAAAATAAGCGCTATTAAAGCATGGCGTTTAGACATGTGTTGGCGTTGAAAACTCATAGCACTCCGCTTAAAAAGCTGCCTGAAGTGAAAGATACCCACCATGCTGCGATGGCAAGCCAGCGATGTCGCCCAAATCCAACCAGGCACCCGTCAGGGATAGGTGCTTATTGAAGAAGTAGGCGCTGTAGAAGCTTTGCCAGTCATCCTCTTTGGCCACGCTGAGATTGTCGGGTTTTTGACGATACTCGGCGCCTACTATCCACCGTGGGGTGATAAAAATGCCGACGCTGCCTTCTGCTACCCACGTGCGATCGCCCTGGTCACCACCAAAGCCGAGCAGGCCGCCCTGGTTGGCATCGGTATTACGCAAGGTGGCGTTGAGCAGCACATTGCGCCCAGCCACGGCACTGAAAAGCAGTTTGCTGGCGCTAAGGTACACATCGGTGCCGCGTGTCTCATCAGCACCCAGGGCAGTAGGTATAGCGCCATCGACTAGCCGCTTGTGCTGTAAGCCAACACTGACAATGCCCCAAGGATGATAAAGGACATCGCCGAATAAACGTATTTTGGCGGCGTAAATATCTTGGCCTAACTCGCCACCTAATGTCTCTAAATCAAGCGTTTGGCGGGCTACAGAGAGCTCAGTACGATCATAAAGATTGATGCTGGCGCCTGTTACGGTGAGCCGATAATCATCTACCCACGCGCGGGTTGCGGCAGCCGTTACGCCTATCTCCTGATCGCTAGCGGTGCTTGAGAGTACCGCCCAGGGGGATAGCCCGCCACCTGCGGCCCCTTCGATAGCAGTGACGGCGCCGGTGGCTAAAATCCGACTACCGGCAAGCGAGGGGGGCGCATTGACGAGTAGCGTTACCGCAAGGCAGGCGGCCAGGAGGTAACGAACACGCGGGATTAACGAGGGCAAAGCCCCGGCGGGCAATAAGCAGGGTTGGCATAACGTCATGGCGTTCTCTGGGCGGTGGTAAGCGCGGCCGTTTGGGGATGCGGTAAATCAAGCGGCGAAAAGCTATCCAGCCAGGCGGGGACCGCCTCACTTGGCATCGGTTTGGCGATCCAATAGCCTTGCAGATAGTCACAGCCGAGCTGGCTTAGCAGTATGGCACTGGCGTGGTTTTCAACTCCTTCGGCGACTAACTTCAGGCCCAGGCTATGGCCCATATCAATTGTCGATCGGACGATGGTGGCATCATCGTGTTGAGAGTCGATCGCAAGCACAAAGGATTTATCGATTTTCAGTTCATCGACCGGTAGGCGTTTCATTTGCGCCAAGGACGAGTGACCGGTGCCGTAATCGTCAATCGCGATACGTAGGCCTAACTGATTGAGTTCTAGCAATGTGGCTTTGGCCACATCGACGTCTTGCATTACCGCACTCTCGGTCACTTCTAAGCTCAGTTGGTCGGGAGTGAGCTGATAGCGTTCGAGTAGGCTTGAGAGATGAGTCACTAACTGGCGGTCTGTGACATCGCTGGCTGATAGGTTTACCGCGACTGACACGTTGTAACCACGGCGCTGCCAAGCATGTAGCTGTTCGCAGACGTGGGTTAACATCCATTGGCTAAGCATACGGATATTGCCTGAACGTTCGGCAAGTTCGATAAATTCATCGGGCGGTACGAAGCCTAGGGAGGGATGTCGCCAACGCATTAGCGCCTCAAACTGGCAAACTAGGCCGGTGTGGGTGTCCACCTTAGGCTGATACGCCATCCATAGCTCAGCGTTGCTCACTGCTTCCTGCAAGTCACGAATCAGCATCAGCTGGCGCAGATGGCGCTCGTCTTGACCCTCTATATAGCGCTGGTGGGGATGGCGTTGGCGGCGTGCTATATCCAGAGCAATGTCAGCACGTCGAAGCAGTAATTGCGGGCTATCGCCATGGTCAGGATAGTTACTTTCACCGGTAGAAATAAACGGCGTGATCGGCGATTTGTCGAGATCGATGGGGGTTTGTAGCGTAGTAAACGCGCGGGCACGCCAAGCAAAATCGCTACTCGGTTGTTTGATCAGCAGTAGCAGTTCATCGCCGTCCAGCCGGTAGGCTTTGCTCTCAGGGCCAGGCAACTGCTGCAAACGTTTGGCAAGCGTTACCAGCATATGGTCGCCAAGCGCATAGCCAAAAGTGTCATTGATATCGCGGAAATTATTGACGGCCAAGCGTAGTAGGGTAAACGGCTCATCACGCAAAATTAATTGGCTAATGTCCTCCTGCGCGCTAAACCGGTTGGGAAGGTCAGTTAACAAATCATGCCGTGATTGATGCTGCAGAACAGCTTCACGCTGGGCAATACCTTCCTGCATAGACAGCAGCGTGGAGGCAAGCAAGCCAGTTTCGCTGCGCTCTGCGTCCACTGGCAAGGTGTGAATGCGTTCGCCTTTGCCAATACGCTGAGCAGCGTTGGCGAGTACCATCAATGGCTTACTCATGCTGCGGGCACTCCACATAGCTACCGCGATGGTAAACAGCAAAATCAGCGCGACAATGCCCAGCAATTGCCACTGCAATGAGCGGTAAGCTCCTAAGAGTTCACGGCGTGAAAGCTGCAGCAGTGCATAGGTGTGATTGGCTGCATCGGCATACAGTAGGCTGGCAAAGGAAAGGTACTCGTCATCAGGGGTCATCTGGCTGCTCGGTGAGACAGCAGTCTCCATTAAGGCATTGCCGTTGCCGCTTAGCAGGCGTGTTGCCAGCTGTTCATTTTGCGAGCTGGCCAGGTAGCTGATTTCACCGTTATCGCGGTAGTTAACCACGCTGATATCCAGCCCGGTGAGTGCATTTATTTCAGCGGTTACCGCTTCGTCAATTAAAAACCCCATGCCCACCCAGCCGATTAAGTTGGGCGCACGGACGGGCAGCATCACAAATTCGTAAGGCTGGCCGTCGGCAATCACAACGCCGACGGCCGAGCCCTCTTGGCGGGCACGCTCGAAAAGCTCTGGAAAAGGCATTGCGCTGTCTTGCGCGTGATGGCTGCTGGCTAGAATGCGTCCTTCAAGGTTATTAAGGAGCACGATATCGGCATCGGTGCGGTCACCATGGTTAGCCAGTACCGAATACAGCGTGTCGGTATCTTGCGTCGAGACGGCGCTTTTAAAGCCAAAATCATCAGCCAGAATGGCGACGTTATCGCGCAGCTGTTCGCCGCGGGTTTCCAATAGCTGGGTCAAGACTCGGGCACCGACTTCTAAACGCTGGGAGCCCTTGGCCAACACGTCATTTTGCGTAGCGCGTAAAAAAGCGATCCCGGTGGCAAGCTGCGAGACGATCACCACCGTCAGAAGAACGATCATTAGGCGTGTTCGAAAGCGCATTGCAACCTCATCAAGTGGCGCAGCATCACGTCAATACCGGGTAGCGCTTAGGTGGCATCTTTAAAGCGCTGCTGAAGGGGCGACACGGTTGGCGCCGGGGGTGGTAATGCGTTTAGCTCCAAGGTTACTTCCAATAAGTCGCTTTGGCTGATGGTGCCCTCCCACCAGACTTGATGGCTATCATCAACGCCAGAATGCCAAACACGAACGCGGTGCTGGCCGGCGGGTAATGGGGGTAACGCAAGTTCGCCCTGGGCGTTGGTGGTTGCCGCGTAAGGGGCATCACTCACGACAATAAACGCCCGCATGTGGTCATGGATATTGCACCCCAACACAACAACGCCTGCTTGGCCAAAACGCACCGGCGGCGGTGTTTCGCGTAGGTAGAGGTTTAAATCAAAGGTCTTGGCCGGTGAAAACGAATAAACGTGATGGCGTGTATTGTCTTGATTGGGGAAGGCCACGTCGCTGCCAGTGGGTACCGTCAGCACGGTTGGGTGGAAGGCGGCATCGCGTTGATAAATATTGTTTTCAGGCGATAACTGCGTCGCGGCAGCGGTGTCGTAATAGACCTCTACCACTGCCTTTTCAAGTGGCAGCCCGGCGGCGCTGGTAACTGTGACCTGGGCGGCGTGCGCTGAAGTACTTAGCAGCATCAATAATAGCGCGTGGCACACACGGGTAAGGCTACTGATAGGACGGTGTTGTTGTTTTAGCATTAGTGACCCTATCGATAGCGAGAAAATTAATGAATTAAGAGTTTACGAGTATGCAGAAAAGTCATCCAATTGTCTTAACGGCACACTCTCACAAATGTAAAAAAATGCAAAAACAGCGTTGAAAAGGTGGTCGCGAAATTTAACAGTAGGCGATTGAAGGGTAGCTTTTTAGGCTAACGCCACGTATCCCTCCAGGCATGCATGACTCGTTCCGGGTACCAGGTTTCACCCAAACTGCCATTGTAGCGCGCTAGGGCACGGGTAAAGTCGCCATTCTCAATGGCCAGGTAGTGCGCCAAAATCGTGCAGCCATAGCGCAGATTGCGCGGCGGGTGGGTCAAATCGTCCATTGGCAGGCCTAGCTCGCTCACCCAGAAAGGCATAATTTGCATCAGCCCCACTGCGCCCGCCGACGAAATAGCATCGGCTTTGAAGGCGCTTTCGACTTGAATCAGCGCTAAAACTAATTCCGGCGGCAAGCCCGCCAGTCGGGCCTCTTGATAGACCCGAGTTAATAGCATTTGGCGCTGATCGGGATCATTGATAAAACTCGCCAGGGGCGCGTCCATACGCGCACGCCACTGCCGGCTAGCCCGCTGCTGCTGGGTTGTTTGATGGTTCTGATTGGCAGACTCAAGCGTAGGCCGCAGGGTTTGGGGTAGTGGCTGAGCAACGACCGTGCCTGACGCCATTATCCCAACCCCTACCCCTGCGCCGCTCAGCAATACTCCGCCAAGCGTTACTGCTTTAGCTAGCCTTCTCACGCAAAAAGTCGATGATTTGATCCGCAGGTACCATGGTGGCTTCGCTATCGCGGCGACCCTTATATTCTAATTCAGCGTTATCCAGGCCGCGGTCGCCAATCACCAAGCGGTGAGGAATGCCCATCAGCTCAAGGTCGGCAAATTTAACTCCCGGGCGGATATCACGATCATCCAGTAATACATCTAAACCCGCGGCGCTAAGCGCTTGGTAGAGACGCTCTGATTCTTCGCGAACACGCTGCGATTTGTGCGCGTTCATGGGCACTAGCGCTACTTGGAATGGCGCGATCGCGTTAGGCCAAATAATGCCGGATTCATCGTGGTTTTGTTCAATGGCCGCGGCGACCACGCGGGTCACGCCGATACCGTAGCAGCCCATCCAGGGGTGGCTTGTTTTGCCGTTGTCGCCGAGTACGTTGGCGTTCATTGCCTGGGAGTACTTTTGGCCGAGCTGGAAAACGTGTCCCACTTCTATGCCGCGTTTAATTGAGAGTGTGCCTTGGCCATCTGGAGATGGATCGCCCTCTACCACATTACGCAGGTCAGCAACGTCGGGCAGGGGGGCGTCACGCTCCCAGTTAATGCCGAAATAGTGTTTATCATCGACATTGGCACCGGCGCCGAAGTCGCTGATGAGCGCTACGCTATGATCAATGATAATCGGCATTTTTAGGCCTACAGGGCCCAGCGAGCCAGGGCCGGCACCTACTGCGGCGCGAATCTCTTCTTCGCTCGCCATGGTCAGCGGTGCGGCGACGGCGGCCAGGTTTTCTGCTTTAACTTCATTCAATTCATGGTCACCGCGAATCAATAGCGCGATTAGCCCGCCCTCGGCGGCGTGTACCATCAACGTTTTGATGGTTTTCTCAATCGGAAGATTGAATTGTTTAACCAGTGTCGCGATGGTTTTCGTGTCGGGGGTGTCGACCAGGCGCAGTTCTTCGCTGGGTTCGGCCCGCGTCGGTTGGCTACCGAGTGGCGCGGGCATGGCTTCGGCTTTCTCCATGTTGGCCGCGTAGTCGGAGGAAGTGGAGAACACGATATCGTCTTCGCCTGACGCCGCGAGTACGTGGAATTCGTGGGAGCCGGTGCCACCGATGGCGCCGTTGTCAGCGATAACGGGGCGAAAGTCGAGGCCTAAACGGGTGAAAATGCGTGTGTAGGCGTCGTACATATCCTGGTAGGTCTGTTTCAGCGAGGCTTCATCAAGGTGAAAGGAGTAGGCGTCTTTCATGATGAACTCGCGCGAGCGCATCACCCCAAAGCGCGGACGAATCTCGTCGCGGAACTTGGTTTGAATCTGATAGAAGTTCATTGGCAGCTGCTTGTAGCTGGCAATCTCTTTACGCACCAGATCGGTGATCACTTCTTCGTGGGTAGGCCCGACGCAGTAGTCGCGGTCGTGGCGATCCTTGAGGCGTAAAAGCTCCGGGCCATACTGCTCCCAACGGCCAGACTCCTGCCAAAGCTCAGCGGGCTGAACGGCGGGCATCAAGACTTCTTGAGCGCCTGCGCGGTCCATCTCTTCGCGCACAATGGCTTCTACTTTACGAAGCGTGCGCAGGCCAAGGGGCAGCCACGTATAAAGGCCCGATGTTAAGCGACGAATCATGCCTGCGCGTAGCATCAGCTGATGGCTGATGACCTCAGCGTCGGCCGGAGTTTCTTTTAAAGTGGCAATCAATAATTGGCTGGCGCGCATGGGCGTGAGCATTCCTTAGTGCGTAATAGTAGGGCATCGTACCTGAGCACATGCCCCGTTAGCGTTGAATATGCGCATTGTACGGCTTAGTGGTTAAAGCGGCAAAATATGCCGTAACGTTGCATCGCCTATACTTCTGGCCGGTTGTGCTAAACTAATGAAAAATTAAGCTGCGTTAGTCGGCAAAAAATCACTATCTCACAATGTTGTATACCGATTACTGTTACGTCTTTTCGATTGAGGAAATCTTCATGCATCAAGCAGTTCGTCGCTGGTTGACAGGCGCCGTAGTTGGCGTTTCCGTTGTGTCATTAAGTGGTTGCGGTACGCTTTTTTATCCTGAACGCAAAGGCCAGTTAAGCGGTGATATTGACCCGGTTGTTGCCATCGCTAACGGCGTAGGGTTGCTGTTCTTTATCGTTCCGGGGGTGATTGCCTATGCCGTCGATTTTTCTAATGGCACCATTTACCTGCCGAGCCGAAGTAGCGCCTCAGTCGATGTCCATCATTTAGACAACGCGACGGATGTGGCTTCCCTGGAAAGACTGCTATCTGAAAAAGCCGGACAGCCAGTCAGTTTAGCAACCGAACTGCTAATGATCGAAGAAGTGGGCAGCTTAGATGAAGCGCTTGCGATGGTGCGTATGTCGGGCGTATTGGACGAAGAAAAGCTGTCGGCGATGTAACGTTAATGTTCATCATGGAGCGTTAAAAGCTAACCGCGCTATGCGCGTATAACCGCATACGAAAACCCAGCCGGGGGCGTCAAGCCCCGCTGGGTTTTTTCATGCCCAGACTAATTTTAAGAAGACTGGGTTAAGCATACTGGGCAGGGTTAGGGACGCTGGGAAAGCGCGGTGGATGCGCTTCCATGTAGGCGTGGCAGACGCGCAGAACACGCACATCATCAAACTTACCGCCGGCCAACTGAAAGCCTACCGGCAAGCCATTGTCGGTAAACCCACAAGGCACCGACGCGGCGGGTTGCTGGCTGAGATTAAAGGGGTAGCTGAAGGGCGCCCATTCTTCCCAATCCTGCATGTCACTACCGGGAGGAACTTCCTGATTGATTTCAAACGGCGATATCGACACCGACGGCGTCATTAACAAATGATATGTTTGATTGAAATGTTCCAGACCCAGCGTTAATTCCGCACGATCGGTCAAGGCACGGAATAAATCAACGGCTTTCCAGGGCTCCGCTGCACGGGCATTGGCCACCATGCCAGGATCTAATAGGGTGCGCTGATGCTGATCCATTTGTGACCACTGCTCTAGAGAGGCGGTAAACCACAGCTTGCGAAATATTTCGATGGGTGACGAAAAGCCTGGATTGACTTCAACTATTTCTGCCCCTAACGCCTCTAACTTATCGGCCGCCTCCCGCACGCGTTCGGCAATTTGCGGGTCCACTTTGGCATAGCCAAGGTCTGCAGAGTAGCCAATCTTTAAGCCGGTTAAGCCTTTATCTAAATCCACTCCCCAGCAATCAGGCTGCCCGCGGGTGGCGTAGGGGTCACGGTAATCGTAGCGACCTATCACGTTTAGCATGCTGACGGCATCGCGCACGGTGCGAGTCAAAGGCCCCAAGTGTGAAAGGCTGGGTTCTTTGGCGGGCGGCCATTGGGGTACCCAGCCATAGGTGGGCTTAAAGCCAAATACACCGGTAAACGCGGCGGGGATGCGTATGGAACCGCCTGAGTCGCCACCCTGGTGCAGTACCCCCATATTAAGCGCGGCTGCGGCGGCGGCCCCGCCGGAAGAGCCGCCGGGAGTTAACCGCGTATCCCAGGGGTTGGCCGTGGCGCCAAAGACTCGGTTATCAGTGACCGCTTTCCAGCCAAATTCGGGCGTGTTGGTTTTACCGAGAATGATAGCGCCCGCTTCGCGCAGCATGCGTGCGGGTGGCGCATCAGTGTCGCACAACGCTTCAGAAGAGGTTAGCGACCCTTCGCGGCAAGGCATGCCGGCTACCTGGGTTAGGTCCTTGAGCGATACCGGAACCCCATCAATAGGGCTTAGCGGGTTGCCTTGCCCCCAGCGCCGGGCCGAGGCTTTCGCCGCTGACTCTGCGCCTTCAGCGTCGATATGCACATAAGCGTTAACGTCTGGGTTGAAGCGCTCAATCCGCCCAAGGGCCGCGCGGGTCACTTCTAGCGGAGAAGCTTCTCTGCGCGTAAACAAACGAGCTAACGTCTGGGCGTCCAAATTGCCGAGATCGGTATCGCTCATTACACACTCCTTATGTAGGCTGAGGCTTGGGTATAAGGAGCTTAAGAGTAGGCAAGCATCGCCCTACGTGCAAAAAACCACGAGTCGAATTATTTACCTTGAACGGCGTGTGCCTGAGCGCGAAGCCAACTAATCTCCTCAGCCCATATCTCGGGCTCGACTGTCTCCAGTATCATCGGAATACCGTTAATGCGTGCGTCTTGCATGATAGTAGTGAAAGCGGGTAGGCCGATGTTGCCTTTACCCAGGCTGTGGTGGCGGTCTACACGGCTGGCAAAGTTGCTCTTCGCGTCGTTTAAGTGCATGCCGCGCAGGTACTCAAAGCCCACCACGCTGCCGAGTTCATCCAGTGTTGCTTGGGTGGTCTCTGCGCTGCGCAAATCATAGCCAGCCGCAAAGGCGTGGCAGGTATCAATACATACGCCTACACGACTTTTATCATCCACGTGGTCAATGATTTCAGCTAAATGCTCGAAGCGCCAACCCAGGTTAGTGCCTTGCCCAGCGGTGTTTTCAATCACTGCGGTAACATTTTTGGTATGCGATATCGCTTCATTAACGGATTCAGCAATGCGCTTTAAACAGTCATCTTCGCTAATTTTATTTAAGTGGCTGCCGGGGTGAAAATTTAGCAAGGTCAGCCCGAGTTGCTCGCAGCGCTGCATTTCATCTAAAAAGGCGACACGGGATTTATCTAGGCCTTTCTGCTCTGGATGGCCAAGATTAATCAGGTAGCTGTCGTGAGGTAGAATCTGCTCAGGCGCAAAATTGTGTTCGGCGCAGGCGTCGAGAAACGCTTGAATAGCTTCATCGGTTAGCGGTTTTCCCTGCCATTGGCGCTGATTTTTAGTAAACAGGGCGAAAGCATCAGCCCCGATTTCCACCGCGCGTTGAACAGCTTGGTCTGCACCACCAGCGGCGCTTACGTGGGCTCCCAAATACTTCACGCTAGACTCCGTCATTATGAGTGGCTATCTAAATAGCGCTTAAAAGCGGCGGGCTCGTCGGTAATGACACTGGAAATGCCCCACGCCCAGCGGTTGTGAAAGGCGCTGGGGTCATTGGCGGTATAGCACATTAAGTGGTAGCCATCACGCTGTATCGCAGCAGCTTGGGGGCGTTTTAAGCGTGACCAGTCGGCGTGCACGCTGAAAGCCTCAATAGCTTCGCACTGCGCGCGCCAAGTTTTGGGGATACTGCCGAACAGCAGGCCCAGCGCCAACCGCTCACGGCTGGCGAACTGACGGCAGTGGCTCAGCGCGCTGGCATTGAAAGACGAGATGATTAAGCGTTCAGGCGGCAAGGTGTCGAGCATTTCGGGTAGAGCGCGATCAACCAGGGCAATCGGGTCGCGGCCTCGGTTAACCTTGAATTCCATATTGACGCCCATTTCCAGCTCGTTGAGTAAGCTGATCATGGCCTCAAGGCTGGCCATTTTTTCGCCCGCAAAGTGATCGCCAAACCAGCTGCCTGCATCCAGGATTCGTGCCTTTTCCCAGCTTAAATCACGTAGATTACCCCGGCCACTGGAGCAGCGTGTGACACTGGCATCGTGCCAAATCACGGGCGTGCCGTCGCCGAGAAGCTGCACATCCAGCTCTACCCATGTAGCCCCGGCCTGATGGGCGGCGCGCACTGCCGCCAGAGTGTTTTCGGGGGCGGCTACGGAGTAGCCGCGATGGGCAATCACTGCAGGGACTTGAATGGCGGGATGCGTCATGACAATTCTCTAAGCCTTAGACGTTAAACAAAGCTAAATTTTAGCATGGGGGTATGACAACTGGGTTTCAGTGCTTTCGTGCTGCTGCGCTTAAATATTTTTTGCAACAGGCATCGCTTCTTACAACAAACACCGCTTGCAATGAAGCGGGCGCAAAAATCCGCTTGCCTGCCAGCTTGATATAAACGCCGCGACGCTGTTGGATAGCATTGCTTGATGATACTGAATAACCTGTCTCCACAAACGATCTCAAAAACTGCCTCAATAAGCGATAAGGAGCCTTTAATGTCTCAACGCATGCAATTTGCCCGTACCGGTGGTGCTGAAGTGCTGGAATTGGCCGATGTTACCCCTGCTGACCCCGGCCAGGGCGAGGTACGTATTGCCAACAAGGCCGTAGGCCTTAATTTTATTGATATTTATTTCCGTACCGGTCTTTATCCGGCACCTTCCATGCCTTCTGGCCTGGGTACCGAAGGCGCCGGTCTGGTCGATGCCGTGGGCGAAGGTGTCACCCACTTAAACGTAGGTGATCGTGTGGCCTATGCGCAGGGCCCGTTAGGCGCCTATGCGCAAATGCACACGCTGCCCGCTGCCAAGGTGGTGAAATTACCCGACGCCATCGACTTTGAAACGGCGGCGGCAAGTATGCTCAAAGGCCTTACCGTGCAGTATCTGCTGCGCCAAACTTTTGGGCTTAAAGGTGGCGAAACCATTCTATTTCACGCCGCTGCCGGTGGCGTCGGTTCGATTGCCTGCCAATGGGCAAAATCATTAGGCGTTAAGCTGATTGGTACGGTTAGCTCACAAGCGAAAGCTGATCTTGCCATGGCTAACGGCGCCTGGGCGACTATCAACTACAGCGAAGAAAACGTAGTTGAGCGCGTGCGCGAGCTCACCAACGGCGAGATGTGTGATGTGGTCTACGATTCGGTGGGTAAAGATACTTGGGAAACATCGCTAGACTGCTTAAAACCCCGCGCGTTAATGGTGAGTTTTGGCAACGCCTCTGGCCCGGTAGAAGGCGTTAATATCGGTATTCTTAACAAGAAGGGCTCGCTCTACGTGACTCGCCCCAGCCTGAACGGTTACGCCGACACCCGCCAGCGTCTAGAAGCGATGTGCGAAGAATTCTTCGCCATGATAGAAAGCGGCAAGATCAAAGTCGATATCGCCCATCGTTACCCGCTGGCGGAAGCGGGCAAAGCTCAGGATGCGCTTCAAAACCGCAAGACGACGGGTTCGTCCATATTAAAACCATGAAGTATCCGAGCGCCAATCGATAGGCCGCTATTCTCGACCCAGGGTCTCAAAAGAAAATGTTGTCCTAATGCATTGCTTAGTCAAATCGAAAAACACCCTCGCTAGGCGAGGGTGTTACACGTTATGCATGATGAGGTGTCTGGCTAGCCGTAGGCCAGGTTAGGCAGCCAAGTGACCAACGCTGGGAAGAGTATCACCAGCAGTAGCCCCAGCGCCTGGATGCCCAGGAACGGGAAGGATGAACGAAATATCTGCGCCATGGTGATATGCGGCGGGCAGACCCCCTTGATATAGAACAGCGCATAGCCGAACGGCGGACTGAGAAACGACATTTGCATATTGACCAGATAGATAACGCCGAACCACAGCGATACATCAGTCGGGTCTACACCGGGTAATCCAAGCACGCCGTCAAAGGTCATTCCCTTGATCAGCGGAACAAAGATCGGCACCGCCAGCAGCAAGATGCCCACCCAGTCGAGGAACATCCCCAGCGCCACCAGCAATACCATCATCAGCAACAGCACCGCATAGGGGCCAAGGCCCGCGCCGGAGATCAGTTCCTGTACGAACGTCTGGCCGCCCTGCAGGATATAGAAGCCGACGAAGATGCTGGCGCCGAAGATAATCCACATCACCATCGCCGAGGCGACCAGCGTGGTCATGCAGGCCGCGTGCAGGTTGGGCCAGGTCAGACGCTTGTGCATGGCCGCTACCACCAGGGCACCAAAGGTGCCGATACCCGCCGCTTCCACCGGGGTGGCGATGCCGGTGAAGATGATGCCAAGTACCAGTATCACCAGCACAATGGGCGCCAGCATGTTGCGCAGCAGGCGTAGCTTCTCCTTCATGTCGACCCGGTCTTCCACTGGCATCGGCGGGGCCATCTTGATGTTCAGGGTGCCGCGCATCCAGCAGTAGAAGCCGTACATGAAGGCCAGCAGTAAACCAGGAATCAGCGAGCCGAGGTAGAGCTCACCCACCGATTGCTGAGCGATAACGCCGTAGATGATCGCCAGGATCGAGGGCGGGATAAGAATGCCCAGGGTGCCGCCGGCCATGATCGAGCCAATGGCAATTTCCGGGTCGTAGTTGCGTTTGAGCATCGCCGGTAGGGCGATCAGGCCCATGGTGACCACCGCCGCACCAATCACACCGACCATGGCGGCGAGCAGCGTGGATGCAATCACCGTGGCGATGGCCAGTCCGGCCTTGAGGCCGCCCATCCACTTATAAACGACGTCGAACAGCTCTTCGATAATCCCGGCTTTTTCCAGCACCGAGGCCATGAAAATGAACAGCGGTATGGCCGAGAGCTGGTAGTTGGTCATCATCGGGAAGATGCGCGACGGCATCAGGTTGAGCATCGCCTGGTCGCCGACCGTATAGAGGAATATGACCCCCAGGCCCCCGGTAACAAAGGCTAGTGGCAGACCCGCCACCAGCACCACCATCAGAGTGCCAAACATCACTAGGGTCAGTGCGCCGATACCGACTGAGCTAAGACTACCCGAAATGCTACCGGCTAAACTCTCGTAGTCGGTGACTGCGATATTGGCAATCTCAAACGTTAGCCAGGCAGCAAGGAAGACGGCGATGATCAGCATCGCGCGGGCGAAGGTTCGACTACCTTCATGCAGGCGCCAGTGGTAACGGTACGCCTGGATGTCCCGAATCAGTTGACCAAACCCCTGTAGCAGCAATAGTAGCGCGCCAAAGAAGAGCATGAACTTCACCGGATAGAACTGGATGGCCCATTCGGTGAAAGAGGTCTCGTTGGAATAGCTAGAGCCAAAGAAGTACGCGTCGCTCACCGACTGTGAGAAAAACGTCCAGCCGGTCGAAAGCAACGCGAGGGTAAAGATAAAGAAGAATATTGAGGTGAAAATGTCCAGTGCCGCTCTGTTAAGTGGCTTGGCCCGACTGTACAGAATGTCGACGCGGACATGTCCCCCTTCGCGAAGCGCATAAGCCCCCGCAATCAGATACTGCATGCCGAACATCAACGTCATCGACTCGTGTGCCCAGTTAGTCGGCGAGTTGAAGGCATAGCGTACAAGCACTTCGTAGGCGAAGATGAAAGGCGCAACCAGCGCCCAGTACGCCACGTAGCGGCCGGAAAAGCCTGAAAGGCGGTCGACAATGGTTGTAAATAAGTTGCCAGGTGGCAGGTAAGCGACCTCGACCTCTTCGCCGGGGGGCACTTCGGCAATTTCCCCGCCGTCGATGGTAGCGCCACGCCGGAAACTGCGATCGACGAAAAACATCACCACCAGTGGCAAAAGCAGCAACACCGACCAGTAAAGCCAATGTGGGAGAACGAATTCGATATCAAGATTCATGGGCACTCCTCCGTGACACCATCGCCTCCTGGCGATGGTTCCGGATCATCAAGCTGACGGGATGCGGAACAAAAAGTGATTACTCTAGCCAAATCGGATGTTGCGATGTCGATCGCAACATCCGCTATTGTTGAGCAAATTAGTCAGACGTTGAGCATCAGGCGTTAAGCTCGTAGCCCTGGATGTCTTCGTCGGTGATCAGTCCCACTGCAGGATCCATCATGGTGTTGAGGTGAGCTCTAAACAGGCGAGCAGCGTCAGGATCCTTGTTGGCCCACTTGAACCACAGCGGGATGGCGGCATCACGGAAGCGGCTGGCATCGTTTTCGGTAAGGTGGATGATCTCCACGCCTTTTTCACGGTACTTGGGCCAAGCTTCAGCGTTGGCCTTCTGGATCGCCGCATAGTGCTCGCGGGAGTAGGCGGCCACTAGGTCGTGCATCAGATCCTGGGTCTGGGGCGACATGCGCTCGAACACGCGCCGGTTGACGGAAATATCCATCAAGTCGACAGCTTGGTGCAGACAAGGCGTCGAAGGCGGCCCCATGATGATGTAGTCGGCGACCTGCCAGAAGCCTAACTCGAAGTTGACGGCAGCGCCTGTGTAGTCGGCCGCGTCGATGGTACCTTTCTCGAGCGCTGGATAGACTTCGGACCCCGGAAGCAGAGTCGTCTGCGCACCGATAGAGGCGAAGGTTTCCGCCACAATGCCCCCGGGCATGCGGATTTTAACGCCTTTAAAGTCGTCAAAACTGCGTAGCGGAATCTTGGAGTGGATCAGGTTAAGGTCGTGGTGAACGTAGCCGAGTAGCTCCTGGCCCTGCTTACGGTACAGATCCTTGGCAATGCCGAAGCCGCCATAGGCGCCAAACATCATATCCCACTGATGAGGTACGGACAGGCCCATTGGATAGGCGGTAAGGAACACACCGGCGGGCATTTTGCCGGGCCAGTAGACGGTGAACCAGTTCTGACCGTCGAGTACACCGTTGCGCACCGCATCGGCAACTTCGAAAGCACCCGCTACGGCACCGGCGGGGAAGGGCTCAATGCGTACTTCGCCACTTGTCGCCTCGGCGACACCGGCAGCCCACTCCTCGAAAATACGGTAGCCCGTAGTACCTGGCTGCCAGGAAGACTGCATGCGGATTCGAATGCCTTCCTGGGCCTGGACATTGCCTATCCACGGGGCGGCGACGACGGCCGCTGAACCTGCCGCGGCGGTTTTCAGGAAATTACGCCGGGTAGACGGAGCGCTTGTCAGCGAGGAAGGCAAGGTAGTGGAAGTGGTTATTAACGATGTTGACGTTACGTTTTGCTTGTCGTTAGGCATCTTGAAAACTCCAGCAGTGGTCTATGCCACAGGTTGTTGTTGTAGTCCCATATGCATAATGCACCACTGTCGGTTCCCAGTGGCGCCGGCAAGGCAATGCTGCGTTTCAAAGCATCACATTACATCAACAAAATTTAGCTACCTCTGAGCTAAGAGCCAATTAATATTTTCAACGCAAGCAATAGTCACGCGAAGAGCTAAGGTACCAATCTTAACATCTCGAAGGTTTCCATTGCGGCTGTCTAGCGGCTAGTGTTGTGAGCCATTCACGAAGGTGGCGGCGTCGATTCATAGGGAGGTGATGTAAGCATGGCAATCGAAGACATGGCGCTTGCGCCCAGCACCCTGGTGTTTATTGTGCTTGGGCTCACACTCGCCGCTTTTATCTGGGGTCGGTTTCGCTATGATTTAGTCGCATTGGCAGCGTTACTGGGGTCGGTCATGCTTGGGCTTGTGCCTGCCGAGAACGCCTTTACGGGCTTCGGCCACCCGGCGGTGATTACCGTGGCCGCCGTACTGGTACTAAGCCGAGGGTTTGAGCGCTCCGGCGTTGTCGATATTATTGCCAGTCAAGTGCTCAAAGTAGGCGACAACCTGCTACTCCAGTTATTTTTCTTAGTGGGAACTGTCGTTGTTTTGTCGGGGATAATGAATAACGTAGGCGCCTTAGCGTTACTTCTACCAGTGGCCATGCGCTTAGCCCGTGAGCATAACACCTCGCCTTCTTTACTGTTGATGCCACTGGCGTTTGGGTCTTTGCTTGGGGGCCTGACGACGTTAATTGGCACTCCCCCCAATATTATTATTGCCAGTTACCGAGGCAGCGTAACCGGCGATAATTTTAGTATGTTCAGTTTTTCACCCGTCGGGGTGGCGGTGGCGTTAGCGGGGTTAGCGTTCATTGTGCTAATTGGATGGCGATTAACACCCCAGCGTAGCGGGCAAGCCTCTACCGAAGAGATGTTTGATACCGCTAACTATCTAGTGGAGCTAAAGGTTGGTGAAGAATCGAAGGCCAAAGGGCTAACGCTGCAGCAGCTAGGCGATGAACTAGAAGAGACGATCCCTGTACTGGCAGTGGTGCGCGATGATGATCGTCGTGCAGGCTATAACTTTCACGGTGCCTTGGAAGAGGGCGATATTCTCCTTTTGGAAGCCGGTCCCGAAGAACTTCAGTTGTTAGAAGATAAAGTGGGCCTTAGCGCAATTGCCGAGTTGGACGAACAAGGCAACGCCGAACATCCGGTTAGCGATAGTGACGACGAGAGCGAGCATAGCCAAACGGAGGAAGAAGATCGCCGAGCGCTCGATACAGAGGGTTTGCAGCTCATCGAAGCCGTGGTGCGCAACGACTCCATGATGATTAACCGTAGTGTGCGAGAGTTGCGATTGAACCAGCAGTATGGTCTCCACTTAGTGGCGGTAGCCCGCGATGGTGGGCGCTTAAAACAACGGCTGAGAGATATTCGCTTTCGAAATGGCGATGTTTTGCTGCTCCAGGGCAGTGAAAACGAAATCTCGGAAAGCCTAGCCGCGTTAGGCTGCCTACCGCTAGCCAAACGAGATTTGCACCTTGGGCAGCCACGCAAGCTGGCCATGTCGATTGCCATCTTTGCCTTAGCGATTATGGCCATGCTGTTTGATCTACTCCCTGCCGCTGTGGCCATGAGCACTGCCGCGGTGGTGTCGCTGCTGATTGGCGTGCTGCCGCTGCGCGAAGGGTATCAAGCCATTGATGGCCCAGTGATCGTGTTGCTAGGGGCGATGCTACCCGTGGGCGAAGCATTGGAAACCAGCGGTGGGGCGGACTTGATCGCCAACGCGCTGCTGAGTTTTGGCAGTGACTGGCCGGTAGTGGTAACCATGATTGGCCTGTTTTTACTTTCCATGGTGCTTTCTAACGTGGTCAACAATGCCGCCGCTGCGCTGCTGATGGCACCGATTGCAGTAAGCTTAGCCGAAGGCTTCGATGTCTCACTCGACCCTTTCTTGATGGTGGTGGCCGTCAGCGCTTCCTGTGCCTTTCTAACCCCTATCGGGCATCAATCGAACACGCTGGTGTTGGGGCCTGGCGGGTATCGCTTTGGTGATTACTGGAAGCTGGGTCTGCCGCTTTCTCTTGTGGTACTGGTCGTGGCGATCCCCATGATTTTATGGTCGTGGCCGCTTTAACGCGGAAATACGCTGGCGTTACCAGGCAGGTGAGTGCTAGAAAACTATTAGATTTCGAAAATTTTGCTAGATTATGTTCAGATAGCGTTAAAAATAGAACAGGCTGGGCCCATGAATCAACAACGTCGTCAGGACGCCATTGTCGAGCTGGTTCGTCAGCACGGCTATATGAGTATTGAACAGCTCACCGAACACTTTGAAGTGACGCCGCAAACTATCCGCCGCGATTTGAACACCTTGGCCGATGAAGATCGGGTGCGGCGGGTACATGGCGGGGTAGGCATTGAGTCAAGCACGGTGAATACCGCCTACAGCACGCGCAAGACCCTCCACCTGGAAGAAAAAGAGCGTATTGCCTACTGTCTAGCCCAGTATATTCCTAATCATTCTTCACTATTTATTAATATCGGCACCAGCAATGAAGTCATTGCGCATGCGCTTTTAAAGCACCAAGGCCTTGAGATTATTACTAATAACCTTAATGTTGCCGCTATTTTGCAGCGCAAAGAGGATTTCACAGTGATTGTTGCTGGCGGACAGGTGCGTTCCCGTGATGGCGGTATTATTGGTGAAGCGACTATCGACTTTATCAATCAGTTCAAAGTCGATTACGGCATTATCGGCATTAGTGGTATCGATGAGGATGGCTCGCTGCTGGAGTTTGACTACCAGGAAGTGCGCGTTGCCCAGGCAATTATTGCTAATTCGCGGCGCATCTTTTTGGCGGCAGACTACTCTAAATTCCACCGTAACCCGGTGGTGCGGCAAGGTAATTTGGCGCAGCTGGATGCGCTATTTACCGATCGCAAACCGCCCGAAGCAATTCAGCGTTTGCTGACCCAACACGATGTGGCGCTTTACATCGCTTAATGAAGTTGTTTCATCCTTGAGCATTTTAAGCGCCTGGAGTAGCCTTGGATGATAAAAATGCGAAAGTAAGTATACAAAATCGAAAGACAATACAACAAAGCGAACTCGATATGTCCTCTTTTATTCTCGCCATCGATCAAGGTACTACCAGCTCGCGCGCGATTCTGTTTAACCGCCAAGGCCAGGTGACCGCCGTTGCACAAAGTGAATTTACCCAACACTTTCCTCATGACGGTTGGATAGAGCACAACCCTGAGGATATTTGGGAGACCGTTGTCGCCACTTGCCGAGAGGTGATTGCAAAAGCGGCAATTACCGCTGACCAAATCGCCGGTATCGGCATTACCAATCAGCGGGAAACCACCATTGTGTGGGACCGCAACACCGGTAAACCACTCTATAACGCCATTGTTTGGCAGGATCGTCGCACTTCAGATCTGTGTCAGTCGCTGCGCGATCAAGGCTATACCGATACCGTTCAAGCCAAAACGGGCCTGTTGATTGACCCCTACTTTTCAGCCACCAAGCTTGCCTGGATACTGGATAATGTTGAAGGCGTTCGGCAGCGAGCCGAGCAGGGTGAGCTGGCGTTTGGCACGGTGGATAGCTTTTTAATCTGGCGGCTAACCGGTGGCCAGCAGCACGTGACCGACGCCACCAACGCTTCGCGGACGGCGCTGTTTAATATTCATACCCAGGAGTGGGATGAAGAGCTGCTGACGCTGTTTAATATACCCGCCAATCTAATGCCCGATGTGAAAGACTCCAGCGATGACTTTGGCACCACTGAACCGCACTGGTTGGGCGTCGCGCTGCCGATTGCCGGGGTCGCCGGAGATCAGCAGGCGGCACTGGTTGGCCAAGCGTGTTTTCAACCCGGGATGGGTAAAAGCACTTACGGCACCGGCTGCTTTATGATTGTGAACACCGGTGAAACGCCGTCGCTCTCGCGTAATCGCTTGCTAACCACTATTGGCTACCGGCTTAACGGCAAGCCAACCTACGCCATGGAAGGCAGTATTTTCGTGGCGGGCGCGACGGTACAGTGGCTGCGCGATGGCCTTAACCTATTTGCCGATGCCTCGGAAACCGAAGCCTTGGCCCAAGAGACCCGTAGCGGCCATAGCGTTTATCTGGTGCCGGCCTTTACCGGCTTAGGCGCCCCGCATTGGGACCCGAAAGCCCGTGGGGCTATTTTGGGGTTAACTCGCGATACAGGCATCGCCGAGATAGTCGCTGCTGGCCTGCAGGCGGTTTGCTACCAAACCCGCGACTTGCAGCACTGCATGAACGACGATATGGAGGCCACGCCGGGAAATCTGCGCGTCGACGGTGGTATGGTGAAGAACAGCTGGGTAATGCAGTTTCTTGCCGATATGCTGGGTGTCCAGGTGGACCGTCCGACTATTTTGGAAACCACTGCGCTGGGGGCCGCCTATTTAGCAGGGCTGCGACTCGGTTGGTATCAAACCTTGGAAGAAATTGAACAGCTATGGCGCTGCGAAAAAAGCTTTATGCCCGCTATGGAAGAAGCCACCCGCGAGCAACTCTACCAGGGCTGGTTAGATGCGGTATCAAGAGTACGTTCTACGCCCTAAAGTGCTTATTTAATGCTCCTCCTGAAAGTCTTTAACACCGATAGCGCCCAATCAACGTTTATGTAGTTGAGTTACAACCCCGCCTGCGGCCAATGATGCATTGTGCGTTTTGCTGCAGTGAACCATAGTCAAGTCATGGATCAGGCGGGTGCTTCGTTATCCCGGGTCACCCTCCTAATCCCTGCTACAGAACCATAGCGCTTCAGTATTACCCAAGCGCTAAAGGCGAAGGTCTTGTAACGCTTGTGACCGTTTCGCAGTTACCGAACTGGGCACTTACCTGGCCCAGCATGAGTAGCAACGTCACCATACGTCGTTAATTAAGATGGCTGTTTTTAAACCGATAGGCGGTTAGGCAGCGGATGACCATACCATGAGGTATTACTAATGAACTGCATCGAACTGAGCCAACAAGCCAACAGCATCGCCAGCACTTTCAGCAAGCAGGACCTCGCCCGATTGGTCGTGGCGCTGAAGAGCAACCGTGAATCACTGCAGCATGCCGTTGAAGTCATCGACACCGTGGACAGTCGTTCAGGCTACACACTGCAAGAAGCGTGGGATGAAGTGCTAGCTGGAGATTCTCAGATGCGCATTGAAGATGAAGAATAGGGTAAGTGCTTATTCATGAATAAGACTCTACGTAAATAAGACTCTATTAGCCCCCGTTACATTGCGGGGGCTTTTTTAGGGTAAATCCCTGGGCTTTAAACCTATATTTTAACTTTAAACTTATCTCTGGACTTTAAACCTCTACGGCTGAACCGGGCGGTAACGCCGTATCGCGGTTTTGCTCAAAGTAATGGTTAAAACGCTCGTCAGCGTCGTCGCCAAATAGCACACGGCAAGCCTCTTTTAAACCTGCGGATTGGCGCAGCTCCTCATGAGGGACCACCAGCGATACCTTGGCACGGCGGCGCAGAAAATCTTCAAGCTGAGTGATCATCTCATGATCGCGGGCATGCTCAATCTCGCAGCGGATGTACTCGGTGCCTTCGATCAAGATTTCGCCCTGAGCAGGGTCCTGACGAATTTTCTCTAGCATGGTAATAGCCTGATCGGCGTAGCGCCGCCAAAGCCGTGAAGAAAGCGGCTCTGAGGAGGTGGGTGCGGTCATTGCATCCAAATCCATCTGTTTGGCTTGATCCATAAATTGGCGCTTCACCGACGCTGGGGGCTCGCCGTACCACTGAAAATCAGGCGCTGAGAGCGTGACGCCCAGGCGGCTGATCTCGTCAGCAATTTCGTCGCCTACGTTTAAGCAGTCGGTCAGCTTACCGCCAAAGATGCTGACATGCGCGCTTTCGATATTGGTGTCTACCACGTGCTTGCGCGATAGCTGGAGAAAGTCGCGATCCTCGCCTTGGTCAGCCTTAATGGCAAGCGGACGCACCCCGCAGCGGGTTGAGATAATGTCGTCCTGGGTGAGCGGTTTAGCCAAGGTAAGGCGCTTATTGATATTTTCCAACACAAAGGCGATATCGTCAGCGGTCACATCGACTTCCGGCTGTTCCATATGGGTGTCGGTGGTGCCGATACAGGTGCGATTACCCATGGGAATAACAAAAAACAGCCGACCATCGTCGGCAAAAAACGCCAGCACCCGCTTTTTATCGGTTAGCTGCGGGACAATAAGGTGGATGCCCTTGGAGTACATGTGATGGTGGGTGGTTTTCTGCCCGGTCAACTCGTTATGCTGATCTACCCAGGGGCCTGCGGCGTTAATCAGTACCTTGGCACGAATATCGAAGGTGCGCCCATCCATTACGTCGCGCGCCTTGGTCACCCACAGATTACCTTCGCGTTCGGCGCCCTGTGATTCAACGTAGTTGGTGGCAATAGCGCCGTAGTCAAGCGCGTGGCGCACAAAGTTGAATACAAATCGGGCGTCGTTATCGTGAAGATAAGCGTCGGAGTACTCAAAGCCGCCAACGGCGCCCTCAACATCAATAATCGGTTCTTGTTGCTTAATTTTTTTGGGTGACAGTAATGTCGGCAACTTGGTAAAGCCGTTACCCATCAACCAGTAAAGCCAGGTGCCCGCCCACAAATAACGCGGTGAGTGGCGGAAACCTTTAGAAATAGTGGTCAGGAAACGAATTTCCTGCACCGTGGAAGGATAGCTTTTGATCAGGTGGTTGCGGCTTTTGCACAATTTGCGAACCAGTGCAAAATCCTTACTTTCCATGTACTTAATGCCTCCCCATACCAGGTTGGAGGAGTGCATGCTGGTACTTCCAGCGAAGTCGCCGCGATCAATCAGCGCGACGCTGGCACCTTTGCCTGCTAACGCCGCCGCCGTGGCAGCGCCATTAATGCCGCCCCCAATCACCAGGGCGTCAAAGGTCTCGGTCGATAATTGTTCAATGTTTCGATTGCGCAGTTTCATAGCGGATCCAGTTAACAAATAAATAGCCCTGTTGCGGTGGGTGTTTTCTCTTGTGCTATGGCTTGCCGCCAATGAAACGCACCAGGCGGGCTTTTGGCCCGCCTGGCTTTCCAGCGTTAGCGGGTGCCGGCTTCCATCCAGGCTTCCATCATTTCATCGTAAGGAACGGTGGTGCCTTGCGGCATTTCATCGTCCAACTTGGCCTTCGGTGCGCCGTCTTGGTCCAGCCAGTACTGCGGGTCACGCTCTTCGTTGAGCACGGGCGCATAGCTGTCGAAGACGTTGGCGCGGGCGAGACGATTCATGGTGCTGTCCATATCCGCTGCCAGCTTGTCGAGACCTTCCTGCGGGGTGACATCACCGCTCATGACCGGTGCCAGATTTTGCCACCAAAGTGGCGCCATGCGTGGGTAGTCAGGTACGTTGGTGCCTGTCGGTGTCCAGTTTGACTCGTTGGGACTGCGGTAAAATTCCACCAAACCGCCTAGCTTTGGCGCCATTTCGGTCATCTGCTCAGAGAAAATGTCAGATTCACGAATCGGCGTTAGACCGTGCATGAGTTTTTCCAGCGACACCGTTTTTGACACGGTAAACTGACCAAACAGCCACGCGGCGGTGCGGCGATCCTCAGGTGTTGAGTCAAAGAAAGTCCAAGCCCCCACGTCCTGATAGCCAACTTTCATACCCTCTTCCCAGTAGGGGCCGGTGGGGGAAGGTGCCATCCGCCATAGGGGGTTGCCTTCATCATCGGTCACTGCGACCGCAGGGTCAGTCATGTCGGCGGTGAACGCGGTGTACCAGAAGATTTGCTGGGCAATGTGGCCTTGCGAAGGCACCGGACCCGCTTCACCAAAGGTCATGCCCTGGGCTTCAGGCGGGGCGAAGTCACGAAGCCAATCTACCGCCTTTTGCATCGCAAATACCGATGCCGGGGAGTTGGTAGCACCGCCGCGGCTGACGCTGGCGCCTACCGGCTGGCTGTCTTCATTAACCCGGATACCCCAGTCGTCCACCGGGTTGCCGGAGGGGACACCAGGACTACCCATGCCCGCCATTGAAAGCCAGGAGTCATGGAAACGCCAGCCCAGTGAGGGATCGCGGCGGCCGTAATCCATATGGCCATACACCGTGGTGCCGTCTATCTCACCCACATGCACGGAGAAGAACTCGGCAATGTCTTCGTAGGCGGTCCAGTTAGTGGGCACGCCTAAGTCGTAGCCGTAAATCTCCCGGAATTGCTCCTGTAGGTCTTCGCGTTGGAACCAGTCATGACGGAACCAGTAGAGGTTGGCAAACTGCTGGGTCGGCAGTTGGTAGACGCTACCGTCTGGCCCGGTGCCGTATTGCAGACCAATAAAGTCGTCCAGATCGAGCGTCGGCAGCGTGTAGTCGGCCCACTCGTTTTCCATCGCCTCGGTGAGGTTTATCGTGGTGCCGTAACGGATATGCGTGCCGATGGCGTCGGTATCGTTCACAAAACCGTCATAGATGCTATTACCCGACTGCATCTGGTTCTGCATGGTGTCCACCACGTCACCTTCGCCGATGATGTTGTGGGTCAGATTGATACCGGTAAGCTCACTGAACGCTTCCGCCAACACTTCGCTTTCATAAACGTGGGTGGTCAGGCCTTCGGCAACGGTTTGAATATTCATGCCACGAAACGGCTCGGCGGCTTCTGCAAACCACATCAGCTCTTCTATCTGTTCTTCACGGCTTAGCGTCGAGTTCTGGAAGTGCTCATCGACCAGGCGTTCAGCGATGGTGCGGGCATCTTCTTCCTGCGCTGACAGCGTCCCCGATGCCAGCATTAAGCCCGCGGCGAGGGTGGTCAGTTTGAATTTTTTGTCGTGCTTTTGCATATTGACCTCGTTTTGTTGTGTTCTTCCTTGATGATTTGGCCGTCCTTGATACCGATTAAACGCTGGCGGCATTCCCAAGGGCTAGTCCAGCCCTAAGGGCTATCCCCAGCGCATTAAAACCAGCAGCCATACGGCTGATACCGCTAGTGCAATCCAAATGGATAATGAAGTGAAACCTATCACTCCCAGGTGGATATAGGCCGCCGAGAGTAGGCCGATAAACAGCCGATCTCCGCGAGTGGTGGCAATGGGTAAAAACCCTTTGCGCTCAATCGTCGGTGACAAAATTTCCCAAACCGTCATTCCCGCCAGCATGGCCGCAATTGACGAAAAGAATACGGCGGTGGGCACTGTCCATACCATCCAAGACATAGCGGCTCTCCTTAGGTGCGGCCCAGGGCAAAGCCCTTGGCGATATGGTTGCGAACGAAGTAGACCACTAAAATGCCGGGGATAATCGTCAACACACCGGCGGCGGCCAAGGTGCCCCAGTCAATCCCTGAGGCCGTAGAGGTACGCGTCATGATCATGCCGATAGGCTGGGCATCGGTGGCCGTCAGCGTGCGCGCCAGCAGTAGCTCCACCCAGGAGAACATGAACAGGAAAAACAGCGTGACGCCGATGCCTGAGCGGATCATGGGGATAAAAATCTTGACGAAAAAGCGTGGAAAGCTATAGCCGTCGATGTAGGCGGTTTCGTCGATTTCTTTAGGCACGCTGCTCATAAAGCCTTCCAGAATCCAAATCGCCAGCGGGATATTGAACAGGCAGTGGGCCAGCGCCACGGCAATGTGGGTGTCAAACAAACCCACCGAGTAGTAGAGCTGAAAGTAAGGCAGTAAAAACACCGCGGGCGGCGCCATTAAATTGGTCAGCAGCCAGAAGAAAAGATGCTTATCCCCAATAAAGCTGTAGCGACTAAAGGCGTAAGCGGCGGGCAGCGCGACGCAGATAGTGATAAGCATGTTCATCGCCACGTAGAGCATCGAGTTGACGTAGCCCATGTACCAGCTTGAGTCGCTGAAAATGCCGATGTAGTTATCAAAGGTCAGGTTTTGTGGCCACAGCGTCATTGAGCCAAGAATTTCGCTATTGGTCTGTAGTGACATATTGATCAGCCAGTAGATGGGCAAAATCATTAGCACTAAATAGACGCCAAGCAAAAGACGCGAACGCCAGTGTGCACGGGCAGTACGATTGCGCCGTTGGGCAGGAGTAACCTTGCTAAAAATCGTGTTGTACTTCTCGCCACGCTGGGTGTTTTCGAGTTGATAGCTCATGTTAAGCACCTCCGTGCGGCGGTTTGTCTTTCTGCATATTCATAATGGTGGTGTAGAAGACCCAGCTCACCAGCAGAATGACCAGGAAGTAGATAAGCGAGAAAGCGGCAGAGGGGCCTAAGTCCTGCTGGCCGATCGCCATGGTGGCGAGCGACTGACTCAGAAACGTTGTCGAGCTTCCTGGACCGCCGCCGGTTAGTACAAAGGGCTCGGCATAAATCATAAAGGAGTGCATAAAGCGCAACAGTACAGCGATGACCAGCACATTGGTCAGCTTCGGTAGCTGGATATAGCGGAACACCGCCCATTTAGAGGCACGGTCGATACGCGCTGCCTGGTAATACGCTTCGGGAATCGAGCGCAGGCCGCTGTAGCAGAGCATGGCTACCAGTGGGGTCCAGTGCCACACGTCCATTAAAACGATCGTTACCCAGGCGTCGCCCGCATTGCGGGTAATGTTGTAGTTGACGCCTAACTCACGTAGCCCCCAGCCCATTAACCCAATATCGCCACGGGTAAAAATCTGCCAAATGCTACCCACCACGTTCCAAGGAATCAGCAGCGGTAGGGTGATCAGGATCAGTACCGCCGAGGCTTGCCAGCCGCGTTTGGGCATAATGAGCGCAATGCCAATGCCTAACGGAATCTGAATGGCCAGAATGATCATTGAGAACGAAATTTGGCGCAGAAATGCTGCCTGTAATGCTTCGTCGTTGAGCGTGCTTTTAAACCACTCGGTGCCGGTAAAAAAGCTCGCGTTAGGGCCGAGCACGTCCTGCACCGAGTAGTTCACCACGGTCATTAGCGGGATGATCGCCGAAAACGCCACCAGTACCAGCATGGGTAGCACGAGTAGCCAGGCTCTGTTGTTGGGCACTTTGTTATTCATGGCCGGTCTCCACCAAGTACTCATCGATATACAGCGCCACCTTGTCAGCATCGAAATGCGCAAATGCCGCTTCACTTACTGGCGGTTGGCCTTCGGGTAGGCGTGCTTTAAAAGTTTGCCCATTGAGTTTGTAAGTCAACAGCGAATAGGTGCCCAGGTCCTGCACGCTAACCACTTGAATTGATACGCTATCGGCCGTCTGGCTTGAGGAAATAGCAATAAACTCGGGGCGGATGCCTAGCTTGATGTTGGTCGAAGGGGCATTGGCAACCGCACGTTTCAATGGCTCGCTAACCGGCAGTGGCTGATCACCGAACATTACTTGATCGTTGCGGTAATCGACGGCCATAAAATTCATACCGGGGCTACCGATAAAGTAACCCACGAACGTATGCGCCGGACGCTCAAATAGCTCTTGTGGCGTGCCAAATTGCACCACCTGACCGCCATACATCACGGCGATCTTATCCGCAAAGGTAGAGGCTTCCAGTTGATCGTGGGTGACGTAAATCATGGTGATGTTGAAGCGTTCGTGAATTTCTTTGAGCTTGCGGCGCAGTTTCCACTTGAGCTGCGGGTCGATGACGGTCAGCGGTTCGTCAAACAAAATCGCGGTGACGTCATCGCGTACTAAGCCTCGCCCCATGGAAACCTTCTGCTTCTCATCGGCGGTTAAATTTTTGGCTTTGCGATCTAACAGCGGCGTCAGATCTAGAATATCGGCGACTTCGAGTACCTTGGGTTTAACCCGGTACTCAGGCGTATTCATATTGCGCAGGGGGAAGGCGAGGTTATCGAACACCGTCATGGTGTCGTAGATCACCGGGAACTGAAACACCTGGGCGATATTGCGCTCTTCGGGCGGCAGCTCATTAACTCGTTGGCCGTCAAACAAAACATCGCCATCCGAGGGTTCAAGCAGCCCGGAAATAATATTCAAGAGGGTAGATTTACCGCAGCCGGAAGGACCTAGCAGGGCATAGGCGCCGCCCTGGTGCCAAACGTGATCCATTTGGCGAATGGCGTAATCCGCTGCGCTCTTGGGCGCTTTTTCGTAGCAGTGCGCCAGGCCCTTTAACGTGATTTCAGCCATGGGCAGCGTCTCCCTGACGGGCGGGTATATGCACGGTGTGGCCCTGCTTGTCGAAAGCGTAAAGCTGGTGGGTAGGGAAGTAGACTTTCAGCGGCTCGTCGACGCTAAACTGGTGGATGCCAACCAGGTGAAGCACTAGAGGGAAACGTTCGTGATGAACGTGCAGGAAGGTTTCAGAACCGCTGATTTCCGCTACATCCACGTGCACATCCAGCGCTAAATCATCGGCCTGCTGCGGTTGCAGAGTCAGGTGTGAAGCGCGCACGCCAAAGTCGTAATCACCCGGTTCAAGGCGTTTTAGCTTATCGTCGCAGGGGAAGTGCAGGTTTTGGTCGAAGGTGATCTCGCTGTCGGTAAGCTGGCCGGGAACGATATTAATCGGAGGTTCGGAAAACATTTCTGCGCTATGACGACCGTTGGGCTGGCGATAGACCTGCTCGGTGGGGCCGTACTGGAGTAATTTGCCTTCGTGGAGTACTGCGGTATTACCGCCCAGCGCTAGCGCTTCATTGGGCTCGGTGGTGGCATAAACGGCAATACAGTTTCGCGCCTTAAACAGCTCACGCAGTTCATCGCGGAGTTCTTCGCGGAGTTTGTAGTCCAGGTTGACCAGTGGCTCATCAAACAGAATTAAGTCGGCGTCTTTAACGAGCGCTCGGCCCATGGCAGTACGCTGCTGCTGGCCCCCGGATAACTCTTGGGGAAAGCGCTTTAATAAATGTTCGATATGCAGCATTTCAGCAATTTCGCCTACTCGCTTATCGATTTCGCTTTTCGGGTGTTTAGCCAGTTTAAGCGGCGAGGCGATATTGTCGTAAACGGTGAGGCTGGGGTAGTTGATAAATTGTTGATACACCATGGAGACATTGCGCTTGCGCACGGAGACATTGGTTACGTCTTTGCCGTCCATGATGATTTTGCCACGGGTAGGCGGTTCAAGCCCCGCCATTAGGCGCATCAGGGTGGTTTTTCCCGCCAGCGTTCTCCCTAGTAGCACGTTGAAGGAGCCTGGTTCGAGGGCTAGGTCTATTCCGCTGATATGCGGCACACCGTTGACGATGTGATCGATATTTTGCAAATGTAAGGACATGCCGATCTCGCTAGCGTCATTGTTGTTGGGTAAGGTTGTTGGATAGTCTAGATCGTTTTCGTTTACGAAAGGCTAGTTGATCGTTTGCGAACTTGCAACGCGTATTTGGCCTCTCGGACTACGCTTTTAGGCGTAGAAATTGAAAATTTGAACAGTGACAAAAAAGCCGGCTCCTGGTGTGCAGAAGCCGGCTAACGTTAATAGTAATGCTTTTAAAGACGTGTTACTTGACGCTTTCCTCTTCCTGCTTAGCGGCAGGTGCCGTTTGGCGGTTGTGGTCGATCAATGTGGTCTTGTTCTTGGCAAAGGCGTCGTAGGCAAAGTCGTCAACGGTGAGCATTTCCAGCACTTCGGCCTCAAAGGTGCGCATGAAGTCGGCATCTTCGCTACTAATCAGACCTTTCTCTAAGCCAGCCTCAACGCGCGCTTCAGGGTGCAACGCCGTTTTCGGTAGCTCGCCTTTTGCATAGGCTTTGTTCAGCGTGCGGTAGATTGCTTCGGCGCGGTCATAATCGACCAGCAAGGCATTGTAACGTGCCAGCGGATTGCGCTCTTCGCCATCGTCAGCGTCCCAGGTGTTTTCCAGTAGCTTGGTACGTAGAGCGCTGTGCGTGGAAACGCGCGTGGCGATGTCGCGGGCAAAGTCGTCGTGGGGCTTATCCCAACGGCGGCCTGTGGGCATCACAACAACTTTTAAGGTTTTACCCAGGGCACGGTTGGGTAGATTATCAAAAATCTCTACAAATGCCTGCTCGGCACGCTGGAGTAAGAAGCGGCAGCTGTAGTGCAGCAGCGCTTCTTCGCCTTCTACTTTACTGCCTGCCTGCCACTGCTTGAGTACCATCGAAGCGAGGTAAAGGTTAGACAGCACATCCCCCAGACGCGCAGAGATCATTTCACGCTTCTTAAGCGCTGAACCCAAGCTTGCCATGGCGGCGTCGGCGCACAGGCCAAAGCCAGCGGAGAGGCGGGCAATGTCCTTGGCGTACACAGCGGCAGGGCCATCAAAGGGAACGCTGGCTTTGCCGATGCCAAAGGCTAGGGTAAAGGCACGCGCCGCGTTGCCAAAAATTAAGCCCGCGTGGCCGAAGAAGGCTTTATCGAACGCCTTCATATCGTTGGCGTCTTTTGCGGCCAGCTCGTCAAGCACGTAAGGGTGGCAGCGGATAGCGCCCTGGCCAAAGATCATCAGGTTGCGGGTCATGATGTTGGCGCCTTCCACGGTAATCGCTACCGGGTTGGCACTGTAGCCGATACCTAAGTAGTTGCGCGGGCCAAGAGTGACCGCCTTGCCGCCGTGAACGTCCATCGCATCGCTGAGCAAAACGCGCTGGAACTCGGTCAGCTGACTTTTAAGGATCGCCGAGGGCACCGCAGGCTTTTCGCCGTGATCAATCATATTAGCGGTTTGATAGACGGTCGCCTGAGAGATATACGCCAGCCCGGCCATGCGAGCGAGGGGCTCTTGTACACCTTCCATTTCGGCTACCGGTACGTTGAACTGGCGACGCACGCGTGTGAAACCGCCGCTCCAGCCCAGGGCGTAGCGCGCAGTGCCGGTAGCGCCCGATGGCAGCGTGATGCAGCGGCCAATCGATAAGCACTCGACCAGCATCCGCCAGCCTTGGCCGATCATGTCTGGGCCACCGATAATAGTATCCAGCGGTACAAAGACGTCTTTGCCGATAATCGGCCCGTTCATAAACGGACTGCCGATGGGATGGTGGCGACGGCCAATGTCCATGCCGGCAGTATCGCGGGGGATCAGTGCCAGGGTGATGCCGCGGTCTTCTTCGTCGCTCAATAGTTTTTCTGGGTCAAACAGACGAAATGCTAAGCCCACGACGGTGGCGATAGGGGCTAGCGTGATCCAGCGTTTTTCAAAGTTCAGGCGCAGGCCGAGTACTTCTTCGCCATCAATGGTTTGCTTACACACAACGCCGGTATCGGGCAACGAGGTGGCATCCGAACCAGCGCGCGGACCGGTGAGGCCGAAGCAGGGAATCTCGCGGCCATCTGATAAGCGCGGCAGGTAGTGATCTTTCTGCTCTTGGGTGCCGTATTTAAGCAGCAGTTCGCCAGGGCCGAGGGAGTTGGGTACGCCCACAGTGACCATCATGGTTTCGTTGGCAGAGAGCTTCTGTAACACCATGGACTGCGCTTTGGCTGAGAATCCCAGGCCGCCGTACTCCTTGGGAATAATCATGCCGAAGAAGCCTTCTTTCTTCAGGAAATCCCACAGCTGCTGGGGCAGGTCGGCACGTTCCTGGGCGATATCCCAGGCGTTGCACATGCCAGCGGCTTTCGCACACTGGTTGGCTAAAAAGGCTTTTTCATCGTCGCGTAGACCAGTGTCTTTAAAGGCAAGCAGTTTTTCCCACTGAGGCTTGCCTGAAAATAACTCGCCATCCCAGGAAACGCTGCCAGCTTCAAGGGCGGTGCGCTCGGTGGCCGACACTTTTGGCGCCACTTTCTTAAACATTGCGAACAGGCGCGGCGTTAGCCATCTGCGACGCAGTGCGGGCAGCCCGGCCACGGCAACGGCGGCTGCGCCGATGAGCAGCAGCACGCCAATCAGCGTTGCATCGAACAGCAGGCCAACAAGGCCCAGCACGCCAAGTACGGCCAGCGCGGCTGGGGCGCCAGCCTCGCGACGCATAACCACGAGCAAGCCAACAACGGCGAGCACGATAAGGAGTAGGGTGAGCATAGGATTTCTCTCTGTTTCAGGCCGTGTGCAATGACCTGCTGTTGTTAGTAAACATGCTATCGAAAAACGCCTGTAAAGCCGCTAGTCGAACACTTGTTTGAATATTGGCAGATAGGTGGCGCTTTACGCAAGTATTTAGGCTTGTTTTGCTTGCGACTGCCGTTGGCATTGCAAAAAAAACGCCATGGCAGCAAGCCATGGCGTTTGGAGTAAAAAACAGACTCAATGTTCAGGCGCGTTTAGCCGGTGCGCCGTTGGCGACATAGTAGTCAACGCTTGCCCGAGGTAGCGGTTCGTTACCTTTAATGCGGTCGGCGATTTTCTCGGCCAACATAATGGTCGGCGCGTTTAGGTTGCCGGTGGGAATCACCGGGAAGAGTGAAGCGTCTACAACGCGAAGGCCTTCAACGCCATGGACGCGACCCTGGCCGTCGGTAACCGACATTTCATCTTCACCCATCCGGCAGCTACCGCAGGGGTGGTAGGCGGTTTCGGCGTGGTGCTTGACGAAGGCATCAAGTTCGGCATCCGTCTGCACATCGGGGCCGGGGGCTATTTCGCGGCCGCGGTACTTATCAAACGCTGGCTGGGCGATGATATCGCGAGTGAGGCGAATGGCGTCGCGGAACTCTTCCCAGTCTTTCTGCTTGGCCATGTAGTTAAACAGGATGCTGGGCGCCGCGTGTGGATCCTTTGACGTCAGACGGATACGACCGCGGCTTTCTGAACGCATCGAGCCAACGTGGGCCTGGAAGCCGTGAGCCTGTACCGCGCTCTTGCCGTTGTAGCTAATGGCAATGGGCAGGAAGTGGTATTGCAGATTGGGCCACTCCTCTTCGTCGCGGCTGCGGATAAAACCACAGGACTCAAACTGGTTACTGGCCCCCACGCCGGTGCCCTTAAACAGCCACTCGGCGCCAATTTTGGGCTGGTTGTACCACTTCAGCGCGGGGTAGAGCGAGATGGGTTCTTTACACTCGTATTGGATGTACATCTCCAGGTGATCCTGGAGGTTTTCACCCACGCCGGGAAGAGCGTGAATCGTCTCGATACCCAGTTCCTTCAGCAGTTCAGGGTTGCCGATGCCTGAGCGCTGCAGAATTTGCGGGGAAGCGATGGCGCCACCGCACAGGAGTACTTCACGGCGGGCGTAGGCCTGCTTTTTTTCGCCTTTCTGCTCATAGCGAACGCCCACCGCACGCTTGCCTTCAAACTCAATCACGTCGGTAACGGCATGGGTTTCGATGGTCAGGTTGTGGCGCTGCTTGGCGGTATCCAGGTAGCCTCGGGCAGTAGAAGAACGGCGTCCTTTTGGCGTGACGAAACGGTCCATGGGGCCAAAGCCTTCTTGCTGGTAGCCGTTAACGTCTTCGGTTTCCGGGTAGCCAGCCTGCTTGCCTGCTTCAATGAAGGTGCGGTAAAGCGGATTATTATCAGCTTTTGGCGTGGTCACGCTCACCGGGCCGTCGCCGCCGTGGTAGCTATTGGCACCAATATCGCGGCTTTCACACTTTTTGAAGTAGGGCAGGCAGCTCAGGTAGTCCCAATCTTCGAGACCGGGCTGCTTGGCCCAGTTGTCATAATCCAGGGCGTTGCCGCGGATGTAGCACATGCCGTTAATCAGCGAAGAGCCGCCAAGGCCTTTGCCGCGGCCACATTCCATATGGCGGCCATCCATATACGGCTCGGGGTCGGTTTCAAACGCCCAGTTGTAGCGCTTGCCCTGTAGTGGAAATGCCAAGGCAGCGGGCATTTGGGTGCGGAAATCGAAGCGGTAGTCAGGGCCGCCAGCTTCCAGCAGCAGTACGCTGACGTTGCTGTCTTCGGTGAGGCGCGTGGCGAGCACATTGCCCGCCGAACCTGCACCGATAATGATGTAATCAAATTCGCGTGGTTGCGGCATAAAAGCTCCTTAAAACACTGACTCAAACGGGCCCATTTCAATCTGAACTGATTTGGTTTGGGTATAGTGATTAAGCGTCTCAACACCGTTTTCGCGACCAATACCGGACTCTTTGTAGCCACCTACCGGCATTTCGGAAGGTGACTCGCCCCAGGTGTTGATCCAGCAAATACCCGCTTCCAATTGATGAATCACGCGGTGGGCGCGGTTCAGGCTTTCGCTGAAGACACCGGCGGCCAGGCCATAGGGTGTGTCGTTGGCACGACGAATCACTTCTGCTTCGTCATCAAAAGCGAGCACCGACATCACTGGGCCGAAAATCTCTTCGCGCACGATACGCATATCATCGGTGCAGTCGGTGAACACGGTGGGAGCGGCCCAGGCGCCGTCTGCAAAGCTACCGCTGTTCCAGTCCTCACCACCTACCAGTAAACGAGCACCTTGTTCTTTACCCAGTGCAATATAGGAAAGCACTTTCTCCTGATGCTCAAAACTGACCAGCGGGCCAAAGTTGACGCTGGGGTCCATGGGGTCGCCTGCTTTGATGCGCTTAACGCGCTCAACCAGCTTGGCTTCAAAGGCGTCTTTAACGCTGCGCTCGATAAACACACGCGTGCCGTTGGTGCAAATTTGCCCGCTAGAGTAGAAATTGGCCATCATGGCGGCATCGGCTGCGCGATCAAGGTCGGCATCGGCGAACACCAGCAGCGGTGATTTGCCGCCTAGCTCCATGGTGACGTCTTTTAACGTCGAGCTGGCGGCGGCGGACATGACCTTTTTGCCAGTACCCGCTTCGCCGGTGAACGAGATTTTATCGATGCCGGGATGCTCGGTGAGCATTGCGCCGACGCGCCCATCGCCTTGTACTACGTTGAATACGCCGTTGGGCAGGCCTGCTTCAATGAAGATTTCAGCCAGCTTTATGGTGGTAAGCGGCGTGACTTCACTGGGTTTGAAAACAATCGCGTTGCCTGCTGCCAGCGCCGGGGCGGCTTTCCAGCAGGCGATTTGAATCGGGTAGTTCCAGGCGCCGATTGCGCCGATCACGCCCAGCGGCTCGCGGCGGGTGTACACAAACGAGCTGTCGCGCAGGGGAATCTGGCTGCCTTCAATGGCCGGTGCCAAGCCAGCGTAGTACTCCAGCGCATCTGCACCGGTCACGATATCAACACTGGAGGTTTCGCTGATCGGCTTACCGGTATTGCGGGTTTCCAGCTCGGCCAGCTCGTCATTACGCTCTCTTAATAGCGCGACGGCGCGCAACATGATGCGCGAGCGCTGCATGCCAGTCATCGCGGCCCACTCGCGCTGGCCTCGCTGAGCAGCGGCAACGGCGGTGTCAACATCGGCTTGGCTCGCTTGGCCGATAGTGGCCAGCAGGCTGCCATCAAACGGATTGGTAACGGTAAAAGTATCGCCTGAAGTGGCGTCTACTTGGCGACCATCAATATAAAGCGGTTGTACGTTTTGAGTGGTCATGTAGGTCTCCTCCAGTGAGGTGAAAATTTTAGCTAGTACGTGTTGGATGCGTTCTGAGGGCATCCATGATGAGCAAAAAGCTGATCAAGATAGTTACTTGCGAGGAGTCGAGCTTCCTCAGCATCAAGCCCTTCTGGCGTTAATGCACCACGTAACCATAGGCCATCGATCATGGCTGCCAAACCGCGGGCAGCGTTGCGGGCATCAGAACGGGTCATTACGCGGCGGAACTGATGACATAAATTAGCGTAAAGGCGCCGGTCGTTGACGTTTTGCAACCGCTGTAGCATGGGCTTGTGCATGCTGCTGGCCCAGAACGCCAGCCAGGTTTTGGCGGCGGGGCCGGTGACCTGGGTACGATCAAAATTGCCTTCAATAATGGCCCCAATGTGGGCTCGCGGTGAGCTGTCTTTCAACGCATGGCGGCGCACCGCGACAGCATCTGACAGGTCGGTGAGTATTTGCCGCATAGTCGCTTCCAGCAGGTCATCCTTGCCGCCGAAGTAGTGGCTAATGATGCCAGCTGAAACGCCAGCATGGCGCGCAATGCGCATCACCGTTGTCTCGGCCAGGCCGACTTCATCAATTGAGGCCATCGTCGCGTTAATTAACTGCTGGCGGCGTATTGGTTCCATTCCCACCTTTGGCACAGCGTTCTCCTACGAATCACGTTGAATGCCTAACTTGCGCCAATGCTTGAAACTAAGCGTTAGGCATGATTACCTAATCATGGTGGCATCTTTTTATTGAACGTTCAATCAATAAAAAGATGGCGATACGTTAAATTCGCTGTGATCGCTCTTGAAATAGGGTGTTCGCTTCAAATGATCTAAGGGGACAATGATGAAAACACATTATTCACGCTATGCAGGTGCCTTGTTACTAGCCGCTGGCTTGCCAACGGCGGCTTACGCCAATGAGTGCAGCACCGTACGTTTTGCTGAAGTAGGCTGGACGGATATTACCGCCACCACTGCGCTAGCTAGCGAAGTACTCGCAGGCCTTGGCTATGAGCCGCGAGTTGACACTGTATCCGTACCGATTGCCTACGCGGGTATGAAGAATAACGATTTTGATGTCTTTTTAGGTAACTGGATGCCTTCCATGGCGTCTATCAGCGACCCGTATATTGAACGCGGCGAAGTCGAGCGTTTGGCGATCAACCTGGAAGGGGCGAAGTACACCCTGGCGGTGCCGCAGTATGTTTACGACGCTGGAGTGACATCGGTGAACGATTTGGCCGAGCACGCCGAACAGTTTGATCGTAGTATTCATGGCATCGAAGCGGGTAACGATGGCAATGAGCTGATCGAACAAATGATTGATGATAACGCCTACGGATTAAGCGATTGGCAGGTGATTGATTCAAGTGAAGCAGGTATGTTGGCGGAACTGCGGGCTCGGGTGCCCAATGAGGACTGGATGGTGTTTTTAGGCTGGGAGCCGCACCCCATGAACTCTAACTTTGATATGGCCTATCTTTCCGGTGCGGATGATTACTTTGGCCCGGATTTAGGCGGCGCAACAGTGCACACCAATACTCGTGCTGGCTTTGTAGATGAGTGCCCGAATGTGGGTGAGCTATTACGCAATATGACCTTTACGTTGGAAATGGAAAACCAACTGATGAGCTCGATCATGGACGATGGCGAAGACCCGCGTGATGCTGCGCGTGATTATTTGAAGGCCAATGATGACGTGCTAGATGAGTGGTTAGAAGGTGTTACCACTCGCGACGGTGAGCCTGGCGCGCCCGCAGTGCGAGCTGCCATTCAGTAATATCGCTTTAAGTGAGGAAGGGCAGGCCGGAATCCGGCTTGCCTTTCGTTATCAAGATAGGCATAATCTGCACCCGTTGATGAGGGAAAGGCTACGTAGCTCAGCTGGTTAGAGCACATCACTCATAATGATGGGGTCCCCTGTTCAAATCAGGGCGTAGCCACCACATCAGCGTTAGCACACTTAATAAACAACAGAGTGTGCCGTTATGGTGGCCCCTTAGGTCCTCCCGCAACGCTAAACTGCGAACCCCGCCAGGCCCGGAAGGGAGCAACGGTAGTGGTGGCTGCGTGTGCCGGGATGTGGCTTTTGGGGCCACCACCATTTATAGGATCGTTCCAGCTTAATTCGCAAAGAGCTTGGCGCAGACTGTTTATTCGTAGCATTACTACGATAAATGGTGATGCAATGTATCGCCGCAAGCTTAGCTACTCCCACCTTATAAAAATTACAAGTTTGCTAGCCCCAAAATTGCTCTCATTTTGAGCATGCCGATAAGGCAGGTATTTTTGTTGTCCAGCCAGAAGACTATTTTATTAGTGATTTTAAATAAGCCTTTTCTTATTATGTAAGATTTTAAAGCCTAAGAATTTTTAACAAACTTTCTTTGTTAACATGAGAATAAAAATCAGTGCATAGTGATTGCTCGGCTTAATGCTAAAGGCTGAGCTAAGGGTTTTATGCGTTCTGATCTTTCTCATCCCTTTAAAAAAGTTAACCCAGATCATGGAGAGCCGGATTTATTTCTCTAGGATGTCCTCTTAGATGCTTGCCTGCATCTGATTACGATTAGGGGACTTGCTCATGGATAACTTAACAAAACTTACATTTTTGCCTCATGATCAGCTCAACTTAGCATATGCATACGAGGTAGTTGAGCTAAGTCGCTATCGAAGATTATCGCTTAGCTTCCTGCCGTTTGATCCGTCGGTTAGCCGTTTAATGAACGCTATTGCTATGGAGTGCGAGTGCCGCCTTCACAATCTGCAAGAAGTGGCTAAGCGGATGGAGCTTGACGCATGCGTTGACGCTTGCGCGATGAGGGAGCCTGCTCTTTTGAATATAAACAATGAGCACTTCTTTGTGGTGGATGAGACCATGGGTCGAAAAGCGCTGGTTAGTGCTGAGGAGGCTGCTAAATCGTCGTGCCTGCTTTTTAGCTGGCTGCTTGAAACGAATGCCACTCCTGAATTACATCAGCCGTTATTTGATTTTTTAAAGCAGAAAAACAATGAATATCAGGTGCTTTTCGAGTGTGGTGAGCAGTGGAATATAGGCTTAACTAAGTCCCGGCTAGCAATGTAAATAAAATAAAAATTTATAGGTCTGCGCTTTGTCGTTACTTGATACCTCACGGGGAATAAGATGAAAAAGCCTACAGGGCTAGCTCAGTGAGCCGGGACGGCCATCTGTTTAGCAGAGTATTAGCCGTTGGCAACTAAACTTGCGCTTCGTCTGCTATCGCGTTATTAACAGGTAACGATCGCTACGGACATCACCATGAAAACGCTACTGCGATGGCTGCTCAGCATAGTGGCGCTTTTGGCGCTGCTGCTGGCTGGCCCAGTATGGATATTGGCAAGCAATCAGGTGGTGACCGATGGGCACTGGTCGACGCTTGACCGGTCATCAGCGGGCATCGCTCCAGACCCAGCGGTGCGTTCTGAAGCCGTTGTGCAGGTCTATTCCGCCCGTGCTTATAGCTGGCGAGGTGCCTTTGGTGAACATGTTTGGATCGCGACCAAGGCGGAAAATGCCCATAGCTACCGGCTGCATCAAGTACTGAGCTGGCGGCGCCCAACAGTGGTGTCCTCTATCGATACGCCTGACCGTTCCTGGTTTGGCAATCCCCCCACCTTGCTTGCCGACTACCGTGGCGGCGCGGCAGAGGGCATGATACCGCAGATAGAAGCTGCTGCTGTCGCCTACCCCCATGCCGACCTTTATCGCTTATGGCCAGGCCCTAACAGCAATAGTTTTATCGCTTGGGTAATACGCGAAGTACCCGGTTTTGAAGTGGCGCTCCCGGTCACTGCTATCGGCAAAGACTATATTTTTAATGGCGTTTTTGCGGCTGCGCCCAGCGGCACTGGTTATCAGCTCTCATTGGGTGGGGTGGTGGGCTTAATGGTGGCGCTGGAGGAGGGTATTGAACTCAATCTCCTTGGCTTGAGCTTTGGTATCGACGTTATGCGACCTGCTTTGAAGCTGCCGGGCATAGGACGGTTGGGTATGCCCGCAAAAGTGTTGGGAGGCTGACCCTAAGAGTAAAAGCTGCGTTGATATATTTGCAGATACTTTTTTATTCAACTAGTATCTGTAGGTGCAAGTAGAACGCTAAGAGGGTAGCTATGCAAACGGCACACGATATTTCCCAAAACAGGGCAGCGGCGGCGGCAGGCTTGAAAGCGGCTGTGTGCATTCTGGATAAGTGGCAAGCTTCTGGCGAGCAGGGTGAAGCGATCCTGCGCGTTTCGCATAGCACTTACGCGCGTGCCCGGCGAGGGGATCTTGTCGAGATCAAATTAGATAGCGATCAGCTGACTCGGATCAGCTACTTACTCAACATCCACGCTGCGTTGAGGATGATATTTGATAACCCAGAGAATCTTTATGGGTTCGTCAATTTGGTGAATCACAATCCCTACTTTAATGGCCGCACGCCGCTCGAAATTATTGGCTCAGGTGATTTTGCGGCACTCTATGAAACCTTTAAGCGTATCAATAGCTTGCGGGGGAGCCAGTGGTAAAGGCCGCTGCTTTGCAGACCCTGCCCTCTGAAAACGTCACCGGTTATCGCTTAGTCAATAGTAAGTTTCCGCCGATTGATCTGTTCGATGATGTGGCGAGCGTTGAAGAGTTTGCCGCACTCCACGCACTTCAGGCATTAACCAATCCGCGTTTACAAAATGAAGTGGGTAATTTAGCGCTTCTATCCCAAGAACAAATTCCATTTGGAATTCGGGGCTGCTCTTATGCGGTAGCGCCTTTTACCCATGTGAACCCGCAAGGTTCGCGCTTTAGCGATGGCAGTTTTGGCGTGCTCTATTTTGCCGATACGCTTGAAACGGCGATTGCCGAAGTAAAGCACCACCAGCAGGTGTATTGGCAAAATGTGCCAGGATTGCACTACGAACGGTTTGTCTTTCGTGGTTTAAAAGCCACTTTCGGTCAGGGCGGCTTTTACGATGCACTCGCTTTACCCCTTGAGCACGCTATTTACACGCCCGATGATTACTCGGCCTCGCAGCCCTTTGGTGCCGACATACGCCGGAGTGGCGGTGGGCTTCGCTACCACTCTGTGCGCAAGTTTAATGCCAACTGTTGGGCACTAATGACACCAAGCTGTGTGGCTGACATTATTCAAACTACTCATCTGGAAATGATTTGGAATGGTGCCATTACCCAGGTGAATCATCTGCGTTTTTCCCACCGGTGACGAGCAGCAGGTTTAGTTGCTTTGCTGCTGCTCGGTAAAGCGCTGCATGATGGCGAGTGTTTCATCGCTCACGTGGTGTTCCATGCCTTCGGCGTCAATTCGCGCCGTGGAATCCCTAACCCCAAGGGTACGTAAAAAATTCAGAACAATATCGTGGCGGGCGCGTGAGATTTCCGCCATTTTTTGGCCTGCCTCAGTCAAAAATAGAGAGCGGTAGGGTTTGCTCGTCACCAGTTCCAACTCATTTAGGCGCCGAATCATTTTCGAAACCGTCGCTTGACTGACCGCCATGCGGGAGGCAATATCCGCAGCGCGCGCTTCGCCACGGTGCGTTAGTAAATCGCCGATCAGCTCAACATAGTCTTCAATTAGCTCAGTTTCATGGGCATTACGCACCGTTGCATACTGCTGAGCATGCTGCTCCACGGGCGGTAGGGCATCACCGTGAATGCTTGGGGCGGACAATGAAGCGGTCGGATTAGAATCAGTCATTGGTAAATTATATCGAAAGCAGTGGTAAGAATCATTGGATACTCCTTGGCATGGTAGCGTACCTTAAAACAACATTGTTAGCTAAGGCTAAACTATTTGCACAATGCTTTATTCTGCGCTGCAGTTCCAGTAGCGGTGAAGTAAACGGATAGAGACACCATGACAAGCGTAATCTTTGTATGGCCTTCAGCCTGCTGCTCTGGCTGGGTGATGCAATGGCCCATGCTGATTACCTCTGGTGCCAACGCGCATATGCTGACCGACCGTTTTAGAACCATGATGCTGATTTCCATGGGCGTTGGGGTTAGCTCGGCAGTTATTGGGCGGTGGCTTTCGGCGGTGCTGGACGTTGCCTCTGGCGGCGCCATGGTCAAATTGGTTAGCGCCATCTACTCAAGCGTTTACGACGGTGGTGACTGCAGGCTTTCCCACGTTTTCTCGGCAATACCGATGCCGGCACCGGTCATCAGCAAATAAGTTTGATCTACCCCAGCGGTATGCAGCGGCTCGGCTTCATCCTGGAAGTGGATGCCCGCAATAATGTGGCTGTTGAAACCTGCTTTGCGCAGTTCGCGGGTAGCAATTAACTTGCTTTCAAGCTCCGGGGTGGCTAGCGTGACTGCGGTTATTTTCGCAATATTTAGGTGATGCCAAAAACCCACATCTTCGATATCGCCATAAAACATATGTCGTTGTGTGTCTATTTTATTGGGGTCTGAATCGATGCCTACGGCAGACAAGCCTTTGTCGGTAAAAAAGTCGTAGGCGGCTTTACCGGTTCGCCCCATGCCCAGTACTAGGATGGTGGCGCTACCTAAATCCACAGGCTGCTTGTCAGGGTGCTGAGAAAGCCGCTCAAAACGGAGCAGGTGTTTCTCCCAGCGATCAAAAAGTTGATGGGCGATGCGGTTAAGCGGTGCAGCGATAACAAAGGATAGGGCAACAGTAATCGCCAACGGAACAAGCCACTCTGGCAAAATGCTCGCAGCGACAATCAGACCAAACTCACTATAGGCCGTCAGGCTCAAGCCACCCAGAAAGGCGTTGCGTGCTCTGATACGGAAAGCAATGAGTAGTGCAAAAAAAAGCACGCCTTTAATTGGTAGCAGTATCGCCAGGAACACTGCAAACAAAAGTGCGTCTTGATCGGGTAAGCCTGCCATGCCAATTTGTAAAAAAAAGCTGATTAACAACACTTCTTTCAGCCCCCATAGCGCCTTGGATAGCTCTTGCGCACGTGGGTGCTTGGCCAGCAGTAGTCCCATGACCAGGGCTCCTACTTCGGAGCTTAAACCAACGGCTTCAAAGCCCATACCGCCAACGGCAATGGCTAATACGGCCCCTAACAGCACCAATAGCTCATCATGCTGTGCCGCGTTCATAAGCCAATAAAGGACTGGCCTTAATAGGGGTAGCAGGAAAACCAGCATGGCCCAGGGGCTGGGGGAATGCCCGCCATAAACGCTAAGAACCACTAAAGCAACTAGATCCTGAATGATTAATATGCCAATCGCAATTCGACCGTGCAGGGCGCGTAATTCGCGTTTGCTTTCGAGTACTTTGGCCGCTAATACTGTGCTTGAAAAAGACAGCGAAATGGCCAGCAGGATCGCTTTATCAAGGGGCAGCGATAGGAAAATAACAAAACCTGCCGTAAACAACAGGCAGGTAATCGCCAAGTGTATAAAAGCGCTTCCCAGCACAACGGGTTCAGCCAAACTGCGTATATTGAGTTTAAGGCCGATAGTAAACAGCAGTAGTAGCACACCTAGATGGGCAAGGTGCTCAAGTAGCGGGCCCGCATCGCTGGGTAGGCCAATGCTGGGGGCAAAGGCATTGAGTGCAAACCCTGCTGCCAAGAACCCCACGAGTGGCGGTAAACTTAGCTGTCGCGCAGCGATGCCAAAGATAAACGCGACCGATAGAATAACCACTTCAAACATGCCGAATCCCTTGTGCGAATAACGGTGCTGATTATCTTCCAACCCGCCAGTGTTTTTGCATTTCTATAAAAGTGAACGATGCTGACCAAGTGATCAGTACGAAGCCTGTTAATGCCAGGGTGCCGTATAAAAAGCGCACCGGACCAATGGCATAAATATCGCCATAGCCCACGGTGGTATAGGTCACCGCAGAGAAGAAAATATAATCAAAAACGTTGAAGCTGTCGTATCCTTCTAAAGCACCAATGCTTAACTGCTCGACAAGCCACCAGCCAGTGATCCCGAACAGCCAAATTTCGACAATATGTGCCACCAATACCCCAAACGTCATCCCCAGGATGCGTTGACGGTGGGGCCTTCGAGATTTTTCTATTTGGCGTGAAATAAGCCACAAGGCTTCATAGTGGAGCAGTACCGCAATGACCACGGTAACAAAGGTTGTTACCACAACAGCGATATGCTCAGGGTAGGGAATAGTCATCTTAACCAGTCATCAACTTAATCGGCCTTTGCTCGCTAGCATACAAGGGGTTCATCATCGGTAAAGTAGGGGCCAAGTGAGCTTTTTGCCAACTTATTGTTTGTTTACTATCGCACGGGCTGGGCGCTTTTAGAAGCATCTGGGCGTCGTCAGGCTAGCCAAGCCCGGTAATTTTAGTTTTCCACGTTTAATCTGCTAAAATCCGCCCCCTTTGCCGTTAATGACCTTTCAATTGCTCTAGGGATTTTCATGAATGCAGTAATTCTTGCGGTGCTGGTGATGGTGGCACTATCGCTGGCGCGTGTCTCAGTGGTTTTTGCTTTAGTGGTAGGCGCTTTAGTCGGCGGCTTAGTGGGCGGGTTGTCACTAGAGCAAACCCTGGACGCCTTTAACGAGGGCGTTGGCGGTGGGGCTCAAGTGGCGCTGGCATACGCTACCTTGGGGGCTTTTGCGGTGGCGATTTCCCGCTCTGGGTTACCGGATATGCTGGCTAATCGTTTGATTAAGCTGCTGGGCAAAGAAGAAGCCACCGTTGCGCACCAGGCGCGGGTCAAAATGCTGTTACTAACGGCTGTATTATTGGTGGCTATCTCTTCTCAGAACGCTATTCCGGTACACATTGCCTTTATACCGGTGTTGATTCCGCCGCTGTTGACCTTGATGAACCGCTTAAAGCTGGATCGACGCGCGGTGGCCTGTGCGCTCACCTTTGGTTTAACGGCCCCCTACATGCTGCTGCCGGTAGGGTTTGGGGCAATCTTTCTAAACGATATTCTCTTGGCCAACTTAAACAGCGCTGGGGAACCGCTAGGGTTAGAGATTACCCGTGGTATGGTGCCGTTAGCCATGGCAGTACCGGTAGGAGGTATGGCGTTAGGGCTAATCGTTGCGCTGTTTTGGAGTTACCGCCGTCCGCGTGACTACCAGGGTGAAAATATCGCTAGCGTCAACGCTGCTGAAGGTCATACGCCCGCCAAACCGCATAGGCTGGGGCTTGTGATGTCTGGCGTGGCTATTGTCGCAGCACTCGGCCTTCAGCTTTACAGTGGCTCAATGATCCTGGGTGGCCTGGTAGGGATTGGGCTGCTTTCCATGGGCGGCATCTTTAAGTGGCGCGAAGCTGACGATCTATTTACCAGTGGTATGCGGATGATGGCGCTGATCGGTTTTATCATGATTTCTGCGGCGGGCTTTGCTGAAGTGATGAAAACCACGGGGGAGATTGATGCTTTGGTGTCGGGTGCCTTTGCGCTATTCGGCGACAGCCGGGGCTTAGCTGCGCTGGCGATGTTACTGGTCGGGCTATTTATTACTCTGGGGATCGGCTCGTCGTTCTCAACCATTCCGATTATCGCCGCTATCTTCGTGCCCTTGGCGGTACAGTTTGGCTTTTCGCCTATGGCCACGGTAGTGCTGGTGGGCACGGCAGCGGCATTGGGTGATGCTGGCTCACCCGCCTCTGACTCTACCCTGGGCCCCACTTCAGGCCTTAACGTTGACCGTCAGCACGATCACATGTGGGACAGCGTAGTGCCGACGTTTCTGCACTACAACATTCCGTTAGTGGGCTTTGGCTGGCTAGCGGCAATGATGCTCTAAAAGCTCTATCTTCAAATTAAAAAAGGGACAACTTGGTTGTCCCTTTTTGAGTGGCCTTGATTGTATCGCTACCTAGGCAGATGGCTTTCAAACGCGCTTAATAGCCCACGTAGAAGCGAAAGCTCCTTGCGGCTGGGCTGAGCGCGAGCGAAAAGGGCCTGCAGTTGCTCTTCGGTGCGAGCGTGGGGTTGGGTTAAAAAGCCGCTCTCCTGCATTAAGCGGCCCAGATGCGCCTGAAAGTGTAAGAACTGTTCGCGGCTGGGCGGCGTTGCCTCCAGCGGGCGCTGATAAGTAAAGCCACTATCCTCACCTTTACGCCAAGCGCGATGCACTTCATAAGCCAGTATTTGTACCGCCTGGGATAAATTGAGAATGCCGTAATCAGGATTGGCAGGAATGCTTACCTGGTGCGTGCAGCAGCGAATCTCATCGTTAGTCAGTCCGGAACGTTCACGCCCAAACACCAGCGCCACTGGCGCCGATTGCGCATTCTGAATGACGTTTGCCGCCATGTCATCGGGTTCGTCAAAGTGGGGCAAGGGTAGGGTGCGTAAGCGGGCACTGGCACCAACAACCTGCACGCAATCGTTAACGGCTTCCTCCAGCGAGCTAACCACACGCGCACTCTCCACCACATCAGTCGCGCCCGCCGCTAGTCGGGTCGCCTCTTCATCGGGGAACAGGCGCGGATTTACCAGTACCAGCTCGGTTAAGCCCATGGTTTTCATGGCTCGTGCCGCAGCGCCGATATTGCCGGGGTGGTAGGTCTGAACGAGTACGATACGGATATGCTGCAACATGCGCCGGTGCCCAGTAGTTAAAAAATAGCTTAAAAAAATCGCGCAGATAATAGCACGTTAGCCCAGCGTAATGGGGCGGCGCCACACTTTGCAGCGCTGCGCCTGCGCTTGAGCAAGGGTTTAAAACGCAACAACCCCGCACGGGGCGGGGTTGTTGGTGACTGCTTTTATTAGCTAGTAACAGCCAGCAGTCTTGAGCAGAGGGCTCAGGGGTGCATTACATCATGCCGCCCATGCCACCCATTCCGCCCATGCCACCCATGTCCGGTGCGGCTTCTTTCTCTTCCGGGTCTTCGGCAATCATGCACTCGGTGGTGATCATTAGGCCCGCAACAGAACCAGCAGATTGCAGCGCACTACGCGTTACTTTCGCTGGGTCTAGAACGCCCATTTCGAACAGGTCGCCGTACTCACCCGTTTGTGCGTTGTAACCGAAGTTGCCGGTCTCATCTTTCACGCGGTTGATGACCACGGCTGGCTCTACACCAGCGTTGGAAACGATTTGACGTAGCGGTGCCTGCAGGGCACGCAGCGCCATGTTGATGCCGTGGTTCTGGTCTTCGTTATCGCCGGTCAGGCCTTGTACTTTCGCCATAACGCGAACCAGTGCGGTACCACCACCAGGCACAACGCCTTCTTCAACGGCGGCGCGAGTTGAGTGCAGCGCATCTTCAACGCGGGCTTTCTTCTCTTTCATTTCTACCTCGGTGGCAGCACCGACGCGGATAACGGCAACACCGCCTGCCAGTTTGGCAACGCGCTCTTGCAGCTTCTCTTTATCGTAATCAGACGAAGTGTCTTCGATTTGCGTGCGGATCTGGCCAACGCGCGCTTCGATATCGGCTTCTGCACCAGCGCCATCAATGATGGTGGTGTTTTCTTTGGACATGGTCATACGCTTAGCGGTACCCAGGTGATCCAGGTTTGCTTGTTCAAGCGTTAGGCCAACTTCTTCAGAAATGACCGTGCCATTGGTCAGGATAGCGATATCCTGCAGCATGGATTTACGACGGTCGCCAAAGCCAGGTGCTTTAACAGCAGCCACTTTAACGATACCGCGCATGTTGTTGACGACCAGTGTTGCCAGCGCTTCGCCTTCGATATCTTCAGCGATGATGGCCAGCGGCTTGCCTTGCTTAGCAACGGCTTCTAGCACCGGCAGCAGCTCGCGAATGTTGGAGATCTTTTTATCCACTAACAGGATGTAAGGATCTTCCAGTTCAACGGACATGGTGTCTTGGTTGGTCACGAAGTAAGGCGACAGATAACCACGGTCGAACTGCATGCCTTCAACGACTTCCAGCTCATCTTCAAAGCCACGGCCTTCGTCGACGGTAATCACGCCTTCTTTACCGACTTTTTCCATCGCTTCAGCGATGATTTCACCGATGCGCTTGTCACCATTGGCAGAAATCGTACCTACCTGGGCGATGGATTTTGTGTCGGTGCAGGGCACTGACATCGCCTGAATTTCTTTAACGGCAGCTGCAACGGCTTGGTCGATGCCGCGCTTAAGGTCCATCGGGTTCATGCCGGCGGTCACGCCTTTCAGGCCTTCAGCGATGATGGCTTGGGCCAAGACTGTGGCAGTGGTGGTGCCGTCGCCAGCGACGTCAGAAGTTTGAGAAGCAACTTCTTTCACCATCTGGGCGCCCATGTTTTCAAACTTGTCTTTCAGTTCGATCTCTTTGGCGACAGAAACGCCGTCTTTAGTCACAGTAGGTGAGCCGAAAGATTTTTCCAGCACCACGTTACGGCCTTTCGGGCCGAGAGTGACTTTTACCGCGTTGGCAAGAATGTCAACGCCACGCGCCATGCGTTTACGGGCATCATCTGAGAACTTAACTTGTTTAGCTGACATAATGGCTACTTCCTAAATTGTATGCAAAAACGTGAAAGTAAATAGTCGAAGCGCTTATTCAATAAGCGTGAACTGCAAGGGTACTTAACCTTCGACAACCGCAAGAATATCGGCTTCACTCATGATCAAGACTTCTTCGCCATCGACTTTTTGTTTCTCGACGCCGTAGCCATCTTTAAAGATCACGTTATCGCCGACTTTTACGTCTAGCGGACGGACATCGCCATTTTCGAGAATACGGCCGTTACCGACAGCAAGGATTTCGCCACGCGTCGGCTTTTCTGCTGCATTGCCCGGAAGCACGATGCCGCCTGCGGTTTTTTGTTCTTCTTCAACGCGACGGACGATGACACGATCGTGCAAAGGACGGATATTCATTCACGTTCTCCTGAGTATGGTTGAAGCCCTGAAAAGGGCGGTTAGCTAAAAATTTTCTCGTGGGAAAGCCCCGCGAGAGGTGAAGACCTTTCGGTCTTCATTGTTAATGGCAGCTACTAAATTAGCTAGCCGCCGAATTTGTATGCTGGCTCAAAAATGGGGGCTGCTGATGGCCTTTCAAGGGGGGGGACAATAAAAAATTGCTTTTTTGCCTATTTCTTGCCAACTCTTCGACCTAGCGTCGGCGGGATGCTTCATCACGGCTAATAAAGTCGCCCTCGATAGGGCCTTCCTTGCGAGAGGAATGATCGTCTTTGAAGGACTCTTCAAAGCGTTCATGGTGCTCACTTGACCGTTTAGACGACGGGTTGGCCCCTGGCTGTTGATCAGCGACCGTTTTGAGGCCCAGCCAGGTGAGCGCTTTAAACATTAATTGCCGGGCGCTAGGCACCAAGCAAGCCAAGCCGAGCGCATCCGATAAGAAGCCTGGGGCCATCAATAACGCACCGCCAAAGATAAGCGCAGCCCCCGTGAATAGTTCGCTGGAGGGGAGTTCGCCTGCCTGCATCCGCTGGCGAGCGCGTGCCAGGGTAGCAACCCCTTCTTTGCGAATTAGATGAAGTCCAGCAAAACCCGTGCCCAGCACAAGCAGGAGGGTAGTCAGCAAACCAATATGACTGCCGATAGAAAATAAGATAACAAAATCAAGTAGGGTAAACAGCGAGATAAAAATAAGAACGGGCATGGTTTGCTCCAGGAAAGGCGTCTCCGTAACGGACTAAGCGATTGGATATGGTGACAGAATTGCAAAAAACAAGCTGCTTATCCAGTCCTAAAGAAGCATCTCGATGCGATGTTATGGCTCGATTTATGCCGCGAACTCTTCTATGCTGCAACGCACAATAGGCTAAATTTATCCATCGTAAGGAGTCAATAATGATAGTTGCCGATAAAGTAATTGCTGTCACTGGCGGGGCGCGTGGATTGGGTTATGCCATGGCTTTGCGCTTGGGTAAGCAGGGTGCCCGGATGGCCCTGTTAGACATGAATGCCGAAGCACTTGACGAGGCTGTTTCTCAGCTATCGGCTGATGGCGTAGAGGCCCAGGCGTTTGTGGTTGACGTGACTGATGAAAGCTCAGTCATACAAGCGTTTGCCGATATTGCCGAAAGAATGGGCCCCATTAGTGGCTGTGTGAATAACGCCGGGATCACCCAGGATGCGCTGCTGGTCAAGGCAAAAGAGGGTCGCGTGGAAAAACGCATGTCGCTGGAGAACTGGCAAAACGTCATTAATGTGAACTTAACTGGTGTGTTCTTGTGCGGTCGAGAAGCCGCGACTCAGATGGTTGAAGCCGGGCATGAGGGAGTGATCGTCAACATTTCCAGCATTTCCCGGGCAGGAAATATGGGGCAGAGTAACTACGCCGCCGCGAAAGCGGGTATTCATGCATTAACCGTGACGTGGAGCGAAGAGCTAGTGCGCTATGGTATTCGTACGGGTACTGTCGCACCGGGGTTTATCGCTACCGAAATGACCGCCGCGATGCGGCCCGATATGTTAGAACGCATCTCATCTAGCGTGCCGCTTAAACGTTTGGGTGAGCCTGATAATATTGCCCAAAGCGTTGCTTTCATAATGGAGAACGACTACTTCACTGGACGCATCATTGAATGCGATGGGGGATTGCGGCTCTAATGGGGCTTTGATGAGAGCACCAATAACTGATTTTTTGTGGGAAGCAGTTTTAGCAGCGGTTAAATCTTTTGAAGCACCATTCAGAGGTAACCAAACCGCAACTTAAGTGCTCGCGAGCCAGGGCTGCCTCCCACCGATGTTAGCAGGAGGGTATTGCGCTAAAAGTAGTCGCGGCTAATTTCACGCTGAAAATACATTTCCAGGCGTAGCGTCATAGCCCAGCGGGGGTCGTAACTAACCTCGCGCTGAAAGTGCAGCTCAGGAATGACGTCGGCGAATAAAATCCCTTTGTGAATATCGCGGCGATAGCGCGTTTGCAGGTAATAATTCGTGATGCGCGGGTTAGAGGCGCTTTCCCCCAGCGCAATGGCGGAGTAGCGCAGAGCGCTGCGTCGGTTTATGCGATGGTTGAGTTCGGCAATTTCACTGTACTCAAGAGTATCTTCTTCTTCGCGCCACTGAACATTAGAGATAAAGCGCAAATGCCGACTGTCGCTTAAAGGACGACCTATATCCCAGCGAGTTCGGGCTGAGTAACCTTCATTATTGAACCACGAGACGCGGTTATTTGACTCAAGTTGCCAGGGGCCTTCACCCAGTTGCCACAGTCGCTCGCTGGTGAAGCGTGCATAAGGGTCCAGGGGCAGTCGTAGGCGTACACCTGCGCCCACGCGATTGCTCCAGTTTTCGCGTTTATCGCGGCTTTCTAGCCAATCAAGGCCTAATGTTGAGGTGCGCCGGTCACGCTGATCATTAGCAAGACGACCAGAACCTTGCTCTTCTAACGTGCCTTGGGACTCTTCGGGATCACTCTCAATCACTAGGCGTAAGCGTTCTTCTGAGGTGGGTAGGTCGATACGGTAACGCAGCGTGGTGTCGCCATGCATACCGTCGCCCTCCATCCAATCTGTTTCTTGGCCAAAGCGCAGGTAAGACTCGTTGTTAATCTGCATATAATCGTCGCTACCAAAGAACCCGTCAATGCGGCGCGACGTATTATCTATCCAATTGCCTACGCTTGCGCGAAACGGTTCAACGTGTTCTTCCGCCCAGTTAGGTAAGTCACTGTCATCCTCTTCGGCATACACATTCGTCGTCATTGTCGTGATTATGCCAAGCCAGCAGAGTGCTAAAAGTTTATGCATCGTCGGTCGTCTCGGTAATGGGGCGCGTCGCTGCTTCGCATCAGAGTTGATTCAGCGTGCCTTGTGGGTCTCGATCTCTTTCACCCACTCCAGTATACGCTTACGTTGGCCACGGCTATTGAGTCGTTTCGTATCCACGCTCGCCGGAATAAGCTGGTGATTGGGTGAAGCGTTTATGGAGAGGTTAAAGGTGCGCGATGCGCCTGTCGGCATGTCCTCGGATCCATAAATGGCAATGACGCGGATTTCAAGTTGGATATTTTGCTCGTGCAGCACATTATCATCAATTCCCCAATACCCTGTGACTTGGTTCACGATGGTGCCAAATGATTGAATGTTCAGGTAATCACCAGAAGCCAGCGGGCCTTGATGGGTGTGGAAGCGGTTTTCCCGCTGTTCACTGCCGTGTTGTTTGTACTCCACGACGTCTAGTGAGTAACGATGCTTTGAAGTGTGTAGAACTGCTACTAGATGTTGAACATAGATCGCTTCGCTGCTCATATTGCTGATTAAGCAGATGGAGTCCATGCCGATTCCTTTGCCGCGATTAATGATCACCCTCGGGCGGCGCTGACGCACATAGCCGTTGTAGAGCAGCTGAGCATAAAATACCCATATAAAAAGCGTACAAACGCTCGCTACAGCTGAGATGGCTTGAGCGTTATCGTTGAGCCATTCCATTCGTTGAGATCCTTCTCATCGTTCTGATTAGCGATAATCTATCGAAAAAGCCCAGGTAAGTCAGTATTGCTGTTTACTGATAGCTATTAAAAGACAAAATGCCAGACGCAGTAAAACAACAGCAATAGGCTGATGGCTTTACATATTCACAATTTGGATGATTTTAGTGAAGAGAGGAAATTAACGCTAGTGGCCAACCGTGGTCAATCATATAGATTAGCTGCATTATGTGCAGAGACAGGATGGTTTCAAAAACAGGAGGGAAAAAAATAGGCTAAAAAGAAGCTGAAGTTAACAAGTCATTGGTGCGGATGGGGAGACTCGAACTCCCACACCTTACGGCACTAGAACCTAAATCTAGCGTGTCTACCAATTCCACCACATCCGCAAAGACGAGACGTATGTTATCATTTTTTGCGGAGAAGTCAATAAGCGATTGGGCATTTGTGCACTGAATTTGTATGGCCTATCAGTAAGGAATCAGTATGCCACGAAAGCGATGGTTGCAGCAGGGCAGTCTCTGGTTAAAGCGAGCCATGCCTGGCTATTGCGCTTTTTGTTTAGCGCCTACAGAGCCAGGGCAAGGATGGTGCGCCAGCTGCCTAGGGGACCTGCCCTGGAATCGCCACGCCTGCGAGCAGTGCGGCGATCCTGTCTCTCAAGGGCAACCACTGTGCGGGCATTGTCTTACTGACCCCCCGGCCTTTACGCGTACGCAGGCGGGATTGCTGTATCAGGGCGCTATTAAAGAGTTGCTGCGCGATTTTAAATTTCAGGCATCTCCGCGAGCAGGAATACTGCTATACGAGCTGATGCTAAAGACGCCTCTCTATTTGAATGGCGCGACGTTGCTTGCGGTGCCCATGCATCCTAGCCATGCCCGCGAGCGGGGCTTTAATCAATCGTACTGGCTTGCAAAGCAGTTGAGTGAGACGCTTGGTGTGCCATTGGTTAACGCAAAGCGTGTTAAGGATAGTTTTTCCCAGCGCGCCTTGAACCGTCGCGAGCGGGCAGCAAACCTGGCCGGTGCGTTTAGATTGGAAGCTCAGCCTCCAGAGCATATCGTTATCATTGATGATGTGGTCACCACTGGCGCCACAGGGCATGCGCTAGCCAGTGCTGCTTTAGAAGCTGGTGCTGAAAGAGTCGACATCTGGGCGATAGCGCGGACACCGTTGGGCAAGGATTGATAGACTAGTCGCCTAATGAATCCCATCGTTGTTTAGCCAACCCAGGAGTGACCGATGTCACACCCGTTTAGCTTGCTTTCGCCTGATTTAGTGATGTCTGCCATCGAATCACTGGATATTTGGCCGGCAGGCGAGCCCTTCGCACTCAATAGTTATGAGAACCGTGTGCTGATGTTTCGCGATGACGATGGCAAAAACTGGATTGTTAAGTTTTACCGGCCCGACCGCTGGTCAGATGCGGTCATTCAAGAAGAACACGATTTTTTGCAAGAGCTAGTTAACCAGCAGGTGCCGGTCGTTGCGCCTTGGCGTAATAATCAAGGGCTATCACTGCATCACTATAAAGCGTTTAGTTTTGCCCTTTTCCCCCATTGTCCTGGGCAGGCGCCTGAGTTGGATAACCCAGCCCACCTGTTTGCCATGGGGGAGGTGCTTGGACGTTTACATCAAGTTTCGGCTAAAAAAGCCTTTCAGCATCGCCCGCGGTTAGCAATGGCGAGCGGTGTCCTTGAGGCTCAGCAGCGCGTGTTGACTAGTGAAAGGTTAAGCCGCCATCAGCGCCGGGCCTATGAGCAGGTGATTCAAAAAGTGCATCGGCAGCTTATAAAACACGATGTGCCTGATAGCAGCATTATCCGTTGCCACGGGGACTGCCACTTGGGCAATGTACTGGGGCGCGATGAGCAGTTTACGCTGGTCGACTTTGACGATTGCACCATGGCGCCCGCCATCCAGGATATCTGGATGCTACTGCCCACCGACGACCCTCAGGGCTGGCGGGCGTATTTAAATGAAATCACTGAAGGATATGAAGAAACGCGTCCGTTTCCTACTGAGCAGATGGCCTTAATCGAGCCGTTGAGAAGCTATCGGCTGATTCGGCACACAGCGTGGCTGGTTTCACGCTGGGATGACCCCGCCTTTCCGCGTGCGTTTCCATGGCTGGACGATAGCGGCTATTGGGACCAACATATCCGTCAGTTAGAGCAGCAGTGTCTGCTGTTAGACAACCCCCGCTGGCTAGCGTAGAGCTAGCCAAGCCGGGACGAATGTGACTGACTTATGTGGCGGGACTTAATCGAGCGACTGGCTTAATCGGGAACGGCTTCTTCACGCGGCACGGGGTTGGCAACGCCTTCTCCATTTACCTCACGGCGTTGGCGGTTGAGTTCTGCAGAGGGGTTCTCAAGCTCCTCGATTTCAACCTTGTCATTCAGGGTGAGCAGGAAAGTCTGCCCAGGAGCAAGCGTGCAGGGGGACCCTTCGCAGGCGATGCCGTAACGCCCGTCTTCACCGTAAGCGCCTGCGCTAAATTCACCTGAAAAAATATTACTGTCTGCATCATGGGTTTCGATACAGGTAGCTTCTTGCGTGGTTATGCGAATTCGCTCATCGGTCAGTTGCGCATTGCCGATAATCACACAATATTCGGGCAACGAATGCGTAGCGTCAGCGGCTTGAGTGGGGTGCAACAAAATTTCGCTTAGCCGCGCCTGGCCCGAATCGAAGGTCAACTCTTCAACGACTTCAACGCCTACAGTGGCTTCGTTGGGCAATGAAAGCGTGGCATCTGAGGCGTAAATTGCTGTGGCAAACAAGGGAGCCACGAGGGCGGTCAGCCGCAGCGCTGAGTGTTTAAATGACATGGCGAACTCTCAATGTTGGTAATTAATTTATCATATCACAGGGTACCTATTTGCGAAGAGGGCGACGCGGCGCTCTGCCACAGGCCGGGCAGGTAGGTTAAGATACGTTTTCAGCTTAATAATTGTTGTGCATATTTTTATTTAAGTATAGTTTTTGTACAGTTGTGATCGGAGGGCATTGAGTGCGCTCCTTCTAAATAGGCTTAAATTACCCACTACGCAAAAAGTAGTTGTGCTAAGAAATAACTGAACGCGACTGCGCATAGATTTTGAAGAGGCTTAACATGTCCGACGATATCGCCCATCACTACCGCCAGATAATTTCAGCGCTTGGGGAAGATCCCGATCGTGAAGGGTTGAGAGATACCCCCCAACGTGCCGCCAAAGCCATGCAGTTTTTGAATGCCGGCTACTCCCAGTCGCTGGAAGGAATTGTCAACGGTGCGGTATTCGAGTCGCAAACTGATGAAATGGTACTGGTAAAAGACATTGAGCTTTATTCAATGTGTGAACACCACCTATTGCCGTTTATTGGTAAGTGTCATATCGCCTATTTGCCCAACGGTAAGGTGTTAGGGCTGTCTAAATTTGCTCGCATCGTCGATATGTTTGCCCGTCGTATGCAGATACAAGAGAACCTAACCCGCGAGATTGCCGAGGCAGTGCAGGAAGTGACTCAGGCCAAGGGGGTGGCAGTGGTCATTGAGGCACGCCACCTATGTATGATGATGCGTGGTGTAGAGAAACAGAATTCGAGTATGACGTCGTCGGTGATGTTAGGCGGATTTCGCAGCAACCAAGCGACTCGGCAAGAGTTTTTAACGCTGATTAATTAATCCAGACGTTGGTTGTTGACCAATAACACAGGTCACAAACTTGGTGTAAAGGGGGATTTCGTCTTAGCATGAAGGTGTTAATGAGCCCATAAGGCCATCATTTGGTCAGGAGTCCGTCATGGAAGCGCTTCAAGAGACACAGCTGTATTGCCCCTTCGCCTACATTGATGGGAGTTGGGTAGCAGCAGATAGCGGTGAGCAGATCAAGGTACTGAACCCAGCGACCGGTGAAGCAATTGGCGATATTCCCCGCTTGGGTAAGGCCGAAACCGAACGTGCGATCGACGCTGCGGATGCCGCCTTACCGGCATGGCGTGCCCTTACCGCTCAAGAACGTGCTGATTTGTTGTTAAAATGGCACGATTTGATGCTGGAGCATCAAGACGATCTTGCCATGCTAATGACGTTTGAGCAGGGCAAGCCGCTAAAAGAAGCAGCGGGCGAAATTGCTTATGCGGCCAGCTTCTTACGCTGGTTTGCCGAAGAAGCGCGGCGTGTTTACGGTGAAACGATTCCGGCTGCAAAGGCCAATCAGCGCATCGTGGTGACTAAGCAGCCGGTGGGCGTAGTGGGTGCGATTACGCCGTGGAATTTCCCCGCAGCGATGATTACCCGTAAAGCAGGGGCAGCATTGGCCGCTGGCTGCACTATTGTGGTTAAGCCCGCCAGCCAGACCCCGTTTTCCGCCACGGCGCTGGCGCTATTGGCCGAGCGCGCTGGTATTCCTCGCGGCGTCTTCAACGTGGTGCCGGGCAGCGCTAGCGAGATAGCGCAAGCCATGACGCAGTCGCCTAAAGTGCGCAAAATTACGTTTACCGGGTCTACTGAAGTAGGCCGCAAGCTAATGACGCAAGCTGCCGAACACATACAGAAAATCTCTTTGGAGCTGGGTGGTAACGCGCCGTTTATTGTATTTGAAGATGCTGATTTAGACGCCGCCGTGGAAGGCGCGATGGCGGCGAAATTCCGCAATGCAGGTCAGACCTGTGTGTGCACCAACCGCTTTTTAGTGCAGTCCAGTGTGATCAACGCTTTTTGTGAAAAGTTGGCCGTGGCAATGAACAGTGAGTTGCACGTGGGCAACGGCACCCAACCGAATATTAATATCGGCCCGCTAATCGACGCGGATGCCGTTAAAAAAGTCAGCGAGCATGTTCAAGACGCAATGGATAATGGCGCAGAGCTGCTGCTCGGCGGCCATCCGCACCCGCTCGGGGGCAATTTCTTTACACCAACGCTAATCAGTTTTGCCACCGATCAAATGAAAGTGGCTCACGAGGAAACCTTTGGCCCGCTAGCAGCGGTCTTCCCGTTTGACGACGAAGAAACCGCTATTGAGATGGCCAATGATACCCAGTATGGATTGGCTTCTTACTTCTACTCGCGCGATCTTGCTCGTGTATGGCGGGTCGCCGAAGCGCTGGAGTACGGCATGGTGGGGATTAATACGGGGGCTATTTCCAACGCCGCCGCGCCGTTTGGCGGGGTGAAAGCCTCTGGGTTAGGTCGCGAGGGTGGCCATCAGGGCTTGGAAGAATATTTGGAAACCAAGTATCTGTGTATTGATCTTGGCTAAGTGTCTGGCCTTTTTCTAGCATTCACTGATAGCCAAAAACGCGCTGAAAAAATAGCCTAAAAAAGCCCCTATCAGCACGCCTTTGTAAAGCGTCTGATAGGGGCTTTGGGGTTATACCCGCCTAGTGGCGGAAGTGGCGCATGCCGGTAAATACCATGGCAATGCCTGCTTCGTCGGCAGCATCAATTACCTCCTGATCGCGCATCGAGCCCCCCGGCTGAATAACGGCGGTAATGCCTGCCGCTGCGGCGGCATCAATGCCGTCACGGAAGGGGAAAAATGCATCAGACGCCATCACCGAGCCGGGGACCGATAGACCTTCATCAGCAGCCTTAATGCCAGCAATTTTAGCCGAATACACACGGCTCATTTGCCCAGCGCCGACGCCCACCGTTTGGCCGTCTTTGGCGTATACGATGGCGTTGGATTTGACGAATTTAGCTACCCGCCAAGCAAAGGCGAGGTCGCGAAGTTCCTGCTCGCTGGGCGCACGCTGGCTAACCACGGTTAAGTTGTCCCGAGTGACCATGCCGTCGTCTCGCTCTTGCACCAGCAAACCGCCATTGACGCGCTTAAAATCAACGCTTGTCTGATGCTCACCGGGCCATTGCGCACTAACATCTAACAGTCGCACGTTCTGCTTGTTGGCCACGATAGCCGCGGCTTCATCGCTCACCCCCGGGGCAATAATCACCTCGACGAACTGACGGTCAATGATTGCCTGAGCGGTCTCCGAATCTAGCGGCACATTGAAGGCGATAATCCCGCCAAAAGCGCTAGTAGGATCGGTGGCGAAGGCTTTGTCGTAGGCCTTAAGCGTTGACTCGCCAACCGCCACGCCGCACGGGTTGGCGTGCTTAACGATCACGCATGCGGTTTCGCTAAAGGCTTTTACGCACTCAAAGGCGGCGTCGGTATCGGCGACATTATTGTAGGAGAGGGGCTTGCCCTGGAGCATTTTGGCAGTGGCGACGCTGGGCTCGCTGGCCTGAGGATCAACGTAGAACGCTGCCTGCTGGTGCGGGTTTTCACCGTAGCGCATATCCTGCTTTTTATGCAGCTGCAGGTTAAAGGTGCGCGGGAAGGCCTGATCGGCGGTGTTGACCTTGCGGCCGAGGTAGTCGGCAATCGCGCCATCATAGCCGGCGGTGTGTTCAAAGGCTTTAACCGCTAAGTCGAAGCGTGTTGCGCTACTCACCTGCCCATCGTGGGCGGCTAGCTCTCCCAACACGCGTTCGTAATCGCCATTATTGACCACGATGGTGGTATAGGCGTGATTTTTAGCGCAGGCGCGGACCATGGTAGGGCCGCCAATATCGATATTTTCGATAGCCTCTTCTAGTGTGCACTCCGGTTTGGCAACGGTGGCGGCGAAGGGGTAGAGATTAACAACCACCATATCGATCGGGGTAATATCATTCTCTGCCATCACAGCGTCATCCTGGCCGCGCCGGGCCAATATGCCGCCGTGGATTTTAGGATGCAGCGTTTTAACGCGGCCATCCATGATTTCAGGAAAACCTGTGTGTTCAGAGACTTCTTTCACTGGAATAGCATTTTCCTGAAGTAGACGGAAAGTGCCTCCCGTGGAGAGCAGCTCAATACCGCGTTCAGTCAGGCCGCGGGCGAATTCCACAATGCCGGTTTTATCAGAAACGCTCAAAAGGGCGCGGCGGACGGGGGTAGCAATGTTTTCGGCCATGAGAATGCTCGTGTGCAAAGTCGCGAATTAAAAATAACAACGCCCCAATGTTATGGGGCGTCACCTTCGATAAGTCCGTAAAGCTTGAGTTTTTTGCGCAGGGTGCCGCGATTTAAGCCCAGAATATCGGCGGCTCGGGTTTGGTTGCCATCGGTATGTTCCAAAACGCAAGCCAGTAAAGGCGCTTCTACTTCGGCCATCACCATGGCATACAGGTCGCTTGCCTGGCTGCCATCGAGATGCTCGAAGTAGCGGCGCATAGCCGATTCTACCGCTTCTCGTAATGGTTGCGGCGGTGTCGTGCTAGCGGCGGGATCAGCCAGTGTGCCCGTTAAATGTGCGCTGCTCATATTGGAAAAAACGTCGCTGGGCAAGGCATCACTGGGATAAGCATCGCTAGAGCTAGCGTAGCTATCGCTAGAATAAGTATCGCTAGAGAGAATGTCGCGTTCGGTCATGCAGCATAGCTTCCTTTGGCTAGCAAACGCGTGGCCGCATCGAGGGCCATCGCGTCGTTGATCCAAGTAAATTGCCTTTCAGGTGACGCTAACGCATTGAACTGCTGCTTAAGTGCACGCTGTTGAAGCGGCGTAAAGCGCAGGTCTTCGCTGAGGTACCAGCCAACATGTTTGCGTGCGATACGCACGCCCATGGTGGTCCCATAAAAAGCGTGCAACGCCGCTACATGCCCGTGAAGCACTTGGTGACGCTCCGTCAGGCTAGGCAAAGCTATCCGCTCTCCATACTGGAGATAGTGGTTGATCTGTTGAAAGATCCACGGGTTGCCTTGAGCGCCGCGGCCAACCATCACCGCATCAGCGCCGGTATAAGCGAGTACCTCGGCGGCTTTTTCCGGGCTTGTTATGTCACCATTGGCGATCACCGGTATCGAAAGGCGAGACTTGATCTCAGCAATCGTGTCGTACTCTGCCTGTCCAGTATAGCGCTGTTGGCGATGTCGGCCATGAATGGCTAAGGCTTGAATGCCTGCTGCTTCGGCGAGCTGGGCAATGCGCACCCCATTATTCGATTCGGCGCACCAGCCGGTGCGTATTTTCAGCGTGACGGGGATATCCACTGCCGCCACCACCGCGTTGAGGATCTCGGCGACTAAAGCTTCATCGCGCAACAGCGCAGACCCGGCGGCTTTATTGCATACTTTTTTGGCAGGGCAGCCCATATTGATATCAATAATTTGAGCGCCTAACTCGGCATTCAAGCGTGCCGCCTGGGCGAGCATTTCAGCATCGCCTCCGGCGATTTGTACTACCCGCGGGTCGGGCTCGCCTCGGTGATCCATTCGCCGCTGAGATTTGCGTGTGTGCCACAGGCTGGGGTCTGCCGTGACCATTTCACCCACTACCCAGCCAGCGCCTAGTCGTCGGCATAGCTGACGAAAAGGTTGGTCGGTTACGCCGGCCATAGGCGCCAGTATCACCCGGCTAGGTAACACGTACGGACCAATGCGGGCGGGCCCTGTGGAAGTAGGCAGTGTGGTCGATTTCATTGCATCAGGCTATTTGGCTGTCGGCGAGTAGGCGCTTTAGAGGGAACGCATGATACGCCTACTTGAAGAAAGGGTGAAGGCCGAGGCGTCGCTTTAATGTAGCCGCTGTCCGCTCAGCCGCACCCAGCCTTCACGAATCACCGGCTCGTCCATGGCCAACCCTTGTTCCACGTAGGCCTGATAAACTTCATCAGACTGATTGGCCAAAATGCCGGAAAGCGCCAGGCGTCCACCAGGCGCCACGTGCCCGGCAATCATACCTGCCAACTCTACCAGCGGCCCGGCTAAAATATTAGCGGTGACAATAGGATAGTCGCCGTTATCGCTTAACTGTCCAGGGTAGTAGAGGTTGAGATTCGACTCGGCAATCGCATTACGCTCGGCGTTTTCCCGGCTGGCCTGCAGCGCCTGGGGGTCAATGTCGGTTGCATCGGCATGACGGGCGCCTAGCTTGAGTGCAGCGATGGCCAGAATGCCCGAACCACAACCCACATCCAGAACGCTTTGCTGGGCTAGATGGCCGGCCACGGCCAGTTCATCAAGCCACTCGAGGCACAGCGCTGTGGTGGGGTGCGTTCCGGTGCCGAAGGCAAGACCTGGGTCGAGAATCAAGTTAACAGCGTCGGCTTCGGGTGGTTCGTGCCAGCTGGGTACAATCCAAAGCCGCTGGCCCATGCGCAGTGGCTTGAAATCTTCCATCCACTCGCGCTCCCAATCGCGGTCGGCGAGCAGCTCATACTCGATAGTGGGACAGGGTTCGCCGGGCTGCTGCTCGGCCCATGCGGCTTCAATACGCGCCAGCATGCTTTCGACGCCCTCCAGGTCGTCGTAAAGGCCGGTCAGGATGGTGTCTTCCCACAGCGGTGTGGTGCCGCGCTCGGGCTCAAAGACAGGATCATCGTGAGCGTCTTGAAGGCCAATAGCGGTGGCACCCTCATCAAGCAGCAGTTCTTCGAGAAACTCGGCTTGCTCAGGGGCGACATGGGCTTTGAGTTGAAGCCAGGGCATGGAATTCTCCGCAATTAAAGACAAGTACGGGGTGGACGTGGCCACCCCGCTGGGTATCACACAGTTGCGCTGGACGGCGTTAGCTGCCGAGTTTCTTTTCCAGGTAGTGGATATTGACCCCGCCTTGACGGAAGTAGCTGTCGCGAACTAAGTCTTTTTGCAGGTCGATATTGGTTTTAATGCCTTCCACCAGCAGCTCGTCGAGAGCATTACGCATCCGCGTTAGGGCGATTTCACGGTCTGCGCCCCAAGTGATCAGCTTGCCGATAAGGGAGTCGTAGTGCGGCGGCACGGTATAGCCCGTGTAAAGATGCGAGTCCATCCGCACGCCCAAGCCACCTGGGGCGTGGAACAGCGTTACCTTACCAGGCGACGGCATAAAGGTGCGCGAGTCTTCGGCGTTGATGCGGCATTCAAAGGCGTGGCCATTAAGCTGCACGTCTTCCTGGCGGATCGATAACGGCAGGCCCGAGGCAATGCGCAGCTGTTCTTTGACGATATCAATGCCGGTGACCATTTCAGTGACCGGGTGCTCAACCTGCACGCGAGTATTCATCTCAATAAAGAAGTACTCGCCGTCTTCGTATAAGAACTCAAAGGTGCCAGCGCCGCGGTAGTTGATTTTGATGCACGCCTGACGGCAAGCTTCAAGCACCTGGGCGCGTGCTTCTTGATCAAGGCCAGGCGCCGGTGCTTCTTCGAGCACTTTTTGGTGACGACGCTGTAGCGAGCAGTCGCGATCATAAAGATGGATTGCGTTGCCTTGGCCGTCGGCAAGCACTTGGACTTCGACGTGGCGCGGTTTCTCTAGGAATTTTTCCATATAGACCGTGCCATCACCAAAGGCGGCGTGGGCTTCGGTACGGGTAACCGTAATCGCCGATAGCAGGTGGCCCTCCGTGTGCACCACGCGCATACCGCGCCCGCCGCCGCCAGAGGCCGCCTTGATAATGACCGGGTAGCCAATGCGCCGTGCCGTGGCCAAATTGGCAGCGTCATCATCACCTAGGGGGCCGTCGGAGCCTGGCACCGTGGGAACACCGGCTTCTTTCATCGACTGGATAGCACTGACTTTGTCGCCCATCAGGCGAATCGTCTCAGCGCGCGGGCCTATAAAGGTAAACCCGGAGCGCTCGACCTGTTCGGCGAAGTTGGCGTTTTCCGATAGGAAGCCATAGCCGGGGTGAATGGCGGAAGAATCAGTGACTTCGGCCGCGCTGATCAAGGCCGGAATGTTTAAGTACGACTGCGCGGACGATGCCGGTCCGATACACACGGCTTCATCCGCTAGACGAACATGCATCAGTTCACGATCGGCTTTGGAGTGTACCGCTACGGTTTTGATGCCCAATTCTTTACAGGCCCGTAGGATACGGAGGGCAATCTCGCCGCGGTTGGCGATAAGTACCTTGTCCAGCATGGGAGAGTCCACCCGTGTTGAAAATGAAAGATTAAGCGATAACGACCATGGGTTGATCGAACTCCACTGGCTCGCCATCTTCGACCAGGATGGCTTCCACTATACCGTCGCGATCGGCTTCAATCTGGTTCATCATTTTCATGGCTTCGATGATACAAACGGTATCGCCTTGCTTAACGCTATCGCCGACTTCTACAAACGACTTGGCGCCCGGCGCAGGGCTGCGATAAAAGGTGCCTACCATGGGGGAATTCACCGCTTCACCGCGGTAGCTAACGCCCGCTGGCTCAGCTTCCGCCGTGGCAGCTGGCGCAGTGGCAGCCGGTGCTGGCGCAGCGGGCTGCCCATACTGTGGCATCGGCTGTGGATGCCAAGTAGCGCCATTAGGATGGCGGCTAATTCGCACCGATTCTTCGCCTTCCTGAATTTCAATCTCGCTAATATTGGACTCTTCTAGCAGCTCAATCAGTTTCTTAACTTTGCGGATATCCATGGCATGGCCCTATCAATGTCATAAAAGGTAGTCACACAGCCATCCAAGCGGTGAGCAAGGAGCGCTTTGCGGCGCTAACGTAGCGCAGTAAACCAAATTAAAAAATGAAGAGAACGCTGCATGTTAGCGAACGTTACTGCGTTCTCAACCTTAAAAGGAAGCTTTTCGCTAATATGGGAGCGGAGTTTGCCGAAAAAGTTCGATGATGTCCAGCACTGGCAAGCGTTGGCGTTAAAACCATCGCTTAGCCGGAAGTTAAACATCTGTTTGACGATGTTCGCAGCAAAAAGCCGTTCTGGTGCCTGAGGGCGTTACGATGACGGGGTTAGAAATCAGCGGTTCACCAGCCATTGGCTGACCGACTCAAGGTGAGCCTGTAGCTGAGGGGCGGTCACTTCGCCTTGAATGCGCGCGTCGCGAATTTCTTCTCCCTGGCTGAAAAACAGAAGGCTGGGCGGACCAAAAAGGTTAAATCGTTCAAGTAGCTCGCGGCTTTCAGGGTCGGTATGGGTAACATCGGCGGTGATCAAGGCGTAATCTTTAAGCGCTGCAGCAACTTGAGGGTCGGGATAAACATCGCGCTCCATTATCTTGCATGAAATACACCATTCCGCTGTGAAGTGCACAAACGCTGGTTGATTGGCGCTTTTAGCTTGGGCAATAGCCGCGTCAAGCTCGGTCAGGCTGGTGACCTCGGTGAAGGCAAGTGCTCCTGCCTGTGCTGCACCTGAAACACTGGCGGTGTTCGCCAGTGGGCGTAGCGGGTTGCTGCCACCTTGCGCAGCGCCGATCACGAGCAATACGCCCCATGCTAGTAGCATCAACCCCAGCGTTTGGCGTGCCCGCGGCCATCCCTGTGGCTGATTGAAGCTAAGTGCGCCCAGGGCAAGGGCGCTGCCAATGGCGAGTGCCGCCCATAGCAACAGCGCAACGGGTGCGGCGACTAGGCGCTCGATCATCCAAATCGCGACGCCTAGCAGCAGCAGGCCAAAGCCAATTTTCACGCCATTCAGCCAGGCGCCCGAGCGAGGCAGCAGCGTGGCCCCAAAGGTGCCGACCAAAAGTAGCGGCACACCCATGCCGAGGCCCAGTGCCAATAGCACCGCGCCCCCCAGTAAGGCATCACCGGTTGACGAAATAAATACCAGCGCGCCAGCCAACGGGGCCGTGACACACGGTGAGACGACCAGCACCGAAAGCGCACCGGCCAGCGCTAAGCCTGCCGGGCCACTGCGCTGGGCGCGGGCCTGCCAGGCGTCGACACGGTTAGCGAAGCGTGGCGACAGGTTGAGGTTAAAAGCCCCGAACATGGCCAGGGCAAAGAGTGTGAAAAGCGCCGCAAAGGTGATCAATACCGGTGCGGACTGCAAGTGTGCCTGCAGGTTTAGCCCGGCGCCAAATAAACCCATCAACACGCCGACCAGCGCGTAAGTCAGCGCCATGCCAAGCACATAGCTTAAGGAGAGCGCGAAGGCGCGCGGGCGTGTGGGATTTTGGCCGACGACAATCGACGACAAAATCGGGATCATGGGTAGCACACAAGGGGTGAAGGTGAGCCCAAGGCCGGCGATAAAAAACAACCCTAGCGCCAGCGGTAAGCTCGCGTCGCCAAGCAAAGCGCTAAAGCGGCGGTCCTCGCTTTGGGGAACCGCGAAATCGCCCTGGATGGAGGTGTCAGCGACGATGCTGGAGGCGCTATTATCGGTTTTCCTATCTGCAAATTGCCTGGGTGGCTCAGTCTCGCTGGCTTCTAGACGTATTTGTTCCGGTGGGTAGCACAACCCAGCGTCCGCGCAGCCCTGAAATGTTAGTTCAATATCAAGAGGGCCTGAGTAGGCGGTTTCTAGCGGAACCTCAAACAGCAATTGATCCCGAAACACGTAAACATCGCCCATAAACTCATCGTTGGTAAAGATGCCTTCGGGGATGTTCGGATTGCTTAGGGTGACACCTTCGGTTTGGCTGAGGACGGCCAATTGGTGTCGATAAAGATAGTACTCATCAGCAATGTCGATGCCGATATATAGCGTGTCGCCATCGTGCCAAGCGGTCGGCTGAAACGCCTCCATGACCGGTAAAAAATCGTCCTGTTCATTGGCTGAAGAAAACCACTGGGCATTGGCGACCAGCGGTAACCCGGCGAGTAAACAAACCAGTAATGGCAACAGGCTTAGGCGTTTAATCAATAGCACGCTGCATCCTTAAATCAATGGCATCGTAATAAAAGAGCAATAGCATACCGCATCCTGAATGCGGTGGCGTCTACGCTGTGGTGACGTGTCGCGGAGGCTAATAAAGCCTCTTAATGCGCCTGGCATTAAAAAACCGCCCGTAGGCGGCCTTTAGGTCCTTTATGCGCGCATGAGTTCTCGCCTCAGCGCTAGACTTTTAGCACTAGCTTATTAGCACTATGCTTTTTGATAAGCGGTAACGGATTTTTCAAGCGCCTTACGCGCAGCGTCAGCGCCTTCCCAAGACTCTACTTTCACCCACTTGCCTTTTTCGAGGTCTTTGTAGTTCTCGAAGAAGTGTGCAATCTGTTGGCGTAGCAGCTCGGGCAGGTCGGTTACTTCCTGGATGTCATCATACAGTGAGCTTAGCTTAGCGTGGGGCACGCAAATCAGTTTGGCATCTTCACCGGCTTCGTCAGTCATGTTCAGAATGCCGACCGGGCGGGCGCGAATGATGCTGCCAGCTTGAACCGGGTGCGGCGTTACAACAAGAGCGTCTAGCGCGTCGCCGTCGTCAGCCAGGGTGTGCGGGATAAAACCATAGTTGGCGGGGTAAAACATGGGCGTGGCCATGAAACGGTCAACGAGTAGTGCGCCCATGTCCTTATCAATTTCGTATTTGATCGGATCGTGGTTAGCTGGAATTTCGATCACCACGTAAACGTCGTTGGGGAGATCCTTTCCAGCGGGGATATTATCGAAGTTCATCGTTGATTCCTTGGTAATGCATGGCTGGGTAATCGTTTAGGAGTCGTTTATAGGTTGGGATTATACGAAGATGGCTCCACGATTACCAATGCGACATAGGTGGATTGATCGGTTACGGTACTTAGCGCTTAACAGCACGCAATCGCAATAGCGACGTTTGGTGAGCATCGTTTCTGATCGGCTGCGTGTATCATGAGCGTTGTTGGTTGCTCTTGAACGGCCAAACTCGACAACGCCTAGGAGGATGAATTGTCGCACGCCCAGTTACTCATCAGTTATGGTCAAGCCTTTGTCGCGCCTGATCGGCGCCTGCATCGTAGTTCAATGTCGGTTCGCTTTCCTGAAGCGCCGCTGCTTCGCGCCAAAGGCGGCTGTGCGGTTATTAGCGACTCTATTTCACGCAATACCATGGCCAAGCAGGCTGGAGATCTTAGTGTGCGCGGTTTTTTGGCTGACTATTTTTCCACCCCCGACCACTGGGATGTTAAAACATCAGCCACTCGCGTCCTGCGTGCGCTGAACAGCTGGTGTTACAGTCAAAGCCAGCACGTTAAAGAGGGGAGCTTTGTTTCTTCCATGTCGGCGATGGTATTTCGTGGCCGCGAAGCACACTTATTTCACATGGGCGATACGCTGGTCTTTCGCTTACGGGGGGCCGAGTTTGAGCAGCTAAGCCGCGACCATGTGACCGACGTAGGTGGCTATCGTTATCCTGCCCGAGCGCTGGGCATGGACGGTAGCGTGGATATTGATTACACCCACATCGAATTAAAACAAGGGGATCTATTCCTGTTCACCACTCAGGGGGTGCGTGGCACGCTACTGCCTTCCGACTACGTGCGTTTGATTCGCTTAGACGCTAGCGACCTGGATGCCGCCTGCGAGCGTTTGGCCAATGAAGCCAAGCAGCGGGCCCAGGAGCGCGGTTACGGCGGTGATCAATTCTGCTTTCAGTTGGTGCGAGTTGATGAGTTACCCGACGAGGTAAGCGAGCACCCAGGGCAGCTTTATGGTGATCTGCCAATTCCCCCTGAGCTGGCGCCGGGCGAGCGACTAGACGGCCTGGAGGTGCTTGCCGTACTGTCACGTACAGCACAGTCGCGGGTTTATCGCGTTCGCGATGTGCATAGCGAGCGGGAAATGGTGATGAAAGCGCCCAGCCCTGAGCTTTCGCTACGTAACGCCTATCTTGAACACTTTCTCCTTCAGCAGTGGGTGGTGGAGCGGGTTAATTCACCTTTTGTGGTCAAGGTGATGGAGCCATCGCGGCCGCGCCGCTACCTGTATTATCTAATGCAGCATATTGAAGGCGAGACGCTGCGTCAGTGGGCAGAGCGGCATCCTCAAGCAAGCTTAATCCAGCGTCTGGATATTGCCAATCAGTTGGGTAAAGCCGTTCAGGCGCTGCACCACCGCGATATTATTCATCAGCAGATTAATCCCGATAATATGTTGATCGACCCCCACGGCAAATTAGTGTTGACCGATTTTAGCGCTTGTCACATGCGCGATGGTGAAGGACACCGCCACTCTGGCGAGCTGCTGCGACAAATCGGGTTTAGCGAGCACAGCGCCCCTGAGTATGCGTTGGGTGACAGCATCGGGCGGCGCAGCGACCAGTACTCGCTAGCTTCCACTACTTACTGGCTTTTGACCGGTGCGTTACCTTATACGCTGACACCCAACAGGCTGCGCAGCCATACCGACCTCGAAGAGTTGACCTATCGCAGCGCGCGAACCACCAACCCGGAAATATCGCCGGACTTGGACGATGCGCTACGCCGCGCTTTAGACCCCCAGCGGGCATTGCGGTTTAGACGGCTGTCGGAGTTTTTGCATGCACTTAGGGTGCCGCTCGGGCGACTACCCAATCGGGAAGAGAGCCGCCAAGAGCCGCGGCGTTTCTGGCAAGGCGTGGCGGGTATTTTGTTGCTACTGTTAGTGTTGTCTTGGTTGTTACGATAAGCCCAAGCAGTAAAGACACATAAAGTAGGGCAATCTAAGCGTGTTCTGTGGCAGATAACCCCTAGATTGCTTCACTTCGTTCGCAATGACGGAGAATGGTTCGCGATGACAGAGAGTGGGTCATTGCGAGGAGCGAAGCGACGCGGCAATCCAAGCATGCTCTGTGGCAGCACCCCCTAGATTGCTTCACTTCGTTCGCAATGACGGAGAATGGTTCGCAATAACAGAGAGTGGGTCATTGCGAGGAGTGCAGCGACGAAGCAATCTCTCTCGCAATGACCTGCTGCGTTAGCTGTTTACAGCGTAAAAGTCGGCAGCTTGCGTTCTGCTTTGGCCAGTTTCAGCTTGGCGACTTTTGGCAGGCCGTTCTCAAACGGTGGAAAGTCTTCGCCCTGAATCAGCGGCGAGAGATAGTCCCGGCACGTCTGGGTAATCGCAAAGCCGTTTTCGCTGATGAAATCGCGAGGCATAAATTTCTCTTGGTTAGCCACCTGGGAAAGCGGGGCAGAAATTACATCCCATTGATAAGGCGCCTGAGAAATGCGACGGATAGCGGGCATCATGGCGTTTTTACCCGCCAGCGCTAGCGTTACGGCCTCGCGGCCCACCGCGTAGGCTTGTTCAACGTCGGTTTTAGACGCCAAATGGCGCGCTGCGCGCTGTAAATAGTCGGCCACTGCCCAGTGATACTTGTAGCCTAAATCCTGCTTGATCATACCCGCCAGTGTCGGTGCGACGCCGCCAAGCTGGCGGTGGCCGAAGGCATCGGTATTACCTGCATCGGCCAGGAAGGTGCCATCTTCGTAGCGAGCGCCTTCAGAGACCACAATAACGCAGTAGCCAAACTGTTTGACACTCTCTTCAACTCGCGCCATGGCGGCTTTACGATTAAACGGAATTTCGGGAAAGATAATCATATGCGGCGGCTCGCCTTCGCCTTCGCCTGCCAACCCACCGGCAGCGGCGATCCAGCCAGCGTGGCGACCCATTACTTCAAGCACAAATACCTTGGTAGAGGTGGCGCACATGGAAGCGATATCCAGCGAGGCTTCTAGGGTCGAGGTGGCAATATATTTCGCTACGCTGCCAAACCCCGGGCTGTTATCGGTGACCGGTAGGTCGTTATCGACGGTTTTGGGTACATGAATAGCAGTGAGCGGATAGCCCAGCTTTTCGGAAAGCTGCGAGACTTTTAAGCAAGTGTCGGCACTGTCGCCGCCGCCATTATAAAAGAAATAGCGAATATCGTGGGCTTTAAAGACTTCAATCAAGCGCTCGTACTGAGCACGATGAGTGTCAATATCTTTCAGTTTGTAGCGGCAGGAGCCGAAAGCGCCGCCTGGAGTGTGACGCAGCGCAGCAATGGCTTCATCGCTTTCTTGGGTGACATCAATGAGGTCTTCGGTTAACGCGCCGATAATGCCGTTATGGCCGGCGTATACCTTACCAATTTTTTCCGGTGCTTGGCGGCAGGCTTCAATAACACCGCAGGCGCTGGCGTTGATGACGGCGGTAACGCCACCGGACTGGGCGTAAAAGGCATTATGCTGGGCCATGTAAACGTCTCATCTCTTGAAAACGGGTGGGTAAATATGCGTGATTTGCCAGCGTAGTCAAACACATCGTGTCTTCCCGCGGTGGCGGTAAAATGCTGTCATGCGGCAACGTAACGAAGTGTAGCGTAAAGCCGTATCAACTGCACTGGCGGCTGCGCCAGCGGTGACGGTGCTGGCTCATCCTGCGGGTCTCGACTGCCGACTAATTAGTCGTTGCCGTCCATTTCTTGCTCGCGCTGGGCCAATCGCCAACCGCCAAGGTCTTTATAGCGATTGACCATCGCGCAAAATAGCTCGGCAGTGCGCTCGGTGTCGTAGCGCGCGGAGTGGGCAGCCTTATTATCAAACTCAATACCGGCAGCGCGACAGGCTCGTGCGAGTACCGTTTGGCCATATATCAAGCCAGCCAGAGTTGCCGTATCAAAGCTTGAGAACGGGTGAAAGGGGTTGCGCTTGATGCCGCAGCGGTTAACGGCCGCGTTCAAGAAGCCTTGATCAAAGGCCGCATTGTGACCGACTAAAATAGCCCGGGTACAGTCGTGGGCCTTTATTGCTTTGCGGATTGGGCGGAAAATTTCGCCCAGTGCCTCAGCTTCGCTTAGCGCTACCTGGTGACGCAAAGGGTCGTCTAAATTAATGCCGGTGAAATCGAGCGCCGTCTGCTCGACGTTCGCCCCTTCAAAAGGCTGAACATGGTAAGCATAGGTGGCATCAGGCAGCAGATTGCCCTCCGGATCCATCGTCAGCGTGACGGCGGCTATTTCAAGCACGGCATCACCTTGGGCATTAAATCCCCCGGTTTCTAAATCAACGACCACTGGCAGGTAACTGCGAAAACGTTGGGCCATTAATTCACGGGCAATTGCCTCGCTCATGCAGCTCTCCTTGGTTTGAAGCGAGTAATAGTAAAGCGAGTCATCAGCGGCAAGTCGCCGCTTTGAATGGTGTGATTCTAGCAGCTTTATCCCCCAGGCGTCGTTGACGGTATTCGCTGGGCATTGAGAACGCTATACTCAGTGTCTGTCTCAATATGTATCTTAATACCCATTCATTTCTTATGGTCAACGAGGAGCAAAGAATGTCCGATGTCAAAAAGGTTGTGCTGGCTTATTCAGGCGGCCTGGACACATCCGTAATCGTTAAGTGGTTGCAGGAAACTTACAACTGCGAGGTAGTAACCTTTACTGCCGACATCGGTCAGGGCGAAGAAGTAGAGCCAGCCCGCACCAAAGCGCAAGCCCTCGGCGTAAAAGAGATCTACATCGAAGACCTGCGCGAAGAGTTCGTGCGTGACTACGTCTACCCAATGTTTCGCGCCAACACTGTCTATGAAGGTGAGTACCTGTTAGGCACCTCTATCGCCCGTCCGTTAATCGCCAAGCGTTTAATCGAGATTGCCAATGAAACCGGCGCCGATGCGATTTCTCATGGTGCCACTGGTAAGGGCAACGACCAAGTACGCTTTGAGCTGGGCGGTTATGCCCTAAAGCCTGGCGTAAAAGTTATTGCTCCTTGGCGTGAGTGGGACCTGACCTCGCGTGAAAAGCTGATGGCGTACTGCGAAGAGCATAATATCCCGGTTGATTTTTCCAACAAAAAGAAAAAATCGCCGTATTCCATGGATGCCAACCTGCTGCACATCTCCTACGAGGGCGGCATTTTGGAAGATCCTTGGGCCGAAGCCGAAGAAGATATGTGGCGCTGGAGCGTCTCGCCGGAAGCCGCGCCCGATCAGCCGACTTACGTTGAGCTAACGTTTGATAAGGGCGATATCGTGGCCATCGACGGCGAGCCGTTGAAAGCCCACGAGGTGCTTGAAAAACTCAACAAGCTGGGTGGCGACAACGGTATCGGTCGTTTGGATATTGTCGAAAACCGCTACGTGGGCATGAAGTCTCGCGGTTGCTACGAGACCCCAGGGGGCAGCATTATGCTGCGTGCTCACCGTGCCATTGAGTCACTAACCCTAGACCGCGAAGAAGCCCACCTGAAAGATCAGCTGATGCCTAAATATGCCGAAGTGATCTACAACGGCTACTGGTGGAGCCCCGAGCGCCGGATGCTGCAGGCTGCGATTGACGAAACCCAGAAAAATGTCGCGGGCGTTGTGCGTATGAAGCTCTACAAAGGCAACGCAATCGTTGTTGGGCGTAAGTCCGACGAGTCGCTCTTTGATGAATCAATCGCTACTTTTGAAGATGACGCGGGCGCTTACAATCAGAAAGATGCCGAAGGCTTTATTAAACTCAATGCGCTACGTTTGCGCATTGCTGCGGGTAAAGGGCGCAAACAAAGCTAGTTAAAGCCCAAAAAAAGCGCATATCTTGCGAGGGCGGTGGGCGTTGCCTGCCGCCCTAAAAGCAAAGGAGCTTTTATGTTTAAAAAGAAGCCTCTATGTTTAAAAAGGAGCCACCATGCTAAAAAAAATATTTTCCGGTCTCTTTGGTAGTGATCGTGAGGCTCAGCCAAGCGCTAAAAGCAAAGCAGCCGACCCGGTAGAATACAAAGGCTACTTGATTGTGTCTCAGCCGGACGAGCAAAGCGGCCAGTACCGCGTCAGCGGCTGGATTACTAAAACCGATGCCTCTGGTGAAACGCTTGAGCATCACTTTGAACGCTCTGATATGGTGCCTGGAAGAGACGCCTGTGATGCCATGATGATCACCAAAGCGCAGCGCTATATTGACGAAGTGGGTGAGGCGATGTTCGAGCCCGACCCGCGTCGTGCAGGCGATAGCGAGTCATAATGTCGTCTGTTGAGTGAAGGAGCGGCGTATGCGCGTCGTACATCGAGCCTCACCTTGGCGCTCTCTGTTTAATGTGGATGGGAACCTAACGCCCACTGCACTGACAGCCCCTTTGCAGCGTCTCTTTACGAAAATATCTTCGCCACACACCTCATTAGTCGATGCCTACGCTTGGCAACTGCCTTTCGTTGAGGCGCTAGTGCATTACGACCTGCCTGCCTGGCGTATCAGTCAAATTATCAGTGACCAAAATGCTTGGCTTTACCGTCGTGCCATTACGCTATCGCTTGACGAAATGCAGGCGCAAGGATGGGGGCCTCCGCCGGTAGATTATTGTGTGCTGATGCTGGGCTCTGCGGCGCGCTTCGAAAGCCTGCTTGGCCCCGACCAGGATAATGCGCTGATCATCGATGACTACCCTGACCACCGCCATGTGGAGATCGATGGCTACTTTCAAGCGCTGGGCGAGCGATTTACCCAGCGCCTTGATGACGCAGGTATCCCGCTGTGCCATGGGCATGTGATGGCCCGCTGGCCGATGTGGCGCAAACGGCTAAGCGAGTGGCAATCGCAACTGGACGTTTGGAGCGCCGATCGGCAGGTAAAGCGCGTGCAGCAAACCAATATTTTGCTCGACTTCTCACCTGTCGCGGGCAACTCAGCCCTGGCTGGGCAGCTGGCTGAAAGCATCGCTTCAATACTCCCTAACGCATCGCTTTTTATGCACGAAATGGCGGCGCTACTGGATGAGCTGCCGGTGGCGCTGGATCGCTTTGGGCGTATTGCCTCAAGCCCAGGCCTGGACGCCCCTCACGGGCAGGCTATTAATCTGAAGCATCAAGGCTTGATGCCGTTGATTAGCGCCGCGCGGTTACTCTGCGTGCGCCATCGGCGCCGGGAAATTGGCACTCACGAGCGATTGATCGCGCTCAGCCATACGGCGGATGTGTTAACAACAGCTGAATCGGAGTTGCTTATAGCCGCGTTTGAGCGTCTGCAGCAGTGCCTGTTAGATCAGCAGCGGTATAATAAAGCGCGTGGGCAAGCCGCAGATGGCTGGATTGACTTGAGCCGCCTGCGCGAGGATGAGCGCCTACTGCTAAAGTTTGACCTGCAGCAGATCCGATCCTTTGTTCAGCGAGCGAAAAACGCCTAGTTCGAGGCGGCGGGGAGAGGTGTGTCATCCGGCGCTTTCGGCAGCTCAAGCGTCAAGCAGGCACCGCCTAGGGTTTTGGCATCTTCGACCCAGAGCCGCCCACCCAAGTGGGCGATAATGCCTCTGCTGATGGGTAACCCTAACCCACTGCCTTTGGGGCGGCCGTGGGGAATATCGCCGTCTTGTTTTATTTGATGGAATTTTTCAAATACCCGCTCGCGCTCGTCTTCGCTAATACCTTCACCGTTGTCCTCCACGCTTAGGCGAAAATGACGGCGATGATGATAAAGCGTTAGGCGCACTTTAGGCTGCTCACGGTCAGCAAACTTACCCGCGTTATCAAGCAGGTTAATAATGACCTGTTCTAAACGGTCATGATCGCCAACCACCATTGCCGGGTCAGCCTCTATGCTAACGTCTAGCGCAATACCGCGTTCTTCATGCAGGCGTGCAATCGCATCAATGCTATGCCGGGTGAGGGCGGCAAGATCAAGGGGGACAGGGTCGAGCGTTAAACGGCCGCTTTCCAGGCGCGCGAGGTCGAGTATTTCTTCAATTAAACGCGAGAGCCGCTGGCTTTCATGCACGATCACACTCAAAAAGTGCTGACGTTTCTCCTCGGGTAATTGGTCGCTATCGCGCAAGATTTCAGCAAAGGCGCGAATAGAAGTCAGTGGCGTACGAAGTTCGTGGCTGACCATGGCCACAAACTCATCTTTTAACCGATCCAGCTCGCGCAGCCGCTCGTTGGCGCTGCGCAGCTCTTCGCCGATTTGCGCAAGTTGCTGGGATTTTTGTTTCAAACGGCGGTTGTATTCGAGGGTTTGCGAGGTGGTATCGAGAATGCTCAGGATCGACTCAATATCTAACGCCTCACCGCGCACCACTGAATTGATCAATACCCGCGCCGAGGCGCTGCCCAACGACCCCGCCAGCGCCTGTTCGGCGCGGGTAATCAGCTCAGCGGTGGCGGGCTCATCGCTTGCAAAGGCGCCCTCGTCGCTGCTCTGGGTGAAAACGCGCTGGGTCGCCTGCGTGCCTAAGTAGCGAACGAGGAGTTCATTGAGGGCCCCCTGGGTGGTTTGCCCGCGCCATAGTGACGTTGTTTGTAGGTTGGGGTGCATTGCTTCGGTGAACAGCGCCGCTTGCGTCTGCTCAAGCGGTGTTTGCCGGGTAAACAGCGAAATGCCCACCAGTAGGCCGACGTTCGCCAGCATACTCCACAGCAATGAATGGCTGTATATATCCCAGTTTTCGAGCCCCAATAGTGCGTAGGGCTTTAGCCAGGCGATGCCCCACGGCCCTTCAACAAGCAAAGAAGGGTCTAGCCAACCCGACTGAGCAAAGCCGGGTAGCAATAGTGTATAGACCCACACCAGGAAACCGGCGATTAAGCCGACAGTGGCGCCTTGACGTGTGGCGCCGCGCCAGTAAAGGCCAATAAGCAGTGCAGGAGCAAACTGGGCAGCCCCGGCAAAGGAGACTAGCCCTATGGTGACCAGGCTATAGGAGTCCCCGATCAGCGCATGGTAGAGGTAGCCGAGCAACAGAATCAGCACGATAGCGACGCGGCGAATCCCCAGCAGCCAACCGGCAAGCTCGCCTTTGGTGCTTAGATGCAGCCGCCGAGAGCGTATTAGCAGTGGCATCACTAGCTGGTTGCTGACCATGGTGGAAAGCGCAATGGTCTCGACAATCACCATGCCCGTGGCGGCCGAGAGGCCACCAATAAAAACCAGCAGCGGCAGGCCTTCAAGCCCGGCGGAAAGCGGCAGTGTGAGCACAAAGCTGTCCGGGTCGCCCGCGCTGCCCCCTAACAGCAAACCCGCGAGGGCAATCGGAATCACAAACAGGTTAATCAACAGCATATACAGCGGGAATAGCCAACTCGCCCGGGTCAAATGCTGCTCATCAACATTTTCAACGACTAATACCTGGAATTGGCGGGGGAGCGTTAAAAAGGCTAGAAAGGCCAGCACTAGCATACCCACCCAGCCGGTGGCGCCGCCCGGCACGGTGTCTAAACGCATACTATCCACCAGCTCAGGCGTGGCCGCGACCTGGGCAAATAGCGCTGCTGGACCTTCAAACATTACAAACACCACAAACACCCCGACGGCCATAAACGCCACCAACTTGACCAGCGACTCAAGGGCAATGGCCGCGACCATGCCTTCGTGGCGTTCGCTGGCGTCCAGGTGGCGAGTACCAAACAGGATTATAAACACCGCTAATACCAAGGCGACCCAGAGCGATTTATCCATCCAGAAGTGCTCATCCACCAAGGTGGTGTCGGCCGCTTGTGGGTAGTTAATCAGCACCGCATGGCTGACGGTGATCGCCTTCAATTGCAGGGCGATATAAGGGGTGATGCTAATCAGCGCCATTAGGGCAACCAGCGCGCCTAAGCCCGTGCTTTTGCCGTAACGGGCGCTGATAAAATCGGCAATTGAAGTGATCCGTTGCCGCGTAGCGATACGCACCATCTTGCGGATAACAAAGGGGGCCAGCAGCATCGCCAGCGTAGGCCCTAAATAGATAAGTAAAAAACTGGGGCCATGCTCAGCGGCCCGGCCAACGCTGCCGTAGAAGGTCCAGGCGGTGCAGTACACGGCAATCGACAGGGCGTATACCGTGGGCGATCCAATCAGTGAGCGACCTTGCTCGGCTCGCCGGTCGCCCCAGGCGGCGACCACAAAGAGCAGCGCCAAGTAGCCAAAGGCGGTACCGAGAATGATAGCCTCTGTGCGCATGGTCAGCGGCCCGCTCGGTGTTCCATTAGCCAGGCCGCTAAACCAATCACGATTGCCCATGCGCAAAATAAATATAGTGGCAGCCAGCCGACATTAAACGAGGGCAGGCGGTCAACCACGATAATCAGCGGCGGAGAAAACAACAGGAAGGCGATGGCGACTAAGGCCATCAGGCGTTCGGCTTGGGGAGATTTTGCGCCTGAGGATTTCATACGGCACTGGCATCCTGTCGGTCAAAGGCGTTGGCTTGAAGCGCTAGTAGCTGCTCCAGCGTATCGACGCCTCGGGCTTCCAGGCGTGGTAGCAGCGCTAGCCAGAGTTCAGCGGTAACGCGGGCATCGCCTAAAGCGGTGTGGCGAGTGCCGGGGGGAAATGCCAAATCGTAACGTTGGGCGAGGCTGTCTAAATCGTGGCCATCCAAGGCTTCATCTAGCGCTCTCGAAATCAGCAGCGTATCGATCACCGGGATATCAAAGGCGACCCCTTTGTGGCTAATGGCGAGCAGATCGAATGCGGCATTATGGGCCAGCAAGACAGCGTCGCCGACGTAGTCGCGAAAGCGGGTCAACACAATATCCAGCGGCGGCGCGCCAGCCACATCGGCATCGGTCAGCCCATGGATAGCCGTGCTAGCGGGTGGAATGGAGCGCTGAGGGTCCACTTTTTGGTCAAAAACTTCACTGGCCAAGAGACGGGCGTTGACTACGCGGCAGGCGCCAAGGCTGATGACGGTGTCGCCCCGACGTAGCTCAAGCCCGGTGGTTTCGGTATCAAATGCCACTACCTCTAGGCTGCGCAAGGCACGGCTGGCAAGTGCCTCGTCTGGCGGCGGTAGGTCGGCAATACCAAAGTCGTGGAACTCGGGCCGCGGCGGTGCGGTTTCCCGCGGGGCGCCGACGCGTTCCATGGCGGGCAGCGGCAGGCGCAGGCGGGCATGAACGTTATCGTCGTCGGACAAGCTCCAAATATCACTGGCGTGTTGACGCAATACGTCCCCGACGCTTGGGTTTAGCGGTAGAGACGTGAGCGGCTGCTGGCGCCACTCGGCCAGTTCATGCTCGGGTATTGCTTTGCCGCGCCATATGAGGTCGAGATAGACGCGTTTGTTGCCCAGGCATAGCTCACCCTCAAAGCCGCTGTCAGGAAGATGGGCGCTGAGGTGTTTCACTAACGAATCAAACAGTGCGATCAGCGCCGGGGCGTCGCCTTTAAACCAGGCAGGCATTCCCACCGGGATGATTAGGCGGTGAGCGGGATCAAGGCGTTCGTCCAACGCCTGCCAGAAGTCGTTTGACCACATCGGTGTTAAACGCTCGCCCTGATGCTGCAGGTCGTCCAGTAGTTGGCCGATCTTGGCAACGTTGTCGCCCAGCGTCTTGCCTTCTTCTTGTATAACCCGCTCAAAACGCTGGCGCAACGACGACGTGCTGGCGTCGTTTTGGTTTCGCAATTGGATCAGTGCATCGGCGGCGCTGGTTAGGCTAGCGGTATGTTGGCGCAGGGGTGTGAGCATATCGGCAAGCTCGGCTCTCACGCCCATTTCGCTCGACCAGGAGGCCGTTGCATCGCTAAAGGTTAGCAATGTTTCTCGGTCGCTGCCTGGCACGCGGCGCAGAATCACCTTTAGCCAGCGGTTATCGCAAGGAGCCAGTAGTTCTCTGGGGGAGCCGTCGTCGGGCAGTTGGCTAAGCACTTGCTGAAGGCTGGCAACCGGTAGTAGGGCTTCCAGGCGTTTGCCTAAACCAAGACCGTTATTGCCGTCAAAAAAGTCTTCGGCTGCCTGATTAAACAGCATCACTCGACGGTGATGGTCACACAGCAGCAGCGGCGTTTCGAGTACTTGCAGCAGCGTTTCTAGTTCCTGGCGAATGCGTGCAGCGCTGCGGGCACCTTCTGCGTGCGCTGTGGACAAGCGGCTGCGGTCGGTACGCCAGCTTTCGCGTACGCGGCACAGGTCTGGCCCTAGCCCTTTCAGCCAGCCTTCCGGTGTGTGTTCGTCACGGGCATCGGGGTTGGCGACTAAACGAGCCAGCTGCACTTGAAGATGGCGCAGCGGAGTAAATAGCATGCGCTCAAGTAGCAAGCCCACCAGAAAAATTGTCACGCCGCCTGAAAAACTGCCGAGCCATAGCGCAATACGCGTGATCCCCGTAGGGGCGAGCTGGGCATCCAGCCAGGCGGCAAAAATAGCCCCACCCAGCAGGCTGATGCCGCTAAGCAGCAGCCAGAGGCCAATCAGGCGCTGGCGTTTGGGCAGCCCACCTTGAGTCATGGCTGTTCCTCGCTCAGTAAGGCCTGGACTTTTTCAACCAATGCTTGGGTGGAAAACGGCTTGGTGATGTAATCATCGGCGCCTAGGGCCAGGCCTTTTTCACGCTCGACGTCGCGGCCGTGGGCGGTCAGCATAATAATGGGCAGGTGCGCGGTGGCGTCTTCGCCCCGCAGCCGTTCTAATACATCAAAACCGCTCATCCCGGGTAGGCTGATATCGAGTAGCAGTAAATCGGGCTGGCTGGCGTTTACCTGCGCTAGTGCTTGTTCACCATCGTCAGCGGTAACGACCTCGAAACCAGCTTGTTCCATCAAAAATTCAATCGATAGGACGATGTTAGGTTCGTCATCGACCACAAGCACTCTGGCCATGGAACTCTCCTGATTGTATTTGTTTTAACGCTGCATGGCTGCAGTCTAGATAGATCGAACCATTCAGCCAAGACGACCTTGGCCGAATGCTGGTGCGGCGCGAGTCATTAGCAAGCCACCAAGCCGGGTTTGATACACTATGCGCCTTTTTAGCGTGGCGTCACTTGCCATGGCCGTTTACTGATTCACCCATAGGGCTGTCAATGCGCGTATTACTTCTATCCGCTTACGAGGCGGTGAGTCACCGTTACTGGGCACACAGCTTAATGGCGCAGTTGGACGAAGTCGCGTGGACGCTGCTCAGTTTGCCGCCGCGTCATTTCGCCTGGCGCATTCGCGGCAATCCGTTGAGCTGGATGCTCAAAGAGCACGCGACGCTGAGCCAGTCGTTCGATGTGGTGTTAGCTACCTCAATGGTGGACTTAGCAACGCTGGTCGGACTATTTCCGCATCTCGGCCAGGCTAAAAAGATCGTCTATTTTCATGAAAACCAATTTGCCTATCCTGGATCGGACGGCCAGATACCACAGGCAGAGGCGCAGATGGTTAATCTGTACACTGCACTAGCGGCGGATAGCTTGGTGTTTAACAGCGCTTATAACCGCGACTCCTTTATTGATGGCGCACGGGCCTTTCTGAAAAAAATGCCGGAAAACTTGCCCGCCGCAAAACCACTGGAAGCGCTGCGAACGCGTGCCCAAATATTGCCGGTGCCAATACCGGTCAATAGGGAGGCCCGTCATAAAACGCACCCTTTACGCATTGTCTGGAACCAACGCTGGGAGTATGACAAAAATCCCGATGATTTTTTCGCTGTCCTGTTTGCTCTCAGCGATGCTGGGGTGGCGTTCGAGCTGGCGGTGCTGGGTCAGCGTTTTCGGCAGGCTCCCGCTATTTTTGCTGAGGCTGAACAGCGCTTAGCCAAGCATATTGTGGCCTGGGGGCCGCAGCCAGAGGAAGCATATCGAGAGCTGCTCGATAGCACGGGTATTGTGATTTCGACCACTTGGCATGAGTTTCAGGGGTTGGCGATTATGGAAGCGGCTCAGCGGGGGGCACTGCCACTGGTACCTGATCGGCTCTGCTTCCCCGCGCTCTATCCGCCCGCCTATCGTTATGACGGGACGCGGGAGGGGCTTTACGCGCGCCTCAATGCCTGGCTTATCAATCCGGCTAGTCGTCCTGGGCGCCTTGATACCACCGCTTGGGAGTGGCCCGCTTGGCGTGAGGCTTATCGGCAGCTGCTAATGGGTCCAGCATGATGGCGCAGTGGGTTTTTCACTTGCTACGCAAGCTCGGTCTTGTCTTTATAGTCGCACAGATCCTCAATAATACAGCTACCGCAGCGCGGCTTGCGCGCAATGCAGGTGTATCGGCCATGTAGAATCAGCCAGTGGTGGGCGTCTTTGAGAAACGCTTTCGGCACATGGCGCAGTAGCTTTTGCTCAACTTCCACCACATCTTTACCTTTGGCGATACCGGTGCGATTCGCAACCCTAAAAATATGCGTATCCACCGCCATGGTGGGCTGACCAAATGCCGTGTTGAGAATCACGTTGGCGGTTTTGCGACCCACGCCGGGCAAGGCCTCCAGCGCTTGGCGGGTATCCGGCACTTCGCCGCCGTGTTGGTTAACCAGGATATGGCAGGTTTTCATCAGATTTTCGGCTTTGGTATTGTATAAGCCAATGGTTTTAATGTAGTTTTTAAGTTCGTCAATGCCTATGTCAATAATCGCCTGGGGTGTATTGGCAACCGGGTAGAGTCTTGCGGTGGCTTTATTGACGCCCACGTCGGTCGCTTGAGCAGAGAGGAGAACGGCAGCCAGCAGCTCAAACGGCGTGTTCCAGTTAAGCTCTGTGGTGGGGTGTGGATTCTCAGCCTGAAGGCGAGCAAAAATTTCATGACGCTTTTGGGCATTCATGGCGGGTCTCTTTTTTTACGAACAGTTTTTTACGAACAGTTTTTACGAACGGTTATTTAATCGTGCCGGTGACCCGTACGCGGCGATCGGTACGAGGTACATCGGCCACCGGCTTGGCACGGGCTGCGTTGCGTTGGTCGATGGCATTTTTCAGCGCGATCAGCATACCAGCGACAAAAAACGCCCCCGGCGGCAGTACAAAAAACAGGAACTGGTAGTCATCGGCGAGCGTTAGCTGCCAATTAGCTGCCATTGAACCGAACAGCAACGACATATCGCTAAACAGCGTGCCTTGCCCGAAGAGTTCGCGCAGGGCGCCCAGCAGTATCAACACAGCGCCAAAGCCGAGTCCCATCATTAAGCCGTCGATAGCCGCGGGCAGCACTGGCTGGCGCGAGGCAAAGGCGTCGGCGCGGCCTAAGATGGCGCAGTTGGTGACAATCAGCGGAAGAAAAATACCCAACACTTGGTAGAGCGGGTAGGCGTAGGCGGCCATGAGTAGCTCTGCGCAGGTGACGAAAGCGGCAATCACCATCACAAAAGCAGGCAGGCGCACGGCGCTGGGCACTTGGTGACGGATGAGGGAGATGGTTGTGCTGGCGCCCACCATCACCAACAGCGTGGCCAGCGCCAAGCCCATCGCATTAACCACGCTGCCGCTAACCGCCAGCAGCGGGCATAACCCCAGCAACTGAACTAGCGCAGGATTATTCGACCAAAGCCCGTCTTGGGCTAGTTGTCGCCATTGGCTTTTTGGACTGAGGCTCATGTGCCGGGCTCCTCAAAGGTAATCGGTAGCGGCGCTTCGTCAGCGTATTGCAACGCTTTATGAACGGCATTAACCACGGCGCGAGGAGTAATCGTGGCGCCTGTAAAGGCGTCAAAATGGCCACCGTCTTTAGCCACCGCCCAGCCTCCCGGCGGTAGGCTGTCTAGCGTTAGGCCATTAAAATGGGTAATCCAATCGCTGCGACGGCGTTCAATATCATCACCCAGGCCAGGGGTTTCCTGGTGCTGGGTAACCCGCACGCCGCTGATGCGTTGCTGTTGGTCAATGCCGACGAGTAGCCGGATTTCACCGTTATAGCCTTGCCGCGTGACCACCGGCAGGATCACCGCGCCGTTCTCATGATCACTTACCCACCAGCCTTGGCTATCACTTTCCAGGCCTAGCGCCTGCGGGTTTGGCAGCACAAACGTGCCCTCCAGCACTTGGCTAACCGGCGTATTGGCCAGTGATTCGGGCAGCACTTGCGCTAGCTGACGGTGCTGGTAAGCCAATTGATGGGTGGCTATACGTTCGGCGGTGAGCGCGCGGGTTAGTCCAACGCTACCTGCCGTCACCAGCGCAAAGGTGCCTAGCGCAAGTGCGCCGCGCTGCATGGCCTGAAAGAGCGTCATGGCTGCTCTCCTGGCGGTGACTCATGACCCGTGGGGCGCGGCACGCTGTATATATCCAACAGGGGCACGCACAGATTCATCAATAATACCGCAAACGCGACGGCGTCTGGGTAGCCACCAAAAGTGCGAATAATGATCACCAGCGCGCCAATGCCCGCACCGTAAATTAATTTGCCACGCCGACTGCTGGCAGCCGACACCGGGTCGGTGGCGATGAAGAAAGCGCCAAACAGCGCTGCGCCGGTGAGCAGGTGAAACAGCGGTGAGGCAAAATGGCTGGGGTCGCTGAGATAAAACAGCGTGGCCAGTAGCAGCATACTGCTCAGCATGGCGACTGGAATATGCCAGCTGATAATACGCTTAAACACTAACAGCAAGCCACCCGCCAACCATGCTAGCGCCACCCATCGCCAGGCACTTAAGGCTCCATCCGGCAGCGGATTCGTTGCCCAGAATTCGCTGGCCAGCACGGCCTCGCCTTTGTGCTTAAAGGCATCCAGCGGTGTGGCACCGCTTAAACTGTCTAACTGCGCGGTTGGCAACCTGCCGGCAATCTGTGCCCACAGGCCGCTGGGCAGTAGCCCTTGGGGCGGCGCCCAAAGCGTCATATAAGTGGGAAACGACACCAGCAACAGCGCGTAGCCAACCATGGCGGGGTTGAACGGGTTCTGGCCCAAACCACCATAAAGCTGCTTGGCGACCACAATCGCCGCGATCATGCCCACGCCGATCAGCCACCAGGGGCTCGCCGGGGGCAGCGATACACCTAGCAGCACGCCCGTTAACAGCGCACTGGAATCGTTTAGGGTCGAACGTAAAGGCCGCCGCCGAAGGCGCAACACCGCCGCTTCAAACGCCAGGCCAAAGGCCGCTGCCAACACCACGTTGCTGAGCACGCCTAAGCCAAAGAAATAGCTCATGGTGGCAATGCCGGGCAGGGTGGCGATGATCACCCAGCGCATTAAGGTAGCGGTGGGAGGAACGGTAGCACCGGTAGGCTTGGCATCGTTCACCTGTGAGGCGTGCATCATGCTCATGGTGATTCCTGGCTGGGAGAGGGCGCAGGCGTCGGCGTCGGTTGCTGCTGTGCCTGCGCTAGCTGTAGCTCTGCGGCGTTCAGGTTTTCTTTGGCGGTTGCCAGTTGGGTTTCTAAATCATCGAGGGGCTGTTGCGGGTCCTGTTGGGCTACCCGGGCCAGGTTTTTTTCGGCTTTTCTGACCGATGCTTTGGCCGCCGCATGGGCGATCCGCAGGCCGCGCAGGTCAACCTCTCCGCTGCTGGCTGCCGCCGAGCTGGAAGGCGTTCGACGGCTTTGGGCTTGGCGTGCTTCTTTGCGCGCCTGCTTCTCGACCTCTTCTCGGGCGATCCGTGCTTGGCGAAATTCAAAACGGTGTTTGGCGTGCTCGGCTTTCGTCGCCTCAATGCGTTGCTGCCGCAGCCGATGCTTGGCGTCGCGATAATCATCCACCAGCGCAATCTGGCTGGGGCAGACGTAGCTGCAGGCGCCGCACTCAATGCAGTCAAACAGATGATAGCGCTCCAGCTGCTTATCGTCTTCGGCGCGGGCGTACCAGTGCAGCTGCTGTGGCAGCAGCGCCACAGGGCAAACGCTTTCGCACTCGCCGCAGCGAATGCAGGGCGATTCTGGCGGGGCCGGTGGCAGTTCTTCAAGCGTTGCCGCAATTAAACAGTTGGTAAGCTTCGTCACCGGGGTGTCGGGCGTTAGCAGTGGAGACCCCATCATGGGCCCACCTTGAATGACTTGATTTAATGCCAGGGTGTTCAGCCCCGCCTGCTCCAGCAGCCCTCTAACCGATGTGCCCAGGCGTACCCAGCGATTACCGGGCTGGGCAATGGCTTCGCCCGTTAAGGTGACAACTCTGGAAACGAGCGGCTGGCCATCACGCACGGCGTACAGAACCGCCAGTAGCGTGCCTGGGTTATGGCACAGCACGCCGACATCCGCGGGAAGGCCGCCGCTGGGCACGTTGAGGTCGAGTAGCTTTTTAATCAATTGACGTTCGCCGCCGCTGGGGTAGCGAGTGGGTATGACTTTCAGCTCAACGTCGATTGGCTGGCCGTTTGCCTGGTTAAGTGACAGGGCCTGCTTCAGCGCTTCAATGGCCTCGGGTTTATTATCCTCAATGCCAATAACGATATTTTTTGCGCCGCACAGCCTGGCGATTATCTGCGCGCCTTCAAGCACCTCACTAGAATAATGCCGCAGAGTAAGGTCGTCGGCGGTGATATAGGGCTCGCACTCGGCGGCGTTCATCACCAGGGTATGAATCGCGTGGTGCTCAACCACCCGCGCTTTAATATGCGTGGGAAAACCAGCGCCGCCTAAACCGACGATACCGCTCTCGTTTAAGCGCTCCAGCAGAACGGCGGGCTTTTCATACTGCCAGTCGATGCTAGGCAGCCGCTGCCAGGTATCGTGGCCATCGCCTTCGATGCTGATGTGTGTAGCGCTAACCTCGGTGACTACGCCGCTAAGGCTGGCGTGCACGTCGCTGGAGATCATGCCTTCGCGTTTGGCAATCATGCTACCTACTTTTACCTGATCACCTTGCGTCACGCAGGGCGTGGCAGGCTGGCCACTGTGCTGTTGCAGCGGCAGTGTCACCCGGCTGGGCAACGCTGCGTCAATTAGCGTCGCCTGATTGGAGCGTTGCTTACGTTCAGGCGGATGAATGCCACCGGGAAAATCAAACGCGCTGGGCATGAACACCTCTAAGCGACCCTTGCTGGTCGCTGGCAATTAAATCCGGCGAAGGCGTTATAACCGGCTGCCACTGGGTGATGGGTGAAGAGCGCGGCAGCATATCGATACAGTCTACCGGGCAGGGGTCAAGGCACAGATCGCAACCGGTGCACTCGTCTTCAATCACAGTGTGCATCTGTTTGGCGGCGCCGATAATCGCATCCACCGGGCAGGCTTGAATGCATTTGGTACAGCCGATGCACTCCGCTTCGCGAATAAACGCGACTTTGACGTCGCTCGGGGCGTCGCCATCAAGCGGTTCGGGCTTGCGGCCTAAAAGATCAGCCAGGGCATGGATAGTTGCCTCACCCCCCGGCGGGCATTTATTCAGCGCATCGCCCTGGTTAATTGCCTCGGCGTAAGGGCGGCAGCCTGGGTAGCCACATTGGCCGCATTGTGTCTGGGGTAGCAGGGCGTCAATTTGCTCAACCAACGGGTTGTCTTCGCGCTTGAAACGCTCGCTAACCACGCCTAGTAAGGCACCGAAGCCAAGGCCTAAACCGGTTAGTGCGCCGATAGCGCTGATGATGCTCCATAGCTGCATGCTGTCACTCATTGCCTATTGCCTTCTTCACCCTTGTGCCAAGCCGGAAAAGCCCAAAAATGCCAGCGACATCAGGCTGGCAGTCACCATCGCAATGGCGGCACCTTGAAAAGGCTTGGGAATATCCGCGTTAGCTAACCGTTCACGCATCGCTGCGAAGAGTACCAAAATAAGCGAAAAGCCTAGCGCCGCACCTAACCCATAAAGGGTCGTGTGAAAAAAGCTCAACCCACGGTTTAGCGACAGCAAGGCGACACCCAGCACTGCGCAGTTAGTGGTAATCAGCGGCAGAAAAATACCCAGTACCTGATGCAGCAGCGGGCTTAGCTGGCGCACCATAATTTCGGTGAATTGTACGACCGCTGCGATCACCACAATAAAGCTGATGGTGCGCAGGTAGGCCACATCCAGCGGCACCAGCAGCCCATGATAGACGACAAAGCTCGCCGCCGACGCCAGGGTCAGCACAAAGGTCGTTGCCAGGGACATGCCCATGGCCGACTCCAGTTTATTGGAGACGCCCATAAAGGGGCACAGGCCGAGAAATTGGACCAACACGAAATTGTTAACCAGCGCGGTGCTGATCAAAATGATAAATAGCTCGCTCATAGCAGCGTATTGTGCGAAGAAATTGAGGTTTTAGCTAGAGGCGTGGTGTCGCGTGACCTAGACCTGAAAAATGGCTGACGAGAGGGCAGTGCCTTGACGACTCTGCCCTTGAAACAGATAGCGTTAATTAGGTAACCCGTTGGCCTGGTTCGGCACCCGTGTCAGGCGAGAGCAAGTAGATACCGTCTTCGTTGGCTGAGGCCAGTACCATACCTTCCGATATCCCAAAGCGCATTTTACGCGGGGCCAGGTTGGCGACCATGACCGTTAAGCGACCTTCCAAGGCTTCTGGCGCGTAGGCAGAGCGAATGCCGGAAAACACGTTGCGGGTTTCGCCTCCCAGGTCGAGGGTTAACTGCAATAGTTTATCGGCACCTTCGACATAGCCGGCCTTGGCAATGCGCGCAATGCGTAGGTCGACTTTGGCAAAGGCTTCAAAGTCGATTTCCTCAGCGATGGGGTCTTCCGCCAGCGGGCCTTTGGGCACCTCTTTGAGTTTTTGCTCTTCCACGAGGTCTTCCTTCGATGCTTCAATCATGGCGTCGATTTTATCGCGTTCGACGCGGGTCATCAGCGGCTTGAATTTGTTGATCGAATGCTCGGTGAGTACACTTTGGCGAGAGTGCCAATCCAACGACGCGATGTTTAGGAACTCGCGGGCTTGTTCAGCCATCGCTGGTACCACGGGGGCAAGATAGACCATCAGTTGGCGGAACAGATTAATGCCTACCGAGCATATATCCAGCACTTCCGAATCGCGCCCCTCTTGCTTGGCCAGTGCCCAAGGTTCTTTGTCGGCAATATAGGTGTTGGCTTCGTCCGCCAGTTCCATAATTTTGCGCATTGCACGGCTAAATTCCCGGGCTTCAAAGTCGTCGGCAATATCGTCACCGGCAGCAATAAAACGGGCGATCATCTGTGGCTCAGCGCAGTGTCCGGAAAGGTTTCCACCGCCAAGCTTTTTGACAAAACCAGCGCAGCGGCTGGCGATGTTGACCACTTTGCCGACTAAATCTGAGTTTACTCGCGCGGTGAAGTCATCCAGGTTCAAATCCAAATCGTCGACTTTGGAGGTGAGCTTGGCGGCGAAGTAGTAGCGCAAGTATTCCGGGTTAAGGTGATCGGCATAAGTCGCCGCTTTGATAAAAGTGCCGCGGGATTTTGACATCTTGGCCCCGTCCACCGTTAAAAAGCCATGGCAATTAACGGCGGTGGGGGTGCGCAGGTCGGCACCGTGCAGCATGGCGGGCCAGAACAGCGCATGGAAGTAGACAATGTCTTTACCGATAAAGTGATACACCTCGGCGCTAGAGTCTTTGTTCCAGTAACTATCGAAGTCGATGCCATCACGATCGCAGAGGTTTTTAAAACTAGCGAGATAACCAATCGGGGCGTCTAGCCAGACATAGAAGTACTTGCCCGGCGCATCGGGAATTTCAAAGCCGAAGTAAGGCGCGTCACGAGAAATATCCCACTCGTTAAAACCCGATTCAAACCACTCCATCAGCTTATTGCGAATTTGCGGCTGCACGTGGCCGTCATCTATCCAGCGCTGTAAAAAGTCGGCAAAGTCGGGGAGCTTAAAGAAGTAGTGGGTCGAGGTGCGTACTTCGGGTGTGGCGCCTGAAATGGCGGAAACGGGATTGATCAAGTCGGCGGGGGTGTAAGTGGCCCCACACTTTTCACAGTTATCGCCGTACTGGTCATCAGCGCCGCACTTAGGGCAAGTGCCTTTAATAAAGCGATCGGCCAGAAATAAGCCTTTTTGCGGATCAAACATCTGCTCGATATCGCGCGTGGCGATATGGCCTTTGTCGCGCAAGCGCGTATAAATCATTTCGCTGAGTTGGCGGTTTTCAGCGGAGTGGGTCGAATGATAGTTATCGAAGCTAACACCGAAACGGGCAAAGTCTGTTTGGTGGTCGTTGGAAACCCGCTCAATCAGCGCTTCTGAGGTAATACCTTCCTGCTCGGCACGCAGCATAATAGCGGTGCCATGGGCGTCATCGGCGCACACGTAATAGCACTGTTGGCCACGACTTTTCTGAAAACGTACCCAGATATCCGTCTGGATATACTCCAATAAGTGACCGAGATGAATGGCTCCGTTAGCGTAAGGGAGCGCGCTAGTCACCAATATGTTGCGCGTGGCGGTAGTAGACATGGTGAAAAAGAGTTCCGAGTAAATAAGGAGCCGTTGAGGCAATAACAAAAAAGACAGCGAAGCGGCTAACGGCTTCGCCGATGACATTTTTACCGATATTGGTGTTAAACGCTGTTGGCGTTAATACAGCGCTTGCTCTTCTTGAACCACTTCGCGCAGTAGCTCTAAAAAGAGCCTATCGGCTTCAGAGTGTTCAGCCGGGTCTTCCGGTATATGCACGCTAGTGGTATCGGAAATTTCGTTAGCGATACGCGCCATGACCGCTGGGCTATTGCCTTCTGCAAGCTGTTCGCGAGCAATCGAAAGGGATTGGTCGAGGATTTTAGGGTCTTGTAACAGCTTACGAATAAAGTCACGTAGTTCGTTAATAATGCGCGTTTTCTGAATTTCTGAACCGGACATGGAAGTCTCCTCAGGATCGCGATTGACGACAGCGCCAAGTAAGATCGATCAATGCGTTGACCATAGCATTTTTTTGCCCAGCAGGCATGGTTAGCATTATGCAGTTATTATAAGGTTAGGCGCCCCGCTTTATGCTTAACAGGGTTTGCATACTGAGCAAGCCAGTAGGGCCGTAATGGCTCTGGGACAGTGGCTAAACGGGCGTTAAAGCGTTCCCTGTCTTGTCGCGTAATCGCTTTACGGGCCACCAGTTCAGGCGCTTCCCCCAAAGCTTCTAAGGCTAGATAGTGACTGGGGAACAAGCGATAGCCGCCGATCACTTGACGGTCAATTTCAGCCGCCACTTCATCGGGCGTGGCCATGTCAGCGCCGACCGGCGTGCCAAAATGCAACCTTACACGACCCTTGGAGCCGGTAATGCCCGCCACAATAGAGCTAATATCTTCAAACTCACTTTTGGCGTAGCTGCCTTGGGTATCGATATCGTGTAGTTCCTGAGCCTTTTGCACATCGCAGGGATCGTACTCGTAGCTAATCGATACCGGCACTAGTTTTAGCTCGGCAATCGCCTCACCAAACACCATGTCACGCTCAGCGGCTCGTCTGGCCATGATTAACATCTTGATGATAGCGGGCTCGGTATGGTCGATGCCGTTTTTGGCCCGACCTTCGCGCTGTGCCATCCAGATAGAATGCTGGTCTTCGGTGATTGTGTGACGAATATACGCTGAAAGCTGCTGGAAAGCGGCGAGCATGGCGCGCTTGCCACGCGCGCTACGCGGCACAATAAAACTCTTATTCAGCCGCATTAGATCAGTGACATAGGGCTTTTTCAGCAGATTGTCACCAATGGCGATGCGCACTGTGCCTCGGTTCGCCTGATAAAGTGCATAGTTGACGAAGGCGGGGTCCAGCGAGATATCACGGTGGTTGCCGATAAACAGGTAAGCGCCCGCCGGGTCGAGTTTCTCAAGGCCGGTAACTTCAAAGGCGTCTGTGGTGGTACGAATCATGCGTTCCATATAATGGGCAATACGCATTTGAAAGTCGTAAACCGTTGACACATCTTTGACTTCACGGCGAACGGCACGGCTGGCTAGCATGCGAGCCAACGAAGGGGCCCAGCGGGCCAAACGAGGCAGCCGAAAGCGGGTTAGCGCATCCAGTAGCTCGTTGTCGCGTGAAAGCCTGGCAAGCACATCGGCCACTTCGTGATCCATAAAGGGCCGGATATCGGCCCATGGGTCTGTCGTGTTAGAGGCGGTGGTAACGTTATTTTGATCAGTCATGCGAACCGTTAGATGATAAACCGTTGAAATATAAATAATCAGTATCGACTAAGCGCATCGAGACGAAAAAGTTATTTAGACGAACCTAGCATAGAGCCCTCACTGCGCGGCGGGTTCCCGTTGCGTTTCGCCTCCGAGCCACTCTATCAAGCGCGGGATATCGGCGGATAGCGCCTGCGCCATTAAGATAAAGTCCGTTTCCAGGCGCGCGAGGGCATCATCACCGTCATCAGCGTGGTCGGCTTCTTCAATCAACGCATCGCCAAAGCGCAGCGATTTCAGTGCCAAATCGTCGTGTAATACAAAGCTTAGGCGACCTTCCAGGCTGATCGCCAGTTTACTGGCTTGACGGCCGCTCTCAAGCAGTTGCTGAATTTCATCGCTGTCTAAATCGACTTGCCGGGCACGTAATACGCCATCGTCGCCCTTGGCTTTGAGCTCAACCTGATCACCCAGTTGCAGGTCGGCAGGGCGGCTGGCTGCATCGCCCAGCCAGGTCGTCATGGCGCGGATAGGCAGCGTTTGAGAACTCAATGGAGTGACCTTTAAGCTGCCCAGGGTTTCGCGCAGCAAATCCAAAATGTCTTCGGCACGGGTACGCGAGCTGGCGTTGATGCCAATTAGCTGGCTGCGAGTGTCCCACCAAAGGTCGATTTTCTGGCTGCGTACAAACGCCCGAGGGAGTAACTCTTCGGTGATCTGTTCTTTTAACGCGGTTTTCTCTTTACGTGTAACTTTGCGACCTTCGCTAGCCTCTATGTCGGCAACCTGCTCATCGACTTCTTCTTTGACAACGGAAGCTGGCAGCAGGCGTTCTTGGCGCAGCGCTGAAAGCAGACGGTGCGCTTGGAGTTCGTGCACAAGCTGACCGCTGCCCAAACGTCCGGCGGGTGCTGTCCAGCCGAGGCGGCGCGCATCGGCATTGCCGAGTGGTTTGGCGGCATGCTCCTGTAAGGCGCCTTCAAGCGCATCGCTGGGTAATTCGGGCGCGTCGTGCAGGCGATATAAATGCAAGTGCTTAAACCACATGGGGCCAATCCTGTTCAAAAGGTGGCACATTATGGCGAAAGCGGGGCATTCCTACCAGCGTACCGGTGTCAATCAGGCTGTTGCACGTGTTTCAAACTTGTGTTTGATTGAGCCGTTAACCGTTAACCGTTAACAGAGAGGAGCTAATATGACGACATCATTATCACGGGTTCAGTTGCGTGTTCGAGGTTATCACCTGGATGGTTACGGGCATGTCAATAACGCTCGCTATCTGGAGTTTATGGAAGAAGGCCGCTGGGATTTTTTTGATCAACACCCGGCGCTGATTAAAGAGCTTCACCAAGCTGGGTGCGCGTTTGTGGTGGTCAATTTAAACATTGATTATCTCGCCGCAGCGCTTCAAGGCGATGACCTGGAAATTTTGACCGGGATTGTCGAAGTCGGTGACCGTAGTGCCTTATGTCATCACCGTATTGTGCGCAAAGATGGCAAGGTAATCGCTCAGGCGGATTTAACTTTTGTACTGCTGGATATGCGTGCCAATAAAGCCGCCGCCATAGAAGGGGAGGTGCGCGAGACGCTCACCGCATTAACCTTGTCGAAAGAGGCATTTGCTACCTAAACGGCTTTGCTGAGCTGCCTGGCTGCCCTTGCCGCTTTTGCAGTGGTATGATGGTAGCGTATTTGCGCGCCGCCCTATGTTGCTATTAGGGCGGTGTTTTTAAGCGCTTCAACTCTCGCAGTGCCAATGCAGTGCAAAGGATCTGACTTTCATGGGTGACATCGCCAGAGAAATCTTGCCCGTCAATATTGAAGACGAGCTTAAACAGTCGTATCTCGACTATGCGATGAGCGTCATTATCGGCCGCGCGCTTCCCGATGTGCGGGACGGCCTAAAACCAGTTCACCGGCGTGTGCTGTTTGCCATGCATGAACTGAGTAATGACTGGAATAAACCGTACAAGAAGTCGGCGCGTGTCGTCGGCGATGTCATCGGTAAATACCATCCGCACGGCGATAGCGCGGTATACGATACTATCGTACGCATGGCGCAGCACTTCTCGATGCGCCATGTACTGGTCGACGGCCAAGGTAACTTCGGTTCTATCGATGGGGATAACGCGGCGGCCATGCGTTATACCGAGGTGCGCATGTCGCGCCTTGCTCACGAGCTGCTCGCTGACCTGGAAAAAGATACCGTCGATTGGGTCGATAACTACGACGGTACTGAACGTATTCCCGCGGTAATGCCTACCAAAACGCCCAACCTGCTGATCAACGGCTCGTCGGGTATTGCGGTGGGCATGGCGACCAATATCCCGCCGCATAACATGCGCGAAGTCATCGACGGCTGTTTGGCGTTAATCGACGACTACACGCTTTCGGTGGATGACTTGATGGAGTACATCCCCGGTCCGGATTTCCCTACCGGCGCGATTATTAACGGCCGTGCGGGTATTTTGTCAGCGTATCGCACTGGCCGCGGGCGTATTTATGTGCGCGCCTGCCACACCATTGAGCACCACGACAAAACCGGTCGCGATCACATCATCATCACCGAGCTGCCTTATCAGGTGAATAAGGCGCGGTTGATCGAGAAAATCGCTGAGCTGGTTAAAGAAAAGAAAATAGATGGCATCGCAGAACTGCGCGATGAGTCGGATAAAGATGGCCTGCGTGTTGTCATCGAGATCAAGCGCGGTGAGTCCGGCGACGTGGTGGTCAATAACCTGTTTGCCCAGACACAGCTGCAGAATGTCTTCGGCATCAATATGGTCGCGCTGGAAAACGGACAGCCGCGCACGCTCAATCTTAAAGAAATGCTGGAAGCCTTTATTCGCCACCGCCGCGAAGTGGTTACCCGGCGCACGCTGTATGAGCTGAAAAAAGCCCGTGAGCGTGGCCATCTGTTAGAAGGCCTGGCAGTGGCTATCTCGAATATCGATCAAGTCATCGAGCTGATTAAAGCCTCGCCCAACGCTGCTGAGGCGCGTGAAAAACTGCTGGCTAAAACCTGGCAACCCGGCCAAGTGACCGCGATGCTTGAGCGGGCGGGGGCGACTTCCTGCAAACCCGAAGACTTGGAAGAAGGCTTTGGTTTAAACCCTACGGCCACTTCTTATCGCCTATCGCCAGCCCAAGCGCAGGCAATTCTCGAATTGCGCCTGCACCGTTTGACCGGGCTTGAGACAGAGAAGCTGCTTGATGAGTACCTGTCGATTCTTGAGAAAATTGCTGAATTGACTGAGATTCTGGCATCAGCTGACCGCTTGATGGAAGTCATTCGCGAAGAGTTGCATGCCGTGCGTGATCAGTTTGGCGACGACCGCCGTACTGAGATTCAGGCCAGTCATCTGGATCTTTCCATGGAGGACTTGATCGCCGAAGAAGACATGGTGGTCACCGTGTCGCGCTCTGGCTATGCCAAGACGCAGCCGTTGTCGGATTACCAGGCCCAGCGCCGTGGCGGCCGCGGTAAGTCTGCTACCGCTATGAAAGATGAAGACGTGATTGAGCACCTGTTGGTAGCGTCAACTCACGATACCGTGCTGCTGTTCTCCAATCGCGGCAAAGTGTACTGGTTGAAAGTGTATGAAATGCCTAACGCCAGTCGCGGCTCGCGGGGTAAACCGCTGGTGAATATGCTGCCGTTGGAAGAAGGTGAGGCGGTTAACGCCATCTTGCCGGTGCGTGACTACAACCCCGATAACTATATTTTCTTCGCCACGGCCAAAGGCACCGTCAAGCGGACTAGCCTTGAGCAGTTCTCGCGGCCGCGCAGCGTTGGTTTGATTGCCATTGATCTTGAAGAGGGTGACCGCTTAGTGGGTGCGGCGATTACCACGGGTAATGACCATGCCATGCTGCTGTCGTCTAATGGTAAGGCGATTCGCTTTGAAGAGGGCAATGCCCGTTCCATGGGTCGTACCGCCCGTGGCGTTCGCGGTATGCGTCTGGCTGGCGATGCGGAAGTTATCAGCCTGATTATTCCCAAGAGTCAGCAGATCGACGCTGAAGCGGATGCCGAGACCGAAGCGCAGGGCGGCGAACAAGAGGGTGTTGTGGCCGAAACGTCTGATGGTCAAATCTACATTATGACCGCCAGCGAGAACGGTTACGGCAAGCGCACTCGCTTGGAAGAGTTCCCGCTGCGTGGCCGTGGTGGCCAGGGTGTCATCGCCATGCAGACCAGTGAGCGTAACGGTTCGCTAGTGGCGGCGATGCAGATCTATGACAGCGATGAAATGATGCTGATCACTGACCGCGGCACGCTGGTGCGTACTCGTGTGGAAGAAGTCTCGACCACGTCGCGTAATACGCAGGGTGTGATGCTGATTCGCCTCGGCAAAGAAGAGAAGCTGGTCAAAACGGTGCGTGTTGATGAGCCGGAAGAGAGCGATGAGGTAAGCGATCTTGAAGAAGCCAGCCTTGACGACTCCCAGGCGAGCGAATCATCCGATAACGCACAGGACATAGGGACCGATGACACGTCACTATAATTTCTGCGCAGGGCCTGCGGCCCTGCCGGTAGTGGTGCTTGAACGCGCCCGGGAAGAGCTGCTGGACTATCATGGCCGCGGCCTTTCGGTAATGGAAATGAGCCATCGTAGCGACGAGTTTGTCGCTATTGCCGAGCGCGCCGAAGCGGATTTTCGAAAGCTTCTGGGCGTGCCGGATAATTACAAAGTGCTGTTTTTGCAAGGTGGCGCCAGTATGCAGTTCGCCATGCTGCCGATGAACTTACTGGGCCAAGGCGGTAGCGGCAACTTTATTCAGACCGGTATTTGGGGCAAAAAAGCGATTGCTGAGGCTAAGCGACTTGGTTTTGGTTGTCATGTGGCTGCCAGTAGTGAGCCCAATGGCCATACGGCGGTGCCCGCGCGTGACAGTCTTCAGGTAAGTGCCGACGCTGCTTATTTGCACTACACCTCTAACGAAACCATTGGCGGTTTAGAGTTTGACTACACGCCTCAGGTTCAGCGTGCCGACGGCGCAAGCGTGCCGCTGGTCTGTGATATGTCGTCTAATATCCTCTCTGGGCCGATCGACGTTAGCCAATTTGGCGTCATCTACGCTGGGGCACAGAAAAATATCGGCCCCGCTGGGTTAACACTGGTGGTTGTGCGTGACGACCTATTAGACAAGGCGCAAGCGGGTATTCCTTCGCTCTTTGATTATCAAATGCTGGCGGACGCTGGGTCGATGGTCAATACGCCCCCCACTTACGCCTGGTACCTAGCTGGGCTAGTTTTTCAGTGGCTGAAAGACGATATCGGCGGGTTAGAAGCGATGGATGCTATCAATCAGCGTAAAGCCGATAAACTTTACGCCGCGATTGATGAAAGCGAGTTTTATAGCAATCCCATTGCTAAAGCAAACCGTTCGCGCATGAACGTGCCCTTTGTATTGGCCGACTCGGCGCTGGATAAAGCGTTTTTACAGCAGGCCGATGCGGCGGGGCTGCTGAATTTAAAAGGTCACCGCAGTGTGGGCGGTATGCGTGCCAGCCTTTATAACGCGGTGCCCGAGTCTGCAGTAGATGCATTAATTGCATTTATGGCCGATTTTGAACAAACAAGGGGCTAACCACCATGTCCGATATGTCGACTAATCTTGATGAGCTGCGTCAGCGCATCGATCAACTTGATAGCGATATTCTCAATCTGATCAGCGAGCGCGCCAGCTGCGCCCAGCAGGTAGCCCGCGTCAAGCTGGCCGAAGATAACGACGCGGTGTTTTATCGCCCCGAGCGTGAGGCTCAGGTGTTGCGGCGCATCATGGCGTTGAACAAAGGTCCGCTTGATTCAGAAGAGATGGCGCGCTTGTTCCGCGAAATCATGTCGGCGTGTTTGGCGCTTGAGCAGCCGGTCAAGGTGGCTTATTTAGGCCCTGAGGGGACCTTTACTCAGCAAGCGGCACTTAAACACTTTGGCGAAAGTGCAGTAAGTTTGCCCATGGCCGCCATCGACGAAGTGTTTCGTGAAGTGGAGGCGGGCGCCGTTCACTACGGCGTGGTGCCGGTGGAAAATTCCACCGAAGGGGTGGTTAATCACACCCTGGATACCTTTATGGGCTCCTCGATCAAAATTTGTGGCGAGGTGGTGCTGCGTATCCACCACCACTTGCTGGTTAGCGAAACCACGCGCCGGGACAAAGTCTCGCGTATCTATTCGCACCCGCAGTCTTTCGCCCAGTGTCGTAAATGGCTTGATGCGCACTTTCCGCATGCTGAGCGCGTACCGGTCTCTTCTAATGCCGAAGCCGCTAAGTTAGTCAAAACCGAGTGGCATAGCGCGGCAATTGCCGGCGATATGGCCGCTAAGCTCTATGACCTTGACCATATTGCCGAAAAAATTGAAGACAGCCCAGACAACTCCACGCGGTTTTTGATTATTGGCAACCAGGATGTGCCCATGGCGGGAGAGGACAAAACCTCAATTGTGGTCGCTATGCGCAACCAGCCAGGGACGCTGCATGCGTTGTTAGAGCCGTTTCATCGTCACCAAATAGATTTAACTCGCCTTGAAACGCGGCCATCGCATACCGGGGTTTGGAATTACGTCTTTTTCATTGATTTTAAAGGCCATCGTGATGAACCCAAGGTTGCAGCAGTGCTTGAAGAAGTGCAGCTACGGGCGGCGGATCTGCGCGTGCTCGGCTCCTACCCCATAGGCGTGCTGTGACGTTAATGGCCGAAGGTAGCGTTAAAACATCAAGTTGCCATGAGTCGCGCATATTGGTTGTTGGTCTGGGATTGATTGGTGGTTCGCTAGCGGCAGCATTGCGCGCAGCCGGGTTTCAGGGGCAAATTGTTGCCTGTGATCCTGATAGTAGTGAGATTGGTTGCGGTATTGAGATGGGGCTGATCGACTCAGGCGGCACCCACCTAGCTGAGCAGGTCAATGGCGCCACCATGGTGGTGCTAGCGGTGCCGGTGCTTGCCATGGAGAGCGTGATGGCAAGCTTGGCCGACGCACTACCTAACGCGTCGGCTGACGTTGTGATCACCGACGTCGGCAGTACCAAGGCGACTATTCGTGCCTGCGCCCAGCGAGTATTCGGTCAAGTGCCTACCAATATGGTGCTGGGGCATCCCATTGCCGGTTCAGAAAAAAGCGGTGTGGCGGCGGCGAATCCGCGTCTTTATGTGGATCACAAGGTGATCTTGACCCCGGAGCCCAGCGTAGACCCGAATGCTCTACAGCGCGTGCGCTGCCTATGGGAAGCCTGCGGCGCCGAGGTGCTGGAAATGGACGTGGAGCGCCACGATCAAGTGCTGGCGCGCACCAGTCACCTGCCCCATTTGCTGGCTTTTTCATTGGTAGATACGCTGGCGCGTCAGGATGAGCGGTTGGATATTTTCCGTTACGCTGCGGGCGGCTTTCGCGACTTTACCCGTATCGCAGGTAGCGATCCGGTCATGTGGCGAGATATTTTTATTGCCAATAAGCAGGCGGTTTTAGCGTCGCTGAATGATTTTGAAGCGGGGCTATCTCGATTGCGCCATGCGGTAGAAACCGGTGACAGTGATGCGCTGATTGCTACCTTTGATCGGGCCAGTCATGCCCGGCACTATTTTGACACTTTATTGAATAAAACCAGTTATCAGGCGGAATATCATATGCAACCACAAGGTAAGGTCAGCTACCGTGTGCAGCCGGGCGGTCAGGCCCAAGGGCGCTTGCGCGTTCCCGGCGATAAATCAATGTCGCATCGCTCCATTATGCTAGGGGCGCTGGCTGAAGGCGCCACCGAGGTAAAAGGCTTTCTGGAAGGCGAGGATAGCTTAGCGACGCTGCAGGCGTTTCGTGAAATGGGCGTGGCGATTGAAGGCCCGCATCAGGGCCGTGTGACGATTCATGGCGTCGGCATGCACGGCTTAAAAGCGCCCGCTGGTCCGATCTATGTGGGTAATTCGGGTACCGCTATGAGGCTGTTCTCAGGGCTGCTCGCTGGCCAGGCGTTTGATAGTGAGCTAACCGGCGATGAGTCACTGACTAAACGCCCGATGGCCCGCGTGGCTGATCCGCTGCGTTTAATGGGGGCTATCATCGATACCGCTGAGGGCGGGCGTCCGCCGCTGAAGATTCGTGGTGGCGCTAACCTTAAGGGCATCTATTACGATATGCCCATGGCCAGTGCCCAGGTTAAATCTTGCCTCCTCTTAGCGGGACTGTATGCCGAAGGTGAAACTCGTGTGCGCGAACCCGCGCCGACCCGTGACCACACCGAACGCATGCTTAATGGTTTTGGCTATGCGGTTTCCCGCGAAGGCGATACCTGCTGGCTTCAAGGGGGCGGCAAGCTGACCGCAGGGCCGATTGATGTGCCGTCGGATATTTCCTCTGCGACGTTCTTTCTGGTCGCGGCGGCCATTACACCTGGCGCCGATATCACCCTTGAACACGTGGGTATTAACCCCACCCGGATTGGCGTGATTAATATTTTGACCCTGATGGGAGCCGATTTAACGCTAGAAAATAAGCGCGAAGTAGGTGGGGAACCAGTGGCCGATATCCATATTCGCTACGCGCCGCTTAAAGGTATTGATATCCCCGTCGATCAAGTGCCGTTGGCAATCGATGAGTTTCCTGCACTGTTTATTGCCGCCGCTAACGCTGAAGGCGTGACCCGTCTGCGCGGTGCTGAAGAGCTACGTGTTAAAGAGTCAGATCGCATTCAGGCCATGGCCGATGGCTTAGCTGTTTTAGGTGTCCAGCACCGTGTAGTCGAAGACGGCATCGATATTACCGGCAACGGTAATACGCAACAGGCAAGCTACGGCGGTGGCCGTATCGATAGCTTAGGTGATCACCGTATTGCTATGGCGTTTGCGATTGCCGCGCTTCGCGCCGATGAAGACATTGTGATTGAAGATTGTGCCAATGTAGCGACCTCTTTTCCTGATTTTGTTGAATTGGCCACGCGCATTGGCATGGGCGTTAGCGTAGAGGGTGCCCATGAGTAATTGCGCTTCAATCCCCGTGGTTACCATTGATGGTCCCGGCGGCGCCGGTAAAGGCACTATCAGCGGTTTAGTAGCAGAGCGGTTAGGTTGGCATTTGCTGGACAGCGGCGCGCTGTACCGGTTAACTGCCCAGGCAGCGGTTAAACACCATATCGCTCTCGATGATGAATTAGGGCTGGCATCTTTAGCGCAGCGACTCGATGTCGCATTTCCGGTTGAAGATGGTCAGCCACGCACTTTCCTTGAAAGTGAAGATGTGAGCCAATTGATCCGTACCGAACAGGCCGGCGAGCGCGCTTCACAAGTTGCCGCATTGCCCGCGGTCCGCCAAGCGCTGCTACAGCGACAACGTGATTTTTGCCAATCTCCCGGATTAGTGGCCGACGGTCGTGATATGGGAACAGTGGTATTTCCCGATGCAATGCTGAAGATTTTTTTAACCGCGAGCGCCGATGAAAGAGCGCGTCGGCGTTATCTACAGTTGCAGGAAGCCGGCGTGGATGCTAGTCTTTCGAGTCTTTTAAAGGAGATTCAGGCACGCGATGCACGCGACACGCAGCGCAATGTGGCTCCTCTCAAGCCGGCAGACGATGCCATTACGCTTGATACCACGCGCCTGAGCATACCGGAAGTGGTAGATCGACTGACCGAACTGCTCGCCCAAAAAGGGCTGGTAAGCGGCGTGTGATTCTCCCTTGCGGCGCTTTTGGATAGGTGTCACGACGTGGCAGGGCACTAAACTCACATCGGTGAGCCCGGTCAGGTCTAACCAGCGTTAACACCCCCAAAGGCTGAGTGACATTAGGCCCGCACTTGCTGGTGGTGCGGAGAAGGCATTTATGCCTCAACAACGTAATTACGTAGGAACACCATGAGCGAAAGCTTTGCTGAGCTGTTTGAACAGTCTCTTAACGACATCAACATGGAGCCAGGCGCTATTGTCGCCGCTCAGGTTGTCGACATTGACGGTGACTGGGTTACTGTCAACGCTGGTCTGAAGTCTGAAGGCCAAATCCCGGCGTCACAATTCCGCGATGAAAATGGCAATCTAAACATCGCCATCGGTGACGACGTGCATGTTGCACTTGAAGCCGTGGAAGATGGTTTCGGTGAGACTCGCCTGTCCCGTGAAAAAGCCAAGCGCGCTGAAGCTTGGAAGATTCTGGAAGCAGCCTTTGAGAAAGACGAAGTTATCAAGGGTGTTATCAACGGTAAGGTTAAAGGCGGCTTCACGGTCGAAGTTGACTCTATTCGTGCCTTCTTGCCAGGCTCGTTGGTTGATGTTCGTCCAGTTCGTGACACTGCGCACCTGGAAAATAAAGAGCTGGACTTTAAAGTCATCAAGCTCGATCCGAAGCGTAACAACGTCGTGGTATCGCGTCGTGCGGTTCTGGAAGCAGAGAACAGTGCCGAGCGCGAAGCGCTGTTGGCCACTCTGCAAGAAGGTCAGCAGATTAAAGGTATCGTTAAGAACCTAACAGACTACGGCGCTTTCGTAGATCTGGGCGGCGTCGACGGCCTGCTGCACATCACCGACATGGCGTGGAAGCGTATTAAGCATCCGTCTGAAATAGTTGCTGTCGGCGACGAGATCAATGTCAAAGTGTTGAAGTTCGACCGTGAGCGTAATCGCGTTTCATTGGGTCTGAAGCAGTTGGGCGAAGATCCGTGGGTCAACATCAAAGAGCGTTACCCGGAAGGTATGAAAGTACACGCTGTCGTCACTAACCTGACTGACTACGGTTGCTTTGCCGAGCTGGAAGAGGGTGTCGAAGGTCTGGTTCACGTTTCTGAAATGGATTGGACCAATAAAAACATTCATCCGTCTAAAGTCGTTCAAGTGGGCGATGATGTTGACGTCATGGTGTTGGATATCGACGAAGAGCGTCGTCGTATCTCGCTGGGTATTAAGCAGTGCACTGCTAACCCGTGGGAAACCTTCAACAGTGAATACAACAAGGGCGACCGTGTTTCAGGTACCATCAAGTCAATTACAGACTTCGGTATCTTTATCGGCCTTGAAGGCGGTATCGACGGTTTAGTTCACCTGTCTGATATCTCTTGGACGGATACTGGCGAAGAAGCGGTACGCAACTTCAAGAAAGGTGACGAAGCCGAAGCGGTTATTCTGTCGATTGACCCAGAGCGTGAGCGTATCTCGCTGGGCATCAAGCAGATGGATTCCGATCCGGTTGCTGAATACCTGTCAGTTAATGACAAGGGCAGCATCGTTACCGGTCGTATCGTTGAAGTCGACGCTAAAGAAGCACAAGTTGAATTGGCGACTGACGTTATTGCGGTACTGAAGGCGTCTGAAATTAGCGCTGATCGCGTTGAAGATGCGCGTAACGTGCTAAACGAAGGTGACAGTGTTGAAGCACGCATTGTCAGTGTCGATCGCAAGAGCCGTCAGATTAATCTGTCGATTAAAGCGAAAGACCAGGACGACACGCGTCAGAATCTGAAGAAGATGCGTGAGCAAGAGCCAGAAGCCCCAGGTGGTGGTCCGACCACTATCGGCGAGCTAATTAAGCAGCAGATGGGCCAAGACTAATCGTAAATTAGTGACTGGTATGTAAAAGCGCCGCCCGTAAGGGCGGCGCTTTTGTTTTGAATAGCTAAATATTTCTATTGTTAATATGGGCTATTGGCTTTTATGAGTTAGGCTATTAAACAGTGGCTGAGTTTAAAAAAACAATTAGTAATTGAGTGAAAACCAACTAGACTATTGTCAGCTAGCTTTTTTACAGTAATAATAGCTCGGCATTCTGAACTAGTGGTTGCTAAGGTTGTCTAGTAAGCAGCTGGAACAGTTATCCCCCGTTCTGTTAGAACCGATGTTAAAGGACCCCCGATGTCATTACTTAACGAATATATTCAAAAAGAGCAGCAGCTAAAGCAGCTTCAGGAAGACCTTCAGCGCTTAGAGGGCGATCAACGTCTTAAAAGCGAGCTAGAGTTCAAAGCTAAGCTTGAAGCGCTGATGACTGAATTCGACAAGCGCCCCAGCGATGTTATTGCTTTGTTAGATCCCGCCGCTGATCAGCGCAGCACTAAAACCACAGCAAGTGGCAATGCTCGCCGCAAGCGTCGTCTAAAAATTTACAAAAACCCTAAAACGGGTGAAGTAATTGAAACGCGGGGCGGGAATCATAAAGGCTTGCGTAGCTGGAAAGATCAGTACGGTGATGAGGCCGTTGAATCTTGGCTGGTACGCATGGAAGATTAAGTCGTTTAATGACCGGCATTTCTATCCAGAAATGCCGGTTTTGTATTGTCGAAATACTCGTCCAAGCACCAACGTGTCATCGCTACCGTAACAGTGGAATCCGCAGCTCCAAATGATTGTCTTTCCACAGTACCTGGGGGGCATGGCCGCTAACATAGTACTCATCCTGCCTGTACAGCAAGAATGTAATAGTGTACGCCAATGCATTGGATAGATTGGCTAACTCTTTAAAGCACGTCTTTACGTAGTAATGCGTTGGAAGATCGACGCGCCGATAGGGAACAGGTATTGCTATGTCTTGAGCATTGTTGTTTGGTGTTAAGTAAAGACCAATGTCAGTACGGTTAAACAGGTGAGTTTCACCATTGAGCGCACCGGCTTTATCAGCGAGCAAATCAGGCAGTGCAATGGTGGTAGTAGCGAGGCGTAAGCGCGCCTGAAGGCAGGCTAGATGCCTTTTATGGCAGTAGGGGTCCCAGGGCCCATTGATGTGCTCATGCGACTCGTAAAGGCGCATCAGGAGCATCTGGCGGTTGTCAGACTTTCTAATGCACGTTTCAAACTCAGCATCAGTTGCTGGACGCTGGTGCGTTGTGGTTGTCGGCGTTCGCCGATAGTCGCGCGGTGTTACTTGATAATGGCGCTGAAAGGCACGTGAAAAAGAAGAATGATTATGGTAGCCGCAGGGCTGTGCGATTTGCGCTATATTAAGAGGTGTAAACGCCAGCAATACAGCGGCGCGCTCTAGGCGTCTTTTTTCGCGATAGGCGCTTGGGGAAAGCTGGAATCTTTGACGGAATTGGCGCCGGACTTGAGAAGCAGAGTATCCTAAGTGATTAGCCAGATCTTCAAGCCCGATCGGTTTATCCAGTGTATCCTGCAGCCAGATCTCAGCTCTTGTCATCGCGTTGAACATTGTCTGGCCTCCTGTTAATTATACAGGTCGCACTTATCTCGCCTGTAAAAGCACTCTTCTGGTGTTTGTACGTGTAGATAGCCTGGCTGATGGAAAATAACGATCAGCGTACAAATAAGGGCTAACGCTCTGTTTTGGCTACTTTTGGGTAGTGTTGATGCTGTTCATCAAGGTAATGCGTCATCGTTGGCTATGTGGTAGACGTCCTTATCCCCAAAAGGTGCAAAATGCGTGTGTCTTTATGCTGGTAAGTGGGTGACAAAGGCAAGTTTGCTCGGTAGTTTTACGCGTTTGTGCACAGTTTTTTAAAACGCTACGTTGGCAGTCATATCGACCATTTCAAGCAAGGTGTAAATGAAACGTCAATGAAATATCAAAAGGTTGAAAAGCAATTAGATGAGCGCGATAAACTGCGCAAGTTCCGTGAACTGGATGACGCATTTTCGCAAGCTCTACGCCAGTTAGACGACCCTAACAGTGACTTTGATATACCGACAGGGCCGCCGGTAAGATCGCTTGCGGCGTTAGAAAAAGAGGATGTAGACGCTCAGCAACATCAACAGCAACAAGAGCAAGCGCGTGCTTTCAAGCAGCGTTTTGACGCTTTGCTGAGCGAATATGACCTGGGGCATGAAGACGTCGCCGAGCTGGCTGACACACTGCTCACTTACGGGCTCTGGCAGCAAGATGTGGTTCCAGGCAGTGAGCGCTCGTAACGTCTTTTCTTGTCGCTGAGTTACGTATTATCGATAACGGTAAATGCGTAAACTAGCCAGGAACACTTCGTCTTCTAGTTTTTCATCGCGGCGTCTAGCGCGCGTGCGAGTGGTTGGCGGGTGCAAAGCTGGCAAGTTAATGTGCGGCAGGCGCTGATGATTAGCAGGCACAAAGATCGGCATGGCTGCATTTAGGGCTCGTCGTGTATGTCCATCGGCGAGCGGTTCAGTAAAAAATAAATTAGCACGCATAAGCGGTGCTTGGGTTTGAACCTGCGCCAGTATTTCCCCGCTTGGTAGGCTGGCTAGTTTACGCAGTTGAATACGCACATGCGGCGCGTCGGTATCAAGTTGTAAAAGCTTATGTTCTGCTTCTTGCACTGTTAGCCGCTTAATCGAACGCCCGCTGCTATACCAGGCAAAGCGAACGCGTGAGACAGGTGCTTCAGCAATGGGTAACTGACGCCAACTTTGTTTAAGATGTAACCTGGCTAGTCCACTACGGCGTAATACTTCGTCGATATGCGGGTGGCGCTGCGCTAGGCGATGTTTAGCCTCCTTAAATGCCTGCGGGTACGTCTGTTTTATAGCCTGCAGCATCTCGCTAAAACGTCTTTTAGATCGATTAACAGCGTCTATTGCGTTAAGTAGTTCGTCGTCAGCGGCCACAATGGCAATATAATTGCGCGTTTCACGGCCATCCTGATCTTGCTGGTGCCACATATCAAACAGCGCTTCGCGCAGCCAATGGCGGCTGGGTGTCGCTTGGTGAAACACCCAGGTAGGAGGAAACTGCTGTTCATATAGCGATACAGCGGCCTCAATGGTGTCGAGTAGATCATCAAACTGCTGATCTAATTGCAGCACCAAGTGGTAGGCCGAAGGTGGCGAATCGTCAGGTTTAGTTACAGGCATAGTCAGTTATCAATCTCACTAAGAGAGCGGTGCATCCTTGTCCGCTTGCGCTAGCAGCGTCTCTATATCGGCTTCATCCATCGCAGATTCGCCCGATATGCGGTGCGATTCTTCGGCCCAGGCACCTAAGTCGAGCAGCTGGCAGCGCTTGCTGCAGAAAGGCCGGTAAGTGCTTTCGGGCAGCCAAGGCACCCGCTTGGCGCACTGGGGGCAATTAACTTCAAGTGGGGCATCGTTGGCAGGGCGAATCATAAAAACTCCAGTTGGGTTAACAGGCGCGGTATTTCAGTCGCTACTTAGTTGGCGAAAGCGTTCGTCCAAGCGTGCCACTTGGGCCATCATGCTGGCGTGGTCACCGCTGTTATCGATGACGTCATTTGCCTTGGATAGCCGTTGTTCGCGAGGCAGCTGGGCGGCGAGAATAGCATGCACCTGGCTTTCGCTCACCCCATCTCGCTCTCGCGTTCTCGATAACTGTACGTGTTGAGGAACATCGACAACGATACTGCGGTCGACAAGCGCATCTTGTCCCGACTCAAATAATAACGGTGATACCAGCAGCACATAGGGCGCGCCTTCTGCGTTAAGTCGCTCTAAATGTTGCCATAATCGCTCTCGAACCTTTGGGTGCGTAACGGATTCTAGCCACTGCCGTTGGGCTGGGTCTTTAAACACGATGTCACGCAGTGCGGCACGATTAAGGCTGCCATCCTGATGTATCACTGAATCGCCAAAGCGTTGTTTGATGGCTAACAGAGCTGGCTCCCCTGGGGCGACAACTTCTCTAGCAACATCGTCGGCATCGACCCAGGCAGCGCCAAGTGTTTCAAAGGCTCGCGCAACGGTTGATTTACCTGATCCAATACCACCGGTTAAGCCGATAATCATCGTCTACCTCAAATAGTGAATGTACCAATAGCTTAATTGTAAATCATTAGGTTGATATACAGCGCCATCAGCTCATCACCGACGAGTAACGCCACCCAGCCAGCGAGGGCCAGAAAGGGGCCGAAGGGTAGTGGTGTGCCCCGCAAACGCGGTAAAAAGGCTTGTGCACAGAGGCCAATGATGGCTCCAAGCCCTGCGGAAATCACTAAAATCAGTGGTAAAAAGCTCCATCCCAGCCAGGCCCCCAGTGCAGCGAGTAGCTTAAAATCGCCAAAGCCCATGCCCTCTTTGCCGGTGACGAGTTTAAATAGCCAGTAAAAGCTCCAAAGCGTTAAGTAACCGACCATCGCGCCAATAACCGCATTCGGCAGCATAAACGGCTGGAAGAGTAGCTGAAACAGCAAGCCTGCCCAAAGCAGCGGCAGGGTGATGACGTCGGGTAGCAGTTGGGTGCGAAAATCGATAACCGCGAGCGCCAACAACGCGAGACAGGCACCGTAAAGAAATACCGATTCTGCTGTGGCGCCGTGGAGTACTAAAACCACCAAAGCCAGTAGGCCACTGGCTAGTTCGACTAACGGGTATTGGAGGCTAATAGCGGTCTGACACGTTGCGCAGCGCCCGCGCCGTTTTAGCCATCCAATCAGCGGTAGGTTGTCGTGCCAAGCGATGGGTGTTTCACAGCGCGGGCACATGGAACCGGGGGTAGCCAAATTGAACCGCGGTGAGGGTTCTGCGCTCAGCTCAAGCGCTGCTCGCGCTTCGCTGCGCCAGTGGCGCATCAGCATCACGGGCAGGCGTGTAATCACCACATTGAGAAAGCTGCCTAGACATAGCCCGGTCAGTAAAACGATAAACCACAGGAATAGTGAAGGGAGAGGCATGTAGCTCCTTAACGTTCATAAGCAGAGTTTATTTAAAGGGCGGAGCCTAAATCGAAAATCGGCAGATACATGGAAACAACAACGCCACCTACCAGAATGCCCAGCACGACAATAATAACCGGCTCCATCAATGACGTTAGCGCATCGACCTTGTTCTCAACCTCTTCTTCATAATAGTCAGCGACGCGGTTTAACATGGCATCCAGCGACCCCGCCTCTTCACCGATACTGACCATCTGAATGGCCAGGGGAGGAAAGCGGTTGGTCATGCGCATTGCAAAGTGCAACTGCTGCCCGGTCGCAACATCCTGGCGTGTTTGCACGACTGCGCGTTCATACACCTTATTGCCGGTGGCGCCGGCAGCGGTATCTAACCCTTCAACGAGTGGCACGCCGGCGGCAAAGGTTGTGGCTAATGTGCGCGAAAAACGGGCGATGGCAGATTTATGTAAAATATCGCCAATGACCGGTAAGTGCAGGAGGAATGAGTGCATGCGGTAGGCGATTTTCGGTGAGCGCTTAATACCGGCTTTAAGCACAATAACGAAGGCGATAATGGCGCCCAGTGCTGCTAGCCAATAACGCTGGGCAAGCTCGGATAGATTAACCGTCATCTGTGTAAGCGCAGGTAGTTCGGCGCCGAAACTTTGAAACATGCTTTCAAACTCGGGGACCACTTTAATCAACAGCAGCATGGTCACCGCAATCCCAATGGTCATTACGGCGGTGGGGTACCAAAGGGCTTTTTTTACGCGCGCTTTTAGCGATTCAACCTTTTCTTTGTAGGTCGCAACGCGATCAAGCATCTTATCGAGCGCGCCGGCTTGTTCACCCGCATCCACTAAGTTAATAAACAAGCGATCAAAATGATTGGGATGACGGCGTAAGGCGTCTGAAAAACTGGCGCCCGAGGAAACATCACTCATCATATGTTGAACCAACGCCACCATAGCGGGTTTTTTCAAGCTTTCAGCCACGACCTGAAGCGCTTGCAGAAGCGGGATACCTGCCCGAATCATGGTCGCCATCTGGCGTGCGAACACCATAATGTCATTGGCGTTGATACGCCCGTAACCGCCTAACCCGCCTTTTTTGCTTATACGCCGAATCACAATATTCTGTTTAGTCAGTTCAGCGGCTATTTCGGTTTTGCTGCGCCCAATCATCTCGCCGCTTAGCGTTCTATCCTGCGGACCTTTACCGACCCATTTCCAGCGGGATAGTTTGATAGCGGGCGTTTGGCGTCGACGTGCCGTTTTAGCCATGCCTTACTCCTTGCTCACTCGATTAATCTCTTCAAGGCTGGTAATGCCCTGCATGACTTTTAGCAAGCCGCTGCGATGAAGGCTTGGATGGCCCTCACGACGCGCCTGGTGATCAATATCCAGCGCATTAGCGTCGCGCATAATTAATTGACGCACAGCTTCAGTGACGGGCACGACCTCATAGACGCCGACACGGCCTTTGTAGCCATGGGTACAGTGTTTACATCCCACGGGCTTGTAAATGGTCGCTTGACTAATTTCTTGATTGCTAAAGCCTTCTTTGCGCAGTGCTGCGTGGGGTATCTCCACCGGTTCTTTGCAGTGTTTACAAAGCTTACGGGCTAGCCGTTGCGCGATGATTAAACTAACGGCGCTGGCGATGTTAAATGAAGACACCCCCATATTCGCCAGCCGGGTGAGCGTTTCGGCCGCCGAGTTAGTGTGCACCGTGGAAAGCACCAAGTGACCTGTCTGGGCCGCCTTGACGGCAATTTCAGCCGTCTCAAGGTCGCGGATTTCCCCGACCATCACCACGTCGGGGTCTTGGCGCAGAAAGGCTCTCAGCGCATTGGCAAAATCCAGGCCGATTTTAGGCAGCACGTTGACCTGGTTAATGCCGGCCACTTTAATTTCAACCGGGTCTTCTGCCGTGCAAATATTGCGCTCGACTTTATTGAGTATATTAATCCCGGTATACAACGAGACGGTTTTACCGCTGCCCGTTGGGCCGGTTACCAGGATCATGCCTTGGGGCTGTTTTAGCGCGTGCTCATAGTGGTTGCGCTGCTCATCGGTAAAGCCCAGTTGCTCAATACCCAACTGAGCAGCGCTAGGATCTAATATCCGCAGGACCAGTTTTTCCCCGTATACCGTCGGCAGCGAGTTAACCCGAAAATCCAGTGAGCGGGTGCGTGAAAGCTTAAGCTTGATGGCGCCATCCTGTGGCAAGCGGCGCTCAGAAATATCCAGGCGCGCCATGATTTTCAGGCGCGCCGCAATACGGTTGCGCATCGCAAAGGGTGGTCTGGCGACTTCAATCAGCATGCCGTCAACACGAAAACGCACTCGGTAGAGCGTTTCATAAGGCTCGAAATGTATATCGGACGCGCCCTTGCGAATCGCGTCTAAAAGAATCTTGTTCACAAACTTAACGATGGGCGCGTCATCGCTATTCTGTGACGATTCATCCAGCGGCACTTCGTTGCCATCGCTGTGATTCGCAATATTTAACGAGCTAACGGCGTCGTCGATATTGTCTAGCTCATCAAGCAGGCCGCGTTCGTTTTGAGCAAGGTAGCTGTTAAGGGCAACCGAGATTTGGTCAGCGGGCGCGAGAATGCCTTCTACGCTGAGCCCCGTGGCAAACTGCAGCTCATCCAATTGCGTTAACGTAGCCGGGTAGGGCACTGCCACCGTGAGGCGATGGCCGTGGCGTGCTAGCGGCAGAATATTCAGGTTTTGAAGTACTTTGATGGGGTAGTCAGCAGCAGGCGGTAGCGTTGTCAGGCGCAATGCCTCTAAATCAATCACCGGTAGGCCATATTCCCAACCAGCGGCGACCGTCGCCGCCATCGTTTCAACCAAGCCACTTTCAATAACATGCTGAAGTAATGATATTCCCAGATCAGACGCCGTCGTTTCAGCCGTCGCGGCCTGGGCGTCCGTCAACAATTCATGCTTGACCAAGCGCTGGGCAATGCCGCGAAGCCCGCCGCGGGCAGCGGCGTGGCTTAACGTTGACTCGTAGGGGGACTGGCTCATCAAAAAGACCTGTTTGACGTCGGCGTGTACAGCCTATTAGTACCATAAATGAGCGCTGTCAGGCATTAAATGGCTGGTCACTAAAACCCTATAAAGAGGGAGGAAGTTAAGCTGATAGCATGAAGTTCTCTGGTTGTAAAAAAATAGCCCGTCAGCTAATGTGGGGTCACTTTTTTTAATTCTTTTTAAGGAAGTACATTTCTTACAAAAGATTTATTCAACTCCACAGGAGATGCCTACATGCAGAAATCTGCACAACTGGCCACCCCCAATGCTCATCAAGGCATTCAGCAGAGCACCAAGCAAGGCGGCTTCACGCTGATTGAGCTGATGATCGTCGTGGCGATTATCGGGGTGTTGGCTTCTCTAGCCGTGCCGCAATATCAGAATTACGTAGGCCGGGCTCAGGTAAGTGAGGCAATTAGCCTTGCCTCATCAGCGAAAACTGCTGTCTCTGAGCAGTATATTACTACTGGTAGCTGGCCCACTAGCAACGCTGATGCAGGTCTTGCAGAAAGCGATCAGATCCAAGGGAACTATGTTCAGAGTGTTAATATTCAGGCGCTTGGTAATGGTCAGGAGGGTGGCATTGTGGTGACAATGAAGAGCGACGATGTTGTTAGTGATATAGCCAATAACCAACTGGTTTTTCAGCCATCAGAAAATGAAGAATTAAACAGTGGCTCTATAGAATGGACTTGTCGCTCTGGTATAGGTGGTTTGGCAATTCCCCAACGTTTCTTGCCTGCAAGCTGTCGGGGCAATGTCGAATAACTATTAGTTATTTCTTTTATCAAAAAAGGGCCGTTGGGCCCTTTTTTGATTTCCATACTTCCTGCTTATTCACCCAGTACACTGTTAATTCTGACCTTAAGCAAGGAGCTTACAGTGAACCCCATCAAACTGATTGCCACAAGCGCGCTTGGCGCATTGCTGCTTAATAGCGCTGCCTTTGCCCAGCCTGACCATGCTCCGGCTCACGGTGCCCGTGATAAGGGCCAGCCGCATGAATCTCACCGGCCTGGAAATTTACGTGATGAGCGGGTTGATCTGCCCCGTATCAACGAGCGTGAACTACGTCGGCTGTTTCGCCAGTACGATGCGCCGCGAGCAGAATCATTGCCGCCAGGTATTCAGCGCAACCTTGAGCGTGGTAAACCATTGCCGCCGGGCATCGCCAAGCGTTTTGACGGGCAGTTAGCGTCTCAGTTGCCGCAATACCCCGGTTATGAGTGGGAACGGGTGGGTGCTGACGTGGTGCTAATTGAAGCCGCTACGCGCATTGTGGTGGATGTGATTGCCGATGTTTTGCGCTAATCCCGGGAACGGAACGGCGATGTGACTCGAAAATTACATCTCGGCGGCTTATGGTGAAGGTATCTATTGCTTACACCGTTCTAAAAGGGAGACTCAATGAGCGACCATACGCTAGCCGCACGTCGTGATATTACTATCGCTATCGCTGAAGAAGCTGGGGAGATGATCACTAAGGCGCGGGAGCAGCAAGACTTTGCTAAACGCTTAAAGAAGGATAATGAGCTGGTCACCGATGTTGATGTGGCCGTTGATGAGCTTATTCGTCAGCGTTTGGAAGAGCACTTCCCTGGTGAGGCGCGGCTGAGCGAGGAGCTCGCGCCAGAGAGCGCTTTGCAGGTGGACGCGCCACGGCTTTGGGTCGTCGATCCTATCGATGGAACGGTCAATTTCGCCCAAGGATTACGCCATGTCGCGGTTTCCATTGGCTGGATGGAAAATGGCGTCGCCAAAGTGGGTGTGGTGCATGCCCCGTTCCTAGCTGAAACCTTTAGCGCAGCGGAAGGGCTTGGGGCTTTTTGCAATGGTCAGCCTATCAAACCAAGCGGTGCGGATTCCTTAGCGCACACGCTGGTGGGAACGGGATTTCCCTACCGTAAAGAAGCGCGAAAGCAGCTGCTCAAGCGCTTAGAGGCCGTGTTGGATCACTGCCAAGATATTCGCCGTAATGGTGCCGCTGCGCTAGATATTTGCGATGTTGCCTGCGGGCGTTTAGATGCCTATTACGAAACGGTTTCACCGTGGGACTTTGTGGGCGGCTGGGTGATTGCTCGCGAAGCGGGCGCCAGAGTCGGGCACTTGTACGAAGTACCGCAAGCCATACCTGCTGACCTTTACCCTGAGCATTTATTAATAACCGCATCCGGCGTTTACGATGCCATGGAAGAGCTACTGCTTGCGGCAGATAAAAAATAATCAATGACCGCGCGAATCAGAGTGATACGTGACAAATACTTGAAAAGAAAGCGCTATAAGGGCTTTTCATTTAACCCAGAAACGGCTAGTATACGCACCGTCTTGAGGCAAAGATGTAAGGGCCAATAAAGACAGCGGAGCGTGGCGCAGCTTGGTAGCGCGTTGCAATGGGGTTGCAAAGGTCGCAGGTTCGAATCCTGTCGCTCCGACCAAAAGAATATATAAATCAGCCGTTTATAGTTAAATCTATAAACGGCTTTTTTCTGTCTAGCCGTCCTGGGTTCCATCGGAAGGCTACTTAATAGTGTAAGCGTGCGTCAGCTTTGGCACTATCGACATAAATTAACTGCTTGCATCCTTAAGTAGCTCGCCAATTCCATATTTAAGTGCTTCTTGCCCCGCAACTGCATCTGCCGACCGGATAGCTTGAATAAATCTGTCCAACCCTTTTGGTTTACTCATACTCCTGCTTGCAGCAGGCAATGATGTATATCGAAAAGGTCATGGAGCATTCAGGTGGCCTTCTCCAGATTCAGGGATTTTCCCCGCGCACTCCGTAATCGTCATCGGTGATAGCTTAAGCTACTCATGCATCCGTATCTCGGCGATGATCTCGCCGGTTTCTTCGCTCAGCCCTGCCTCTTGGAAGCCGAGACTGGCGTAGAAGTCGCGGGCCACTTGGTTGGTTGGCACATAGCAGATCGCGATTCTCTCGAAAGGGCCATGTGCTCTGATCTCGTCCAGCACGCACTTCATGGCTCCGTGCCCGAAGCCTCTTCCCTGATGGTGTCGGTCGACCATGAGCCGGAAGATGTTGTAGGCAGGCAGTTGCCCGTTGTGGTGGAAGGACTCGTACATGAGGAAGCCGACCGCTTCCCCACTGCAATGTATAGCGCGAGGTTGATAGGTTGGATGGAAGCTCGATTCGGCAATGGAGTACAGGTTGCTAGCGACATAGTCACGTTGTGAAGTCGCTAGCTCCAGCGCAATGACGGCCTCGAAGTTCTCTCGGGTGATGTTCTTTAGTGTTACACCCATCGTATGCTCCTCCATTTGGATATTGGATCCAGCCGCGGGCTGCCGAAACGCACGGTCACCTCGACCAAAACAGGATCACCTAGGATAAGGGCCGGATGGCTGAGTCGGATGAGCCGAGAGACACGGCCGCTCTGTAACTGGTGAGGTTGTTTAGCTGACGCCACTCTTTATTGGCTGTCCTTACTGGCTCTGAGGAAGCAGCCAAAGCTTACGGTTTGGTATCGAAGGCGCCGCGGTGGAAGACCTGCGCGGCCTCCACCTCGGCAAGGCCACGCAGGCCAGGTTCCGGTGGCTCTTCGCCGGTCAGTACCTGGAGCACCGACCTAACGCCATGCGACAGCGATATCAGGTTGTAGCCGCCTTCCAGAACGAAGACCAATCTTCCTCCGCACTGCTGGCGTGCGAGTTGCTGGAGAATCCCCGTCATGGCGGCAAAGCCATCATAGGAGACATTCAACGCGAGATCATGAATGTGGGGATCGAATCCTGCCGAGACCAGGATTAGGTCCGGGCGGAACCACTGGGCCGCAGGCACCAAGATATCGCGGAAAGCCTTGAGATAGGCAGCGTCGTCGGCATCGGCAGGCATGGGGACATTGACGGTGGTACCCTCTCCAAGTCCCATACCGACCTCCTCAAGGCTCCCTGTGCCGGGATAGAAGGGGGCAGAGCGGTGGATATCGAAGAACAGCACATTCGGGTCTGCCAAAAAGATGTCTTGGGTGCCGTTTCCGTGATGAGCATCCCAATCGACGATCATGACCCGTTCGCAGCCCAGCGCCGCCTGGGCATGGGCTGCTGCCACTGCCACGTTATTGAACAGGCAAAAGCCCCGGGCGCGCACCGGTTCAGCGTGGTGCCCAGGGGGTCTTACCAGTGCAAAGCTACTCTCGGCTCTCCCTTCTACCACCGCCTTGACAGCGGCGATCGCCGTTCCAGCAGCTACCTCTGCGGCATCGACACTGCCGGGTGATACGGCCGTAGTATCTTCGTCGAGCCAAGCGTTTTCTCCGCGGAGGTGGTAGATGCTGTCCAGATAGGAGTTGGTGTGGACGCGCCCTAGCTGCTCACGAGTAGCTTGCATGCCGGTCTCGTAGGTCACCCCTGTAACCGGTTCGATTTCCAGCAATTGCTTGATGGCGGTGAGCCGGGCGGGATGTTCGGGATACGTCCAGGGCACCCCTAAACCAGACAGAAGTGAGCGGATTCGCTTGTCCATTCGCCCCGGTAGGAAGGGGACCTCAATATCCGGTTCATGAGCCAGCATCCTTTCATCATAGAAGACGATCACGCTATTCAGGTCGGCCACTGTGAAGGCTCCACATTGTTAGGTTGAAAATTATAATCAAGACTTGCCCTATAAGCCCAAGCACCACCGTCTTGAAATGCATTTTCTAGTAGGTCATCCCGTTGAAACGGCGCTTGTTTTATACCGCTCAGCGCATGGCCACAGTTCTTGCTTGTTCAAAATGTCGGCGGAACGGCAATAAACCGGTTGTCTTGCGTATGCCCGCGCGGCGTAATTAAATAATGATTCGCGCTTTTAATCCGACAATGACTAGTTTTACGCCCTCATGCTTCATCTCTGCAATGATTAAAGAGCCACAATGGCGGTGCCATCCATGCTTGGCACGTCGTGCATATCGATAATGACTGTTTTAATGTTCGTATCTACTAGATGCAGTGATGTCAGCGCTTTTTCCGCTGCACCAAAAATAGTGGGCCATCGATGTTATAAAGCGCTACTTCTGCTGGATGCCCTTTGATGGAAGGATGGTTGTCGACGTCAATTTGATTCGTTTGAGTTATTAATGACATCCTCCGGGTGAATAATACTGAGGCCAGCTCAAGGCCTACAGCTACCGCCAAGACCATATCGAAAAGCACGGCGAGTCCAAAGCATATAATGAGAACCGCCACGCCCCCGAGGGCTTAGCGAAGGGTGCTCACGAAATGTCGTGCCTCACTCGTATTCCAGGCAATGATAAACAGAAGGGCGGTGAGTGCCGCCATCGTCACTAAGCCAAGAGAACCTCAGCCTCGTAGGGGGCAATTTAATATAATGGCAGGTCAGCAAGTGTAGATCAGTGCGCTGCCGATCATAGGTCATGCTTTTTCGAGCGGTTGTCGGCATCTGGTTCAAGGCTGCGCTGAAGCCTGCTACCGCTGGTGTCGCGGTGGCATCGTCCATTTTAGCTAGCAAATAGGTAACACTTGGCTGAATGCCATTGCTGATGTTGATTCGTTGAAACTGCTTTAAATCGCATTCCGCCAAAACTGCACTGATGTTTCAGACACTATTCCTTGCTGACTGCCAATCTCTATTACCGCCTGCTGGAAAGCACGGGCAAGTTCTGGCTGGTGGCATAGCGCTAACGACCGAATAATGCGCGTAATGCGCAGATGGTTATGCCCACCGGTTTTAAGCCAAATGTGGGTCTGAATGGCTAGAGTAGGTTGTGCAGATATAACGTCGTCATCACGCACGAGTCCAAAAAAATTCAGCATTACGTCTAACGAGCGCTGCTGGTGTTGGCGTAATAGAGTTTCTCTTTCAAAAGCCGCCTGTACTTCGGTTGTCAGTAAAGGCGCAAAAGCGTTAAAGCGACCCATTTCGGGGATAGGAAACAGCCATTGGATATAATTGTGGGTGTGCTCCAGCCAGAAAGTCGGGAGCGCCCAGATGTCTTCGAGTCGACGACCTTTATGATCGTGGCCTTCCCCGCGGTAAAACGCGATTAAACGCTCGTCATTGCCCATTATGTTCATCGCACTAACGGTTCATTGATTCCATGTAACACCATTTCGCGTGCGTGGCGTTCGGTGTCGGGGTCAATTTGGGCTTCAACTCGTTCTAGTGCGCGGACATAGGCCGCGGGTAACTGGTGTTCTCGTGCGCCCGCTAACACATGGTGCTTGTACCACGTATAGGGGCGTATGCCAGTAGCGGTGTTCTTGCCAACATACGCCTGTACTTCAAATTGCCCTTCACCCGCCAGGTCAGTTACCGTTAACTTGGTTTCATCGTAGGCAGCGTTGAGCCCTTCATAACGGTCCAGTATCAGCTTATGGTGCCAAGCAACTTCCCATACGACGCCATAAACGGCCGACTGATCGGGTGCCGGTACAATATCGCACTTGCCGGAGCCGTCTCCGCTTTGCTGATGAAAGGCCAGGCGATGCGCTGGTAGAAGGGCGGTGGTCACAAAACGCGCTGGAATCCGCGCGGCTAGGCGCTGGGTTGACATATTGGAGCCGTAAGCAAAACAGAGCACCGTTATCTCCTTTCAATAATCTTGGTTGTCGATAGCTCGTCGTTAAGAGGTTTCATGCGCGACCGGTGTGCGTTGGTAATGCGCGAGTACTTGCTCAGCATTAGTCTTTAGCGTTTCTCGCCATGCCGCTGGGGCCAGTACGTTGACATTGGCGCCCATGGCCATTAGCCACCAAAGGGTTTGTTGGTCATCGGGCACCTCGGCTTCTAGCTGTTGCCAGCTGGTGTCGGACAATGGCGTCAGCCGTTGAGTTTCCGACAGTGGCGTTTCACTGAGTAGCCAAGCGACTTGTGGCGCTACATGGGCGACGAGGGTGAGGGGAGCTTTGCCTTGCAAATAGCCAAACGCCCCGCTGGCTATGTAATTGTCCAAGTCAAAACCGTGCAAAGGTCGCCAAGTCGCTTCGCTTAGATTGGCTGCTTCGATACGGTGCATGGCGAACTGGCGGATATCGTCATAGTCGTCCACTGTCGCCAGCAAATACGTCACGCTGTGTCGGCTGACTAGCCCTTGAGGGTGAAGGGTAAAGTGTTTTTCCGCTTTGGACGTGCGTGATAAGTACACGACATCCACCGGTTTCTGCTCCAGCAAGGCTTGCGAGACTATCTGCCACGTCATTTCATTAATCGCCGCGGGGATAAGCGCTTTGCCATTGGGGATGGCGCGGACTTTCCGTGCCCATTGGCTCAAACCGTTGGAACTCATCTCATCAAGCAGCCGCCTCGCGTCCGTGAAGTGCGGCGATAACTGCCCAACCACCACGGGAGGTAACAACCCTTTTAAATACTCTTCTGCAAGCACCAACGTTAGCGCGCTCGGCACGTCCAGCGCAGGCAGTTGACACTGAAAGTCGCGATCGAAATACCACCGGTAAGGCTTCTGGCTATCGTCGCAGCCGATGGGAAACTGCGTAGAGAGTTTTTGGCTCAGGTCACGTTGTAATGATCGCGTATCAATATGGAACCCTCGCTCAGCGAGTTTCTCTTTCAACACGGGGGTCGACATTCGTCCAGGATAACGGGGAATGAGTTGTAGAAGCGTCAAGTAGCGAAAAAGCGTATCGCGCGTATAAGACATAGTGACGCTAACCCTTACTGTAGGAATGAAAGCAATAAGTTTATCGCGCCTCACAAAACTTAGCGACTCTCTTGGGCAGCGCATCGGGCTTCCGTGCAATCAAATGGGCCCGGCGTCGCCAAAGCCCAGTTATGTGGTGGTTTGGGGTGGCGTTGGGGAGGTGGCACCATAACGCGGCAGGATGAATATCGAGGGACGTCTCAATTGACGTATCAGGGTGCCCTCCAAGCCAGCGATATACGTCTATAGCACTGCGGCCAACGCATACAGGGAATAGCAGGGCATTCAAAGGCAGCGGTAAGCCAAGTGCCAACAGCAGCGCATTGACTTCATGATCACACGCTAGATGCCAGCGATGTGGGTTAGCCACCAGCGGGGCGGTTAAATGGCCTGCCACGCAATGCCAGATTAGATGAGCATGCAAAAAACGACGTGACTCATCGGAGAGGGTGGCGCTGTAACGTGGGCAGAAGTAAAGATGCTGACCATCGGTGCTAGCCGTTGCTATTTGTTGCTGTAGCACGGGAGTTAACGTTAAAAACTCGCTCAGCAACTCCATGACAGGGAGTGCGTCTGCCCAATAAGCGCGATCCGCCTGCCACTTCGCCAACTCACGTTGTGCATCCGCCGTAGCTGAAGATGAACGTACCAACATATCCATAGCGTGCCTTCCCCAAAGGATGAGGTGTCATAAGCTACGCTATGGGTGCGACAACGTAGGCCGCATAAAAGCAAAGCATACCTATGACTCAACAAGTTTGGTTTGGGAAAAATGATGAATACGTTGATATTGAGATGGTTCTATCCCGTCTTGAGCGCTATGAGTCTTGGCTTAACAAACGGCTGATACCGAATATAGATTGGCCAGATTACGACGATAGCTCGCCAATGCAAGATTACCTATAAAAGCTGAGCGGCCATAACCAACGTTCATCCATACCGCCTTGCCGCTAATAGCGGTCCGATTTGGTGTTCTTGAGCATCGGGTAGCCGATGGCAGCCTAGCTTGAAAGCGCCGCTTAGTAGCGTATTGCTGCCTGCCGAAAGATTACACGTGGCTACGATCAGGCGTAGGCGTCGGCGTGATATCTTGACTTGCTCGCCCGAGGTGTAGTCCAGATGGCCGATTATATTGCGTAACGTGGCAAGCGCCATGCCGATTGACCAGCTGCAGAATCGCCGGATGCCAACCTCGGAGGCTGGAATAAGCAGCGTATAATCGCGTGCACATTGTAAATGGTGGTGGGCAACGGCCACCAGAAAGCGTATGCCCTCTTGATAGCCTGGGTGACGCTGCCAGTTGTCTACCCGCACTAGATCGACACCATGCTCCTCAAAGACGTCGCGCGGGAGCCAGCAAATACCACGCTGACGATCGTCCCAGATGTCTTTCAAGATGTTAGTCATCTGTAGCCCTTGACCAAAAGAAGTCGAAAGACGCTGGAGTTCGTCGCGCTGAGCGTGGATGTCACGATGGGTATCGGCAAACAGCCGGGTCAACATCTCGCCGACGCAGCCAGCCACCACATAACAGTAGTTCCGCAGGCAACCTCGATCGGGTAGGCCGTGTGGGTTTTTTAAGCGTTCGAAATCAGCCATGCCGGTGCACATGGTGGTGATACAGTCACGTAATGCTGCTTGCCTTTCGCCGGGTAATTCGCCGAATGCGCGCAATATGCCGGGCGTCTCGGCGACCAGCTCTTGTTCCAGAGGATCCTGTACTAGACCAGTGCCCAGCAACACACTCGAGAATTCACGAGCGGCGCTAGCATCGTCTAAACCGGCTAGCAGGCGCTGATAATGTGCATCTTTGTCGGTAGGCGCCATGTTAGCGCTGTCTTCAACTGTGTCGGCGATACGGCACAGCAAGTAGGCATTGGTAATCGCCGGGCGTAGTGCCGTCGGCAACTGAGGAATGGTTAAGGCGAACGACCTAGAAACACCGGGTAGCAGCCGGTTCTGTAGGGCGAGAGAGCTCGGCCGCATGCTAGTCGGGTCCTTGGAATACTGAGTCGGGACGTATGACAGCCACCACTGTTAATGATCTTGTGTTCATTGACTGTCTCCATGCTGACCGCTCGGGGTCACTTTTTAGTGGTAACAGGCTCTCTTTAAAGAGCAATTCTTTTTAGAGAGCCTCTATCTGGGGCCAGAATGCCTTGCGCAAAGTAGGCCATTCAAGCTTGAGCCAAGGGGTGTAACGTTCGGGGTTGACTGCCAGTTCCATATCCAGTGTATCAGGCGCCATGTAACACCAGTCGGCAACTTCACTTTCATTGACCTCAATGTGGTCATCTGAGCGAGTTACGTAGACCGAGCACAATTCATGTTCGGATCCAATATTGCCGTAGGTGGCGTGATAACGGAAGCGGTAGAGGAACTTTGGCTCTGCCGTGATAGACAGTTCCTCTCGCAAACGACGTCGCGCAGATTCTAAATCACTTTCCCCCTTACGCGGGTGGCTGCAGCAGCTGTTTGACAAGAACAGTGGCCATAACGGTTTGCTTGCGCTGCGCTGTTGTATAAGCAATTCATTGTGGCGGTTAAATACAAAGATAGAGAACGCTCTGTGCAGTTGCCCTTGGCCTTGGTGGCATGCCGCTTTAGCGTCGTACCCCAGCACTGCGTTATTTTCGTCAACTAAAATCAGTGGTTCGTTATCAAAAGAAACCACTTTGTTAAGGCTCTGCGCCATCAATGCAACCTCCTTCACTGGCGGATAATTCCCTTACATTCTGCTGTTGATACGTCAACGGCTGAACATTTATTGGTGAGTTATTTATGCAGCGTATAATTTTTGTATCACAACCCAATCATAGCGCCTGAGAGGGGTAAGTAAAGCAACATCTGCTACTGATGATGACACCATCAATGCGTACCTATCTTAAATAATTAATGGTACAGAAATGGACATATGTATAGCTTTTGTACCACCATGTGTCATAGGTATTTCAAACACCACGCCCTAGCAACTCCCACTCAGGGGCTATCGCTTTCACCTCGATCATTAGTGAACGCCAAGTTAGTTCTGATTGGGTGCTATCACCACAGGAGTTACGGCATGAATAAGTCGACGACAAAAACGCCAAGCATCGCTGAGGTGCCCAGCGTCAACATTAGCGTTAATCGGCTAACAAGTGATAGACCTAAAGCCTGGTTAATTGCCGGTATGCAGGACTTCCGGGCCGCGAAGGCGGTCAGTTTATCGTATGGCCTATTTTGGGTAGCGTTGAGCATTGCTATTACGGTGGCCACGGTTGCCTTAGGCTATTGGCATTTGTTGTTACCAATGGTCGCGGGCTTTATGCTGCTCGGCCCCTTAGTCGCTGTTGGTGCTTACGGTATCAGCCAAGCCATTGAGCAAGGGCGAACACCTAACCTTGGCGATGCATTCAGCAGTTGGAAGCCTTATGCTGGGCAACTAGCGATGATAGGCGTCATGATGTTGATTTCTTTTCTTGCCTGGATTCGCCTCACGACGCTGCTGTTGGCATTATTTTTTGGCCTTGAAGTCCTTAGCCCACAAGCGGTTTACACATCACTGGTAACAACGCCCGAAGGCTTGGGTATGTTGGCAATAGGGACTGTCGCTGGCGCTGTTATGGCGCTTGGGACATTTGCCATTAGCGTTGTAGCGATCCCCACCATAATGGATCACGATTTAACCTTCATGGAAGGTATTGAGGCCAGTATTCGTTGTGTATCGGGTAATTTTCGCACCATGCTAATTTGGGCAGCAATGCTGACAGGCTGTGTGCTGGTGGGTATCGCGACGTTTTACCTTGGGTTCGCGTTGATTTTGCCAGTGCTGGGGCATGCCAGCTGGCACGCTTATAAAGAGCTCGTCGTCATTAAGCCAGTGGAAAAGGAGGCCAACTAAGTTCAAAGGGTAGTGATGAATAGCACTTTCCGTTAAGCTTCTCAGCAATTTTTTGCATGCTTTGAGGTTATTGAATGCGTAGCCTTTTAAGGCTGTCTGCATTATCACTAGCGGTATTGATGATAGCAGGTTGCTCAGATCCTAAAATTGACACTAGTTCCATGCCAGCATCGGTAGTCTCTGTTGAGAAGGTTCGCGAGTCGCTACCCTCGTATAAACGCAGTGAATTTGATCGAGGGTTAATTATTATTGCCACGGCGACCTTTGATGGGGTCGATATTCTCAATCCCCAGCGCATGAATGCGGCTGAAATCGCCGAGTTAGCCAATGCGCAAATGCATGGCTTGACCGGCGACCAGATTATTCAGCGGGCCGACAAGATTCTACGCGATAGGCGAGCAAGAGAACGTGACCATGCTATTCGCACTTTAAGGCGGCTGGAAGAAAAACGCTCAAAAGCTGCCAGTGATCAGCAGCAGTTAGCGCGGCTTACCATTGATAGTGCTCGCTACTACACGGGGGTAAGCCCTTATGGTGTCCCGGAGCCTGTGATTGACCTTGAAGTAACCAATGGCACGGACCAAGCTATTTCTGAGCTATTTTTGCGAGGCGTCTTGACCAGCTCTGATAGAACGGTGCCCTGGGTTGATGAAACCTTTTATTACGTTGCCACAGGGGGCATCGAGCCGGGCGAGACCCAGCAGTGGAGCCTTGCGCCCAACCGCTTTGGACCTTGGGGGGATGCTCAGATACCGGCTGATGCTGAACTCACGATTACCCTCAAAGGTCTGCGTGGTAGTGACGACCAGCCCCTTTGGGACTCCCCGGAACTATCCGAAAGCGAAACGGCCAAGCTGGAACGCCTGCGTGATGAATATACCGGGGTCGCTCTTTCAAGCGCTGAGTAAGTGCTAAACACGCAAGCCAAGAAGTAGCGCGCTCTATCGTTAGGTTAAGTTTTTGCATCAATCACGACATTCGCCATAGCGGCTATCTCAGTTAGTAACTATCTCAGTTAGTAACTATCTCAGTTAGTAACTATCTCAGTTAGTAACTATCTCAGTTAGTAGCTATGGCGGACCTTTGTCATTATTTCAGTACGTAGCAGGGCGTGTACGCCTTACCATCAAGCTTCATGCGGCCTTGGGCCACAAAAGAGGCAAGCAGCTCATCCAATCGCTGCATTAGTTCGGTTTCAGCCGTCAGCACAAAGGGCCCGAAAGCTTCAATCGCACGAATGCCTGACTCTTTCACATTGCCAGCCACAATGCCTGAGAAAGCGCGGCGCAGATTGGCAGCAAGTTCATGAGTAGGCTGCTGGCGGTGCAGCGCTAAGGTGTGCATCGCTTCGTGAGTTGGCTCAAAGGTAGCCTGGAAATCCCGCGCAATGGTCAGCCGCCAGTTGTAGTAAAACGCGTCCTGATGAGTACGGCGGAATTCTGCGATTTCATCGACACCTTGGCGCATGCGCCGAGCCACGGCTACCGGGTCGCCGGTAATGATCGTGTAATAGCGACGGATTTCCTCGCCTAAGGTATAAACCAAGAATTCATCAATTTTCTGAAAGTAGGCCGCAGAATCTGCAGGGCCGGTGAAAATTAATGGGAAAGGAATATCCTTGTTGCTGGGGTGCAACAGAATACCCAGTAAATAGAGAATTTCTTCCGCGGTGCCAACTCCGCCCGGAAATACGATAATGCCATGGCCCAGACGCACAAAGGCTTCTAAACGTTTTTCAATGTCAGGCATGACAACCAGTTCATTGACGATGGGGTTGGGCGCTTCGGCGGCGATAATCCCCGGCTCTGAAATCCCTAAATAGCGGCCTTCTTTGCGCCGCTGTTTGGCATGGGCAACGTTTGCGCCCTTCATGGGGCCTTTCATTGCGCCTGGGCCACAGCCAGTACAAATGTCTAAATCACGCAGCCCTAAATGGTAGCCCACATCTTTAGTATATTCATACTCTTCGCGGGAAATGGAGTGACCGCCCCAGCACACCACGAGGCTAGGGTCGCGCCCAGGCTTCAGCGTGCCGGCTTTGCGAAGGATATGGAATACCGCGTTGGTCGTGCCTTCACCGGTGCTCAGGTCAAAACGGCTGTGGAGCTGTATTTCATTATAGACGTAAACAATATCGCGAATGATCGAGGATAGATGCTCGCGGATACCGCGTATCATACGACCGTCCACGAACGCTTCTGCAGGGGCGTTAGTCAGTTTTAAGCGAATGCCGCGATCCTGTTGTAATACCTCAATATCAAAATCTTTATAGGTTTCTAAGATCTCCAGGCTGTCATCGCTAGGGTTGCCGCAATTTAAGACGGCCAATGCGCAACGGCGAAGCAGATCATGCAGGCCGCTTTGGGACGTTTTATGCAAGCGATTGACTTCATGTTGGGAAAGTACTTCAAGGCTTCCCTCCGGAGAAATAATGCTGGAAAGGGTGTCGCGAGGCTGAACTTTTTCGGTCATTAGCGGGGCTGTCTCTAGTCATTTGGTTGCTGTTGGCATATTACCACGCCCAAGCAGAGGGTACAGGGCGGGAGGCGGCTGGCACGTCTGTGTTATTATAAAAAATATTTAAGATAATGGCGGTTAAAAAAAACATTTTTTTATCCAGCATCTTTCACTGACATTGTTTGCAAAGACCGCTTTTCAAAGATCGCTTCTAAAGACCACGGCGCTTAACTATGTTCAATGCCCAATATTTTCGTACCTTCATTACGCTAGTAGAAACAGGGAGTTTTACACGCACCGCTCAACGTTTAGAAATGACCCAGCCCGGCGTCAGCCAGCATGTGCGCAAGCTGGAGAGTTATTTGAATAAAGAGCTGATAGAAAGGAAGGGGCGTGGTTTTACGTTAACCGAAACTGGCCGCCGTGCTTATGATTATGCCTTAAAGCTTTTTGCCGAACACGAGCAGTTTCGTCATGGGCTGGATGATGACTCTCTTGATAGTGGCGACTGCCGAATTGCCTCCCCCGGCAGCGTTGGCCTGATGCTGTATCCGTACATATTGGGGCAGCAGCAAATGCATCCCAACTTAACGGTTAACTATAGCTTTGCCTTTAACCATGAAATCGTCAATGACCTGCTGAACGGACGCTATGATATCGGGATTGTCACCGAGGTAATCAATCACCCTGAGCTTGATTGCACCATTTGGCACCAGGAGCCGCTCTGTTTGGTCGTGCCTGCTGATTTTACCGGTGACACGCTATCTGATTTGATGGGCATTGGCTTTCTGAACTACTACGATGGCATTAACCACGCTAATGCGCTGCTACGGGCGAATTATCCTGAAGAATTTCGTTCGATGACTCACTTTCGCCATCAAGGCTTTACCAATGAAGTCAGTATGGTGTTGGACGCGGTTGCTAGGGGGTTGGGATTTACCGTGGTGTCACGTTTGGTATTGGAAACCTCGCCCTGGCAGCGTCAGGTAAAAGCGCTGACGCTTGCCAATGCGGTTAATGAAGTGCTCTATTTACTGCGTCGTCGCGACTCGGTACTGCCTAAGCGCTACGAGAAGCTGTTAAATGGCTTCCACGCTCAGCGCATTCAAGAAACAACGCCCCTGGAGCCGTTGTCATCAACGTAGGCACCAGGGGCGTTGCAAAAATGACTCATCGCCTTTTAGTCGCGATATTCGTCAATGCTAGGGCAAGAGCAAATCAATTGACGGTCGCCAAACACGTTGTCGACGCGGTTGACGGCGGGCCAGTATTTAGCGGCTTGCACCGCGGCGGTCGGGAAGGCCGCTAGCTGACGGTCATAGGGTCGCTGCCATTCGTTATCCATCAGGTCCGCTTGAGTGTGTGGCGCGTTAACCAGCGGGTTATTGGCCAGTGGCCACTCACCGCTTTCTACGCGGGCAATCTCTTGCCTAATCGCTAGCATGGCATCGCAAAAACGATCAATTTCATAGAGCGACTCAGATTCGGTCGGCTCGATCATCAGCGTGCCCGGCACTGGGAATGACATTGTCGGCGCGTGAAAGCCGTAATCCATCAGGCGCTTGGCGATATCTTCTTCGCTTATCCCCGAGGCAGCTTTGAGCGGCCGAATATCGATAATACATTCGTGAGCAACGGTGCCGTTCTGGCCGCGGTAGAGAATCGGGAATGACGTTTCCAGACGTTTGGCAATGTAATTAGCGTTGAGGATAGCGAGCTCGGTGGCCTCACGCAGACCGCGAGCGCCCATCATCTTAATGTAAGCCCACGAGATGGGGAGTATAGAGGCGCTGCCGAAAGCCGCTGCGGACACCGCGCCGCTCTCAGCGTTTACACCGTTGATCGGCGTGACCACGTGGTTTGAAACGAAAGGCGCAAGGTGGGCTTTAACACCGATAGGGCCCATGCCTGGGCCACCGCCGCCATGGGGAATGCAGAACGTTTTGTGCAGGTTGAGGTGAGACACATCGCCGCCAAAATCGCCGGGGCGAGTTAAGCCTACCTGGGCGTTCATATTGGCGCCATCGATATACACCTGGCCACCGTTGTCGTGAACGACCTTGCACGCGTCGCGCACGCTGGTCTCAAATACGCCGTGAGTCGAAGGGTAGGTCAGCATAATGGCGGAGAGCTGATCGCGGTGCTGCTCAGCTTTCTGACGCAAATCCGCCATGTCGATATTGCCGTTTTGATCACACTCGACGACCACCACTTTCATCTGCACCATGGCTGCCGAGGCTGGGTTAGTACCGTGGGCGGAGCTAGGAATCAAGCAGACATCGCGATGCCCCTCACCCTGGGCCGCCTGATAGCGGCGGATGGCGACCAGACCGGCATATTCACCCTGAGCACCGGAGTTGGGCTGCATCGAGATATGGTCGTAACCAGTCACTTCGACCAAAAAGGCCGAAAGCTCGTCAATCATCTGCTGGTACCCAGCCACCTGGTCGCGGGGAGCGAAAGGGTGCAGATGCGCGAACGATGGCCAGGAAACGGGAAGCATTTCGCTGGTGGCGTTAAGCTTCATGGTGCAGGAACCGAGCGGAATCATCGCATGGGCAAGCGACAGATCTTTATTCTCAAGGCGCTTTAAATAGCGCAGCATTTCGGTTTCGCTGCGGTAGCGGCTAAAGGTGGGGTGAGTTAAAAACTCACTGTCACGACGACAGGCAGCGGGAATGCCGGTGGTGCCGTTAGCGATAGCGTGTTCATCCAAGGTCGCTACAGAAAGCCCGTGCTCGTCACCGAGCAGTACATCAAACAATGCCGCCACGTCATGGGCAGTGGTGGTTTCATCAAGGCTGATGCCCACATCACCATTGGCAAAGTAGTGCAGGTTAATATCGTGGGTCATGGCGCGACCATGGATTTTGCCCGCATCGATGCCGGTCAGGCGCAGTGTATCAAACCAGCTGCCATGGCCGAGCGTCACGCTTGCTTGCTTAAGGCCCTCTGCCAACAGGGTTGTCAAACGGTGAACGCGACCAGCGATCTTGCGCAACCCTTCAGCACCGTGATAGGTGGCGTAAAAGCCTGCGATATTGGCCAGAAGTGCCTGTGCCGTACAGATGTTCGAGGTCGCTTTCTCTCGGCGGATGTGCTGCTCGCGGGTCTGCATCGCCATGCGCAGGGCGGTGTTACCACGGCTATCTTTAGAGACACCGATAATCCGCCCTGGGATAGAGCGTTTGAGCTTATCGGAGGTGGCGAAGAAAGCCGCATGGGGCCCGCCAAAGCCCATTGGCACGCCAAAGCGCTGGGAGTTGCCCACCACAATGTCCGCGCCAAGTTGGCCGGGCTCTTTAAGCAGCACCAGGCTTAATAGGTCTGTTGCCACGCAGGTCATAATATTGCGCTCAGCCGCTGTGCTTAATAGCGGTGCCAGGTCGTGAATTTCACCACTGGCGGACGGGTACTGAAGTAGCGCGCCAAAGACATCATGCTCGGCCAACGCGTCGGCTGGGCCGGTAATTAGCTCAAAGCCAAAAAACGCGGCCCGGGTTTTAACCACGTCCAGCGTTTGTGGGAAAACGTCGTCAGCCACAAAAAAGGCGTTGGATTTACTTTTCTTGTTGCCACGTTTGCAGAGCGCCATGGCTTCGGCGGCGGCGGTGGCTTCATCAAGCAGTGATGCATTCGCCAGCTGCATGCCGGTTAAATCCATGACCACTTGCTGGAAGTTAAGCAAACCTTCCAGGCGGCCCTGGGATATCTCGGGCTGATAGGGCGTATACGCTGTGTACCAGCCCGGGTTTTCCAGCACATTACGCTGAATCACTGCAGGCATGTGGGTGCCGTAATAACCCTGACCAATATAGCTTTTCGCCACACGGTTTTGCCGCGCTAGCTGGGCTAAATAATCCAGAGCTTCAGTTTCGCTACGCGGTTCGTCCAAGGCCAGTTCGCGGCCAAGGCGGATATCGCTCGGCACGGTCTGCTCGATCAGGTCTTCCATGCGCTGCATGTTGAGCGCTTGTAGCATGCTGGCCACATCATCGGCATTGGGGCCATTATGACGTTTGATAAAGGCATCATGGTCGGCCAGCTCGGCCAGGCGGCGTGTTTCAAAAGACATGGGTAGATTCCGAACGTGAAGAGAGAACCGTGCAGGGATGAAAAGCGAAGTGCCTGCCGGAAAAGGCAAGCACAGTAGTGCGATTAATCGTCGTCGCTTAGCGTGGCTTGATAGGCATCGGCGTCTAGCAGGTCGTCAAGGGTGTTGCTGTCTAAGCGTACTTTCATCATCCAGCCGCCTTCGTAAGGGGCTTCGTTGACGTTTTCTGGCGAGTCCTCAAGGGTATCATTGACTTCGATAACTTCGCCAACAACCGGCGAGTAAAGGTCAGACGCGGCTTTGACCGACTCAACGACACCAAACTCTTGTCCCTTGGATAGCGCAGTCCCCACTTCAGGTAGCTCAACAAACACCACATCCCCGAGCGCCTGCTGGGCGTGATCGGTGATACCCACGGTGACAGTGCCATCTTGATTATCAAGCACCCATTCGTGGCTTTCAGCGTAACGAAGATTGGCAGGAAGATTGCTCATGATGGTTTCCTATGTATGAAACAGTTTTCTGGACCCGAGCATATTAGTGCTTGTTACTTGCACTATCGGGAGGGGCTAGCCGAGCCAATAAATGCTGCATGTTAACGTGTTTCCAATCGGAAACAAATTCCTTCCTGGCTCTCCCTAAGTGTAATGAAGTAAGTGGTTCTGATACCGTTACGGAGATGCATCGGGTTGCCAAAAAAGGGGCATTCTCTATGCGTAAGCGACATCCGTGTAGATGCTTGCTAAGTTGATGGTGTAAAACGTTTACCGCGTAGCCTGATCAGCAAAAGCAGCACCAGGGGTAGCCAATGATGAATATTAACCAACAATACACACCAACGGGGTAAGGAGAAACGCGTGGAAACATTAACTAGCCTACTTAGCGCGATCAACAGCGTGGTCTGGGGACCCGTTATGTTGATTTTGTTGTTGGGGGTGGGGATCTATTTACAAATTGGCTTGAAACTGATGCCGATTAGAAAGCTCGGCATGGGTTTCAAGCTAATGTTGGCTGGCCGTGATGCCAAGCCAAGTGCTGATAAAAAAGACGCTGATGAGGGGGAAATATCGCCCTTTGAAGCCTTGATGACATCGCTTTCAGCGACTATCGGCACCGGTAATATTGCCGGTGTGGCCACGGCCATTGCCTTGGGTGGTCCTGGCGCGGTTTTTTGGATGTGGATCACGGCATTAGTCGGCATGGCGACCAAATTTGCTGAAGCCGTGCTGGCGGTGCGTTACCGTGAAACCGATAGCACTGGCTTCCACGTCGGTGGGCCGATGTTTTATATCAAAAACGGTTTGGGTAAAAAATGGCTGTGGCTGGGCGGCGTCTTCGCTTTTTTTGGTGCCGTAGCAGCGTTTGGTATTGGTAATACCGTCCAGTCGAACTCCGTGGCGGATGCCATGGACGCAACTTTTGGTGTCCCGCACTGGCTGACCGGCCTCATCATTATGGTGCTGGCAGGCGCGGTGATTTTGGGGGGGATCAAACGGATCGCCAAAGTGGCAGGCAAACTGGTACCCATTATGGGCATTGCCTATGTGGTCGCTGGCCTGTTGGTATTAATTATTAATGCCGGGCAGATTGGTGAAGCCTTTGGCCTGATTTTCTATTACGCCTTTAACCCCATGGCGGCAGCCGGTGGTTTTGCCGGGGCAGCAGTAATGGCCGCGATTCGGTTTGGTGTAGCGCGGGGCATCTTCTCCAATGAAGCGGGCTTGGGTAGCGCGCCCATTGCGCATGCCGCGGCCAAAACTAAAAACCCGGTGCGCCAGGGCTTAATCGCCATGCTGGGGACCTTCATCGACACCATCGTTGTGTGCACCATTACCGCTCTGGTGATTTTGACCTCTACCGTGTGGATCGACGGCGAAGCCGGTGCGTCGCTCACCGCACTCTCGTTTGACGCTGCACTGCCTGGCTTTGGTAATCAGATCGTTGCAGTTGCGTTGGCCATTTTTGCCTTTACGACCATTCTGGGCTGGTCATTTTATGGCGAGAAATGCTTCCAGTTTCTGTTTGGTACACGCTCCATTATGATTTATCGGGTGTTGTTTGTATTGGCAATCCCACTTGGCGCTATCGCTCAGCTAGGCTTTATCTGGCTAATGGCGGATACCTTCAACGCCATGATGGCGATCCCGAACCTGATTGCCTTGGCACTGCTGTCACCGGTAGTCTTCAAGTTGACCAAGGATTATTTCAACGGCAAAGATGTGTTGCCAGGTGAAGAGCTGGGTCACGACCAATAAGCAGTAGGGTAAAAAGTGACAGAGTCGGGAAGGCACTTGATGGGTGACTTCCCGTTCTCTTTTATAAGCGAGCCTTTTTTTAAATAAGTCATCGTTAAGTGAGGAATCCCCATGTCTGAGTTAAAGCAAACGCCGCTGCACGCGCTGCACCGCAAGTTGGGCGCTAAAATGGTGCCTTTTGCTGGCTATGATATGCCGGTGCAGTACCCGCTAGGGGTTAAAAAAGAGCATGAACACACTCGTCAAAAGTGCGGCCTGTTTGATGTTTCGCATATGGGGCAGATCATCGTTTCTGGCCATAACGTCGCCGAGGCACTTGAAACCTTGATTCCGGCTGATTTAGTGGGGCTTGAAACCGGCGCGCAGCGTTACGGACTTTTCACCAACAATGAAGGCGGCATCATTGACGATTTGATGGTGGTCAACGCAGGCGATCATTTTTATTTGGTCGTCAACGCTGCCTGTAAAGACCAAGACCTGGCACATTTGCGGCTCAATTTAGCGTCAACACATACCATTGAGCCACAAGAGCGGGGCCTGCTGGCGCTGCAAGGCCCCCAGGCAAGTGATGTGATGCAACGGCTTTGCCCGGCAGCCTGTGATTTGGTGTTTATGCAGCATGGGCGCTTCACCATTGCCGGGCAGCACGTCTGGGTGAGCCGCAGCGGCTATACCGGCGAAGACGGCTTTGAAATCTCAGTCGCTGCCGATGCCTGTGAAGCCTTCGCCGAACGGTTATTAGCCGAGCCAGAGGTAGAGGCCATTGGGCTGGGTGCTCGGGACTCGCTGCGTTTAGAGGCTGGTTTATGCCTCTACGGTCACGATATGGATTCGCAGACAACCCCCGTTGAAGCGAGCTTGATCTGGGCGATTGGTAAACCGCGCCGCCATGGCGGTGAACGCGCCGGTGGTTTCCCCGGTGCTGAAGTTATCCTGCATCAAATCGATGCTAAAGATCACACGCGCAAGCGCGTTGGCTTGTTAGCAGACGGCCGGGCACCGGTGCGTGAGGGCGCGTCGCTGGTTGATGAAGCAGGCAACACAGTGGGTGTGGTCACTTCGGGCAGCTTTGGCCCGAGCGTCGGTAAACCGGTGGCAATGGGCTATGTCAGTCGCAAGCTGGAAGCACCGAAAAGCTCGGTGTATGCCATTGTACGCGGCAAGCAGTTGCCCATGGTGGTGACCCCCATGCCGTTTGTGAAACCTGGCTACTATCGCGGTTAACCCCTTGGCTCTGCAGAAGCAGCGCCAAGGTATTTCCAGTATTAAGCGGTTTGATGTTCAGCGCAGTACCTGTTTGGGGTCGATAGGCTTGCCGCCTTGGCGAAGATCAAACAATAAATCATAGCGCTGGGTTGAATCGCTTTGGCCGACTTCGCAAAGCGGGTCGCCAGCGCTAACCTGCTGACCCACCTTAACCACTATGCGCTCACATAGCGCGTACACGGTTTGTAAATTGTCGGCGTGATGCACGATGACCACTTCGCCTAGCTGGCGCATGCCATCCGCAAAGCGCACCTCGCCGGGGGCGACGGATTTAGCCTGGGCACCCGCCTGGGTGGCAAGCAGCATAGGCTGCAGCGTGCCACGGCTATCTGGACCGTAGCGGCGAACCACACGGTAGTCGTCCAGCGGCCAGGGCCAGCGACGCGCCGAGGTAGGTAGCGACTGGCTGGGAGCGCTACTGGCAGCGGCGGGTTTGCTAGTGTTTGAGGATGTGCGACTGGGACTAGTGCTACCCGCTGTGGCATTGCTTAAGGGAACGGCCACTACTTGGCCGACTCGCAAGCCGGTGGGCGATGCGCTGGGGTTGGCGCTCTGAATGCGCCCACTGGTCGTAGCAAAGTGCCGGGCGATACTTGAAAAGGTATCACCGGGTCGGATTTGGTAACGGTAGGGGCCGCCAGAAGGCGCGCGCTCTTGCTGGGTGGGTATCAGCAGGCGTTGACCGACTCTCAGGCGATGAGTATCCGCGCTCGGGTTAAAGCGCTGTAAACGTTCTAGGGGAACGTTGGCCCGCGTTGCCAGCTTCCCGAGCGTATCGCCACGCTGTACCTCTACCCAGTTGCCGCTGATCTGACTGGCGCTGGGGACTGATGCGCGCTGAGAGGACGATGGCGGCGCGCCGGCACAGCCGGAAAGCGCGACCAGAACGGTCACTATAACCGCCCACACGGCTAACCCCATTAGCAGGCGAGCGGTTAACCAGCTGGCTAGTCGTGATCGGTGCGGTTTTCCAGCATGCCGTCTTTTTCCAACCAGAGTGCATTGATCCATGTGTGGAAGCGTTCCTTTTGCTGCTTTTCGTCGTGGTTATCTGGCGCGTACATCCACTGTGGAATGTCCAGTTGCTTGGCGTGCAAAGTGACAGATCCCTCTTTGCCGCATAAATACCCCCAAAAAGTAGGCGAGGGATTGGCATAGCTGATCGTGACATCCAGGATACCATTCAATTGGTTGCCTAGCAGGCTAAGCACCTGTGCCACACCGCCCGCCTTAGGGCGTAACAAATGACGATAGGGGCTCTGCTGTGCGTCGCGCTTAGCAACGCTAAAGCGCGTACCCTCGACAAAGTTGAAAATGGCAATGGGCGTGTTGCGTGCTTTTTGGCACATGCGCTGGGTAGCGATGCGGTCAATGGTCGCCAAACGCGGGTTTTTGGCTATTTGTGCGCGACTAAAACGGCGCATAAACGGAAATTCCAGCGCCCAAAAAGCCAAGCCGACGATGGGAATCCAGATTAGTTGACGCTTTAGAAAAAAACGCGGCATTGGAATACGCCGGTGTAACGCCATTAGCAGCATAAAAATATCGGTCCAACTACGGTGATTGGAGATGACTAGCCACCACTGCTGAGGGCTCAAATGATGGGGGACGCTGGCGTGAAGCTCGGGTTTAAGCCAATGGCGCATCCACCATAAATTAAACCCAATCCAATTTAGCGCGACCGCATTTAAACCCTGTAATACCCGCTGCTTCAGTCGCTGCCCAGGGGCAATAATTTTGAGTAGGGTCAGCAAAATAAGCGGTACGCCCCAGAATAGTGTGTTGAGCGTCAGCAGTAGCGCGCTGACAAGCCCCTTAAAGATAGGCATACCAAGTTTCCTTACCGTCAGACGAAAGCTCATTAAGATTGAATGCTAAAGGATCGTCGCCGCGCTGCCCAGCATAAACCCAACGAATAGAAGCATGTTAAGTGTTATTTAGCTAAGGCTTAAGCAGGGCGCTTGCACCGTTTTGCATAAGACGGTGCGTAACGCATGGGCCGCGACTGACAGCTCTTGCTGAGTCAAAATGCCCACGCGGCAAGAAATACCTGGGGTTGTTAGTGGTATGCACCGTGCGCCCAGCTCGTGCATTTGACGAATGCACATTGAAGGCACCGCACTGACGCCCAATCCGTCGGCAACCATTCGCCCCACCGTGGAAAGCTGGTGGCTTTCAAAAGCCACCGGGAGTGTCATGTGTTGCTTAAGTAGTTCCTGCTCAAGTAAGCGGCGTACCATTGATGGGCGCTGAAGGGTAATAAAGTCGTGTTCAAGGAGCTGCGCCCACGATAGCTTTGCGGACTGATTTAACGTAGAAGCAGGGGGTACTACAGCGACAAAGTGGTCTTCAAACAGCGGAGTAAATAGCAGGCTGCCGGTGCCTTCAGGGGAAAAGGCGATGCCCAGCTCTACTTGGCGTGAGCGCACCATTTCGGTGACTTCTTCGTTAATCACATCATGTACGGTGATATTGATTTTAGGGTACTGCTGGCGAAATTTAACCAACGCCGCAGGGAGTAGGTTGCAGGCAAACGCAGGCATCGCTGCAATGCTAAGCCGACCCAGTTGGAGGGTGAAACGCTGACGTAACCGTTCTTCGGTGTTGTCCCATTGGGCAAGCAGGTGTTTGGCAAGCGGTAGCAACGATTCGCCTTCTGGGGTTAGTCTGACACTACGGGTGCTTCGAATTAACAGTTTGCCACCCAATGATTCTTCCAACCCTTTAATGGCCAGACTTAGCGCTGGTTGAGAAAGGTGGAGCCGCTCGCAGGCCTGGGTAAAGCTAAGGGTTTGGGCGACCGCAAGAAAGGCGCGAAGCTGTTTGACGGTCATGGCATACCCTTTCATAAGTTTTAAAAATAAATTGATAAGAAAAACAAACTTAACAAATATATCATCAGCGACAACACTGAAGCTGCCTAAAGCAGCAGTTAACGTATCACCGACAGCACATTTCAACGACAGTAGCTATCAACGGCAGTACTTATCAAAGACAGTACTTATCAAAGACAGTACTTATCAACGACAACAACGCGAGGCACAACAATGGCAGGATTCGATAAGCGTGTGGCTTCTTACCAAGAAGCAATGGAAGGCATCGAAAGCGGTATGACCGTGCTCGCCGGCGGCTTTGGTTTGTGCGGTATCCCCGAAAACCTGATCGCTGAAATTAAGCGTCGTGGTGTCGATAATCTCACCGTCGTTTCCAATAACTGCGGGGTGGACGGCTTTGGACTGGGCATACTTCTTGAAGATCGCCAAATTCGCAAAATTCTTGCCTCTTATGTGGGTGAGAATGCCCTGTTTGAACAGCAAATGCTTAATGATGAAATTGAAGTGGTCTTAACGCCTCAAGGCACGCTGGCTGAGAAAATGCGGGCGGGAGGCGCGGGTATTCCTGCTTTTTACACCGCTACCGGTTATGGCACGCCGATTGGCGAGGGCAAAGAAGTCCGCGAGTTTAATGGCCGTCACTGTATTTTAGAAGAAGCCATTATCGGCGATTTTGCCATTGTGAAAGGCTGGAAGGCAGACCGCTATGGCAACGTAATGTACCGTCATACGGCGCAGAACTTTAACCCTATGGCCGCCACCGCGGGGAAAATAACTGTGGTAGAAGTGGAAGAAATTGTTGAGCCGGGAGAGCTTGAGCCGAGCCAGATCCATACCCCAGGTATTTATGTGGATCGGATTATTCAAGGCACGTTTGAAAAACGCATTGAAAAACGCACGGTGCGCAGTTAACGCGCTGCACAGCTTCAAACGTCTCACTTGCTTCTCATTTAACGATTCAACAAGAGGAAGGCACCATGGCCTTAACACGTGAACAAATGGCTCGGCGCGTCGCCCGCGAACTCGAAGATGGTTTTTACGTCAACCTGGGTATCGGTATCCCCACCCTGGTTGCCAATTATATTCCCGACGGCATCGATGTCATGCTGCAATCTGAAAATGGGCTGCTGGGTATGGGCCGATACCCGACTGAAAGCGAGCTGGATCCGGATATGATTAACGCTGGCAAAGAGACTGTCACGGCCCGCCCAGGGGCGGCAATTTTCTCCTCCGCTGAATCCTTTGCCATGATTCGCGGTGGTCACGTCGACTTAACCGTGCTGGGTGCCTTTGAAATTGACCAGGAAGGCAACATTGCCTCGTGGATGATTCCTGGGAAGTTGATTAAAGGGATGGGCGGCGCCATGGATTTAGTCGCTGGTGCTGAGAATATTATTTGCACCATGACTCATGCCTCTAAACATGGCGAATCCAAGCTGTTGGAGAAATGCGAGCTGCCCCTGACCGGTGCAGGCTGTATCAACCGTGTGTTAACTGATCTGGCGTACCTTGAAATCAAAGACGGTGCCTTTATTCTCAAAGAGCGTGCACCGGGTGTTAGTGTCGAAGAAATTATCGATAAAACAGCGGGTAAGCTGATTGTTCCCGACCATGTCCCCGAGATGACTTTTGTCGACGACTAAAGACGAAATGGCGTAAGGCCCGCCGATGAAAATCAGGTCTTACGCCATTACACAGCGGGTATGGTGGGGTAGCAGTACCTCGGCCACGCGCTCGTGATCATCTTCTACGTGTTTTTGAACCAGTGCCAAGCCGCCTAAGCATAGCCGGTGTTCGTCTCCTTCACCGAACACCATTTTTTGCGGTGTTGTCGGGTAAAAGCGATGATCAAGCAGCGAAGAAACCGCGAAGACGCCGTTTTGTTGGCCATTTAAGCTTGGCATGCCGACGTCTCTAAGTTGTTGGTCCAAGGTTGTCAGTGGCTCGCCCAGCTGGCTGCAATCGTAGCCAGCATGATGCAAACGAGGGCCCATCACGGCAAGCCAGGCGGCAAGTGGATGAGCGTATTGCAATTGTTGGTAGAGCGGCCACGACGGCATGGGCCAAGGCCGGCCGCGGCATAGTAAGTTGTGTCCTTTGCAGTCTTGAGGATGTGACTGCTGCACGAGTGCTTCTAAGGCTTCGCGAGGCGACTTGGAAAGCGTGCCCATCTGCAATTCCGCTAGCACCAGCCAACTACTGCTGTCGCTTGGCGCCAACAGGTGAACCAGCAGACCTTTATCGGCCATCGCAAAGTGGCCGACCGGGCGATACCCCATGTGTGCTAAGTTGCCAGTAAGCGCCGTAGCGGAAAAAGGGCCGTAATTCAGGGTGACCAGAGTGAGATACTCGGCTTCAGCGGAGAGCGGCCATAGCCGCAGTGCACCGATGTCGGGGTGGGTATGTATATAGTCAAGCCACAGCTGCTGTACAAACTCCTGACGCTGCATAGTGAACTCCTTGCCCAAATAAAAGTGGTGGCGCAGCCTAAGTCGAGTAATTACTCAGTATAGGCAAACGCGCGAAGCAAGGGTTCAACGGGTATTAACGGCATCGAATCGGCACGCCATTAGAAAGCGAGCAGGAGAGCAGAAAACATCAAGAGGCAAGCAGCTGCTTCTCGCGTACGAACTGGTCGAACTCAGTAAAGCCGCCCACGTGGGTTTGATCAACAAACACCTGCGGTACGGTATGAATTGGCTTTCCAGCGGTTTTGGCAATATCTTCTTTGGTAACGCCTTCAGAAGGCATATCGACATAGCGAAAGCCCTCAATTTTATTAGATTTTTCTAACTGCTCAGCAAGCTGCTTTGCGCGCACACAGAAAGGGCATGATAGGCGTCCAAAAATAACCACAAACATAGGTGGCGCTCCTTTGCGATAAATGGGGAAGTAGCATCGCGCTTGTTATTGCTAATATAGCCAAGCGCTAAATTCGTACTCATTGTCGCTGAGCAGAGCGCTTTACGCCAATAGCAGCTTGCTACGCTGACAATTAATGCCGGTTATCACTGAAATACCAAGGACTTTTATGCAGACGCTCAGCGCTGATGAATACGCACTTCTCGCCGAGTTGGCAAACGCATACCGCGATGTGCACCTGCCGGTCATCAAACAAGCGGAGAAATGGAACCCGCGCCTGGGGGTGGATGCGCTATGTTTTCAACATTACGGCGTTGAATACCTAGTAGGCGCATTAATTACCCCCTGTGAGCTATGGTTAGTGGCGGTGCCTGACCAAACCCAGCTTAGTAACCCTTTGGCAGATACGTTAACGCTTGCATTACCCTCGGGGCGCTACCGTTTATCTTTTGAGCAGCTACCGGGCGGTTATGCGCTCTATAAGCGCGTCATTTTGCATGATTTAGGCGAATTAGACAGCCTGCAGGAGGCTGCTAGGCTGGCGCAGCGAATGATGGCGCGTTTAATGCAGTCTGCGGAAGAAACCAACACTTAGTCATACGTGGCTATACTCAAAGTGACTTCACACAATGATTTTCATCCACTAAGCGAAAGGAAATACCTATGACCTCCCCAGCTGTTACAACGCCGCGAGTTGCGCTGGTCACCGGCACTAGCAGTGGTATTGGTGCTGCCGTGGTTAAGCATTTTTGCGAGCTAGGCCACCAAGTGCTTGCGGTCGATTATAATCCGGCGGGAAAAGCCATTGCTGAAGACGCCGGTGCGGCCTTTTTTGAAGCGGATTTGACTGACCCTGGTGCCTGCCGAGCCGCGGTGGCTGATGCGGTGAAGCGCTTTGGCGGCGTCGACATCCTGGTCAATAATGCAGGTATACAACACGTTGCTTCAATTGAGACGTTTCCCGAAGAGAAATGGCGGCAAATTATGGATCTGATGCTGACGGCGCCGTTCTTGCTGACGCAAGCCGCTTGGCCGCATATGCGTGCAAAGGGGTGGGGGCGCATCATTAATGTGGCTTCGATACACGCTCAGGTAGCCTCTCCCGGTAAAGCCGCCTATATCAGTGCTAAGCACGGCATGATTGGATTGACCAAGACAGCGGCGCTGGAAGGCGGCGAGCAGGGCATTACGGCTAATGCGGTTTGCCCTGCCTATGTGAAAACGCCATTAGTGGATAACCAGATTGCTGATCAGGCCAAGCTGAATAACATGGACGAGAAGGAAGTCGTTGAAAAAATTATGCTGAAACAGGCGGCGATCAAGCGCTTGATCGAGCCTGTAGAAGTAGCGCAATTAGTCGCCTACCTGGCCTCTGATGCCGCCGGTGCGGTGACCGGGTCGAGCTTTAATATTGATCTGGGTTGGACGGCGCATTAAGTAGGTCTAACGACGCACGGGACGTTTTTGTAATTTGCGCTGCAGGGTACGGCGATGCATGCCCAATGCCCGCGCGGTGGCGGAAATATTGCCGTCGTGCTCCTGAAGCACTTTCTGAATATGCTCCCAGGTGATGCGGTTAATCGAAGGCGGATTGTCAGCCAGTTCGGTGTCTGGGTCACCTTCCTGGCGCTCAAATGCCGTGAGTACATCATCCGCATCCACGGGTTTGCACAGATAATTAGCGGCGCCGAGTTTTATCGCTTCCACCGCGGTGGCAATGCTCGAGTAGCCTGTCAGCACCACAATTCGGCACTTGGGCACTGTGGCAAGTAGCTCGGGCAGTAGTTTTAACCCAGAACTATTTTCAAGCTTGAGATCAAGGGTCGCCATGGTCGGTGAGAACTGGGCGGCCATCGTCAATGCTTGCTCGGCATCATGGGCGACAATGACTTCATAGCCGCGCCGACTCAGGGCGCGATTGAGTACATGACAAAACATTTCATCGTCATCAATGATCAGCAAGCGTTGCTCTTGAGTTGGCATTATGTCCTCAATCCATTTCTGGGAGTGCTTGGGTGGCCAGGTATTAAGCGCTAATGGGGCGCCGCACAGCGAGGCAGCGTTACTTCCGTCAGCGTACCGCCTTCTGGGTGATTATACAGGCTCACGCCGCCGCCAAAGCGATTGATAGTGGCATGGGTTAAAAATAAGCCGATGCCCATGCCTTTGCTTTTCGTGGAAATAAATGTCTCGCCTAACTGGTCGGCAATCGACATCGCGACGCCGGGGCCATGATCACGGATATCAATCACAACGCTATCGCCTTGCCAGTCCAGGCGGATGGCAACCTGTTCGGGGTTGGCATCGGCGGCATTGTTAAGCAGATTCGTCAGCGCTTGGTCAAGCGTCGCATCGACTGCCAGCCAGGGCTGACCACGCTTCTCCGCTACCTCGAACTGATGGCTTACATCCGGCCGCAGTACTAGCCAACGCTGCACGACACCGCTGAGCCAACTTTCGGCGTTGAGTACTTCAGGTTCCGCCATGCGCCGACGGTCCGCATTGGAAACAAGGTTTTGCAAGCGTGATTTGCAGACATCGACTTGCTGGCGCAGCAACTCGATGTCCTCGTTCAGCCCTGAATCGGAAGGGGCGTCAGCCTGCATTTCCTTAAGCAAAACCGCCATGGTGGAAAGCGGTGTTCCCAGTTCGTGGGCAGTGCCCGCGGCCTGGGTGGCAACGGCAAGTACCTGCTCATTGCGTAAGGCGGCTTCACGGGTGCGTGATAAGGCCTGATCACGGCTGCGCAGCGCGTGAGCCATCTTATAGATAAAAAAGGTGACGAGGCCCGCAGAGAGGCCAAAATTAAGCCACATGCCTAAGATGTGGAGGCTAAGCGGGTTGTCGCTATTGATATGCCCGAGCTGCGGAATCGGGTAGTAAGAAAACATTAAAAAGGTATATCCCGCCATGGAGCACGCCGCGATGATCCAGGCGTGACGCCAAGGTAGGGTTGCCGCGGCAATGGTCACCGGGACCAAATAATAAGTGATAAATGGGTTTGTTGATCCCCCTGAAAAGTAAAACAGCAGCGTTAGCCCGGCAATGTCGGCGAGTAAGTGAAGCAAGTATTCAAGGTGGGTCACCGCGCGGGGGCGCCCCAACCGCCACCAGGTAGCGATGTTAAGCACGCCCATGGCGATAATGACGCTTACTACCGCCGTCACCGGGAGGTCGAAAGCAAGCAGCTCAACGCCGACAATAATGGCCAGTAAAAAGCCCGTCCAGGTAATGCCGCGTACGATGGTGAGGCGTACCAAGTTACGATTGGGTGTGGACAGCGGAAGGGGCAGGGCGGTCTGCATAATCAGTTTACTTCTTCGCAGTTTTAATGCGGTGAATGACAATCTTGATAAGTAGTGTCATGACATAGGTTGTCCACCCGGCCGTGGCGAGAATATTGAATACCAGTATCTTGGGTGGAAGCCAGGTGCTACCCAGCATGGCTTCGAGCATGATATGGATAAACATCGCCAATAATAGCGGTAGAGCCAGCGTATGAATCCACATATCGGTACGCCGTTTGCGGATATGGTAACGGCGTAGCAAATACCGTAGTGGCTTATGTGCCCAGCAAAAGACCGCCAGGGCACCGATCACCAATAGGCTAGCGAGGGTCGGTTCTGTACTGCCGATATGGACTGATAGGGAAATCGACCAAGCAAGGCTTAACCATATCAATCCTTCCAGGCTAGCGATGATATCTGCATAGCGTCGCACGTTCTGCATAAACAACCGGACCCTTATATAAAAAGTGCCGCCATGATACGACACTTGGACAAGCGTGTGGGCGCTAGCTTGGTGGATTTATCCAACCGGCTAATGGCGTATAATGGACGCACGATAAGTTAACTCAGCACAGGATTCGCCGTGGACACTGTAACACTGACCCGCCCTGACGATTGGCACCTTCACCTGCGCGACAATGAAGCGCTCAAAGCGGTAGTCGGCCACACCGCCGCCCAGATGGGGCGTGCTATTATCATGCCCAATTTAACACCGCCAGTGACGACGACGGATCAAGCGCTAGAGTACCGTCAGCGTATCCTTGATGCTTTGCCAGCGGGCAGTGCCTTTGAGCCCTTAATGGTGCTGTATCTCACCGATACGACGCCCCCCGAAGAGATCGAGCGCGCCGCACAAAGCGGTATTGTCAAAGCAGTGAAGCTATACCCGGCGGGAGCGACAACCAACTCCGACTCGGGGGTCACCGATCTTGCCCATTGTGACGCTACGATTGCCACGATGGTTAAAGTGGGAATGCCCCTCTTGGTGCACGGTGAAGTCACCCATGCAGAGATCGATATTTTTGATCGCGAAGCGGTGTTTATTGAAACAGTGATGAAACCGTTGCTGAAACGCCATCCAGCGCTGAAAGTAGTGTGTGAGCATATCACCACCCAGCAAGCCGCTGAGTTTGTTGCCCAGGCGCCAGATAACGTGGCCGCTACCATTACCGCCCACCATCTTTTGTTTAACCGCAATAAGATGCTGGTGGGCGGGATTCGCCCCCACTACTACTGCCTGCCCATCCTGAAGCGTGAGCAGCATCGCCAAGCGCTGTTAAAGGCGGCCACCAGCGGTAGCCATAAGTTCTTTTTAGGCACCGATAGTGCTCCCCACTCCCAGGGCGCAAAAGAGTCAAGCTGCGGCTGCGCGGGTGCCTATACCGCACCCGCGGCGATTGAGCTTTACGCGACTGCTTTCGATGAAATGAATGCCTTGGATCAGCTGGAAGCCTTTGCCAGCTTAAACGGTCCACGTTTTTATGGCCTTGCGCCGAATGCTGACCGTATTACGCTGGAGCGTCGCGAATGGCGCTTGCCGGAAAGCTACCCCTACGGCCAGAATGAGCAGATCATTCCGCTGCTGGCGGGGGAGACGCTGAGCTGGGCGATTAAAAGATAGCTGGTCAATTAAAAAAAGCTAATCATTGATGCCATCGACCTATTCACCGTCGACGGCATCGAACCTTTGGCTGGCTTGGTTAAACGTTACCCAGCTGTTTTAGCATTTGATCCACCATGCGCGAAGAGTGATCGGCGGCGACTTCCAGAAACTCATCAAATGAGAGGTGGTTGTCGCCGCTGCCTGGGATGTCAGACAGCGCGCGGATAACCACGAAAGGGCATTGGTAGCGGTGGCACGTCTGGGCAATTGCGGCGGCTTCCATTTCAACGGCCAGCATGCTGGGAAATTGCGCGCGCGTGGCGGCTACCCGCGCAGGGTCAGCCATAAAGGCATCGCCGGTGGCGATCAAGCCTTCACGTACTTGAACTTCCCCTAACGAAGCGATGGCGTGACGCGCGATCTCGCGCAGCTGTGTGTCAGCGTGGTAGGCGGCAGGCATGCCTGGAACCTGGCCTATTTCATAGCCGAACACCACAGCGTCCACATCGTGATGGCGGACTTCGTCGGAAATGATCACATCGCCAATCTGTAAATCGGCGGCGAACCCACCTGCTGAGCCGGTATTGATAATGGCATCGGGCTGATGGCGTTCCAATAAAATAGCGGTGCCTACAGCGGCATTGACTTTGCCAATTCCCGATTGCAGTACGATCACCTCAAGGCCGTAGCGAGTGCCCGTATGAAATACAAAGCCCGCGTGCTCATAGCGCTGGGGGTCGTCTAACTGGCTCACTAAAGTGCTTACTTCTTGCGCCATTGCGCCAATAATACCAATACGCTTCACTGCGCGATGCTCCATCTTGAGAGGAAAAATAAATTGATAGGTAAACCTGGTTCAATTCAGCGTTTGCTGGGCTAAATCGTGTTGTTCAGCAGCTTCTAAGGTGTTTTCCAGCAGTGTCGCGACGGTCATTGGGCCAACGCCACCCGGCACCGGGGTGATAAAACTGGCGCGTTCGGCGGCGACAGCAAAATCGATATCGCCGATTAACGTGCCGTTTTCTTGGCGATTAATGCCTACATCAATCACGATCGCGCCCGGTTTGATCCATTCACCCTTAACAATGCCAGGTTTGCCGACGGCCACTACTAAAATGTCGGCGCGGCTAACGTGATCTTTCAGGTTTCGGGTAAAGCGGTGACAGACGGTAGTGGTACAACCCGCTAGCATGAGCTCTAACGTCATGGGCCTACCGACGATATTAGATGCCCCTACCACGGTGGCGTCCAGGCCGCGCAGTGCGATACCGTTTTGCGCCAATAGCGTCATAATGCCTTTAGGCGTACAGGGGCGCAGTGCGGGTATACGCTGCGCTAAGCGCCCAATGTTGTAGGGGTGAAAGCCATCGACGTCTTTATCGGGGAGAATACGCTCTAAAATGGGCTCGGCATCTAGATGTTTGGGCAGTGGCAGTTGCACCAAGATGCCGTCAACAGCTGGGTCATTATTGAGCTTATCGATCAGGGCTTCCAGTTCATGCTGTGAGGTCGTGGCCGGCAACGCATGTTGAAAAGAAACAATGCCAGCCTGCTCGCAGGCGCGATGCTTATTACTGACATATACGTGAGAGGCGGGATCTTCCCCGACCACCACCACCGCTAGCCCCGGTGCCCTTGCGCCGGCTTGTCGGCGTGCGGCGACTTTTTCAGCAACCTGTTGGCGGACGGTAGCAGCGATGGCTTTGCCATCGATTAGTTGGGCGGTCATGTAGTGAAATCCCTGTTGACGTTAAAACCTGTGGACGTTAGAAAATTAACTATCTAAGCGCTTAGCTCACCGCGCTGTGAAGATCGCAATTTTCGCACGCTAGGGCATTCAGGCAAAGCGCCTTAACCAACAGTGACTTTAATGGTTGACTTTAAAATTAAAAATAGTAATATATGCCTCGCTTGAGACGGACCAAGCGGTAGCGTCTAGGGTAATAGAATCGGGATGTAGCGCAGTCTGGTAGCGCGCCTGCTTTGGGAGCAGGATGTCGGGGGTTCGAATCCCTCCATCCCGACCACACCTAACGCGAAGGGTAGTTGTTTGCTTTTCCCAGCTTTGGTTGTGGCCTAGTGCTTATCAGTATTCTTGCTTTTGAATGCTTTTTGCGCGCCCATAGCTCAACCGGATAGAGCAACGGCCTTCTAAGCCGTAGGTTGCGGGTTCGATTCCTGCTGGGCGTACCACCTAATTCAGTGGTTCCTGCCTATCAGAATCATACTTTCAAGCTATTTCGTAAGATTGTCTTTGGTGGGTGTAGCTCAGGGGTAGAGCCCCGGATTGTGACTCCGGTGGTCGTGGGTTCAAATCCCATCATCCACCCCAGTGACAATATTTGCGTTTCCAGTTTTAGGTTGTGGTGGGTGTAGCTCAGTGGTAGAGCCCCGGATTGTGACTCCGGTGGTCGTGGGTTCAAGTCCCATCATCCACCCCATTATCTGAAGAATATTTTCCCCTCTGTCTTTTCCCTCTTGTTTCAGCGATATCCTTAGTTAGCGCTTATACCCTTAAATGGGATTTTGGTGTGTCTGACTTTCAGGTTTCTCAGTTCTATCGCTAGCGCGGCATTACTTTTATGCGCTGGTCCGCCATATGGGTGAGCGGTTCGGGCTTGCCGATTAAATAACCTTGTGCGTAATCAATCCCAATATGGCGTAACACTTCAAGCGTAGCCTGCGTTTCAACAAACTCGGCGATGGTTTCGATCGCCAGTGCCTTACCCACGGCGTGAATCGCCTCCACCATTGCCCGGTCGATCGGGTCCTGATGCACATTGCGGATAAAGCTACCGTCAATTTTCAAATAATCGACGGGCAACTGCTTCAGATAGCTAAAAGAGGAGAGGCCGGTACCAAAGTCATCCAGTGCAAAGCGGCAGCCATACTCTTTTAGAGTGACAATTAATTCGCTGACCCTGGAGAGCTGGGCAATGGCGGTGCTTTCGGTCACTTCAAAACACAGCGTGCCGTGGGGTAGGTTGGCCATGGCGACTTGCGTAATGAGGTCGTGGCAGAAGTCGGCATCGGAAAGTGACGCTCCTGAAAGATTGATCCCCCACAAACTATGAGTCGGTAGCGTCGCGTGGCGGTTTTGATCCCCTAGCCAGGCTAATGTATTACGAATCACCCAGCGGTCGATGCGTACCATAAAGTGGTATCGCTCAGCGGCGGGCAGAAAGCTCCCGGGCGTGATGATCTCTCCCTGTTCTTCAAGGCGGAGTAGAATTTCCCGGTAGCCTGGGCCATCGGCACAAACGGCTGCAATGGGTTGCGCAAACAGGCGGAAGGTGTCGCTATCCAAGCCATTTTGCAAGCGTTGTACCCATTGCAGTTCACCGTGCTTCTCTAGTAACGAGTGATCGTCAGGCTGATAGCAGTGGATGCGATTGCGGCCTGCCTCTTTGGCGGCATAGCACGCTGCATCAGAGGCGTGAAGCGCTTGGCTCAGCTGCATGGGTTGAGCGGCGTTGAGCTCAACCAAGCCAATGCTCACGCCGATACCAAAGGTATGCCCCTGCCAGGCAAAACGATACTGCTCAATATCACAGCGTAGTGCTTCGGCAATCTTTAATGCTCGCTCTATACCGCAATCAGGTAGTAATAAAGCGAATTCATCACCACCTAGGCGGGCGGTGATATCGCTGCTGCGCACATGATTTTTCAATTTTAAAGCTAATTGTCGTAGCAGCTCATCTCCCGCGAGATGGCCGCAGGTATCATTGACGATTTTGAACTGATCAAGATCCAGATAGCACAGCACGTGGTGGCCATCGTCTCGACTGAGTAGCGCACTGAGCGCGGATTCGAAGGCGCGTCGGTTGAGCAGGTCAGTAAGGTTGTCGTGGCTGACCTGATAACTCAGCTGTTCGGCAAGGTGGCGGGTAAGGCTGATATCTTGAAAGACTACCACTGCTCCCAGGGTGATGCCGGCGCGTGAGCGTATCGGTGAGGCGCTATGCTGGATGGGGGTGTGCGAGTGATCGCGCTTGACCAGTAGACAGTGTTCGGTGGAGTGCACTGGTGTCAGCTGGGTGAGCACTTGCCGGGCAGGGTTGCTTAGCGGTTCGCTGCTGAACTCGTCAATCAACCGATAAACCCGATGGATCGGTTTGTCGACCGCTTCTTTAAGTGTCCAGCCCGTTAAGCGCTGTGCTTCGCTGTTAATAAAGGTCACGTTGCCACTCGCATCGCAGGTAATCACACCATCGCCGATAGAGGCAAGCGTCGTTCTGGCAAGGTCACGCTCACGGTTCAATTGTTCCTGCAGCTGTTTGCGTTCGGTAATATCTCGCACCATGCCCGAACACTCAGAAACGGACCCACTGGCCCCCTCGCTGACCTGTACTTCCAGGTAGCGCACGCCTTGGTCAGCGCTGCGTCGTTTAATCTCGTGACGCGCACCAGGAGTGAGATGATGATTGGGCAGCAGCCGCGATATGGGTTGACCGATAAGCTGAGCGGCGTCCACTTCGAATAGCTGCTCCGCACCGGGGTTAAGACTCGTTAAGGTACCGTCTGCCTGCCAGGTAATCACGCCATCGCGGAGGTTGCGTAACATCACACGGGTGTGTCCAACGGCACGTTCAAGGGCTTCGGTTACGCGGTTATAGCTCGCTGCTATTTCGCCCACTTCGGTAAACGGGTCAGCCTCGATTCGCTGGCGCATATCGCCCTGTTGTTCATGTTGGCGCATATGTTCAAGCAGCTCGTTTAGCTCATTGTTAGCGCCGTGTTCGGCTAAGTTGAGCCCCATCTTTTCTGCCTCAGGTGAGACGCGTATAGGCAGGAAGCGCCGAGTGATGCGAAATAGCAGCCAGGCGCTGCCAAAGCTCCAGACACCGCACACCACAACGCCGATCAGCTGAATACCAAACTGAGCGGACCGAGACAAGCCGCTATCCAATAGTGTCAGGTCGGCCACCCAGGGCAGTGCTAGCGTGCCCCATACGCCAGCGACGAGGTGCGAGGGTATGGCACTGACCGCATCATCAATATGCTTACTTAGCAGCCATTCGCTGGTTAGCACCATCAGTACGCCGCTAACCGCACCCAATCCAAACGCTGCCGATAAGGAGATGACATGAGCGCCGGCGGTGACGGCGACCAAGCCCGCGATGGCGCCATTAATCGCATACATTACGTCTGCGTAGCGCCGCGTACGCAGCCCCATTAGCATTCCCGAAAGAATCCCGCCGACGGCGCCCATCACCGTATTAGCAATTATGCTGGGTATTTGCGTGGTCACGGCCAGAGTGCTGCCGCCATTAAAGCCAAACCAGCCCAGAATCATAAACAGCGCGCCAAGCATGGCCAGGGGGAGGTTGCCTGAGGGGAAGGCAGTGGGCGGCTTGCCATGGATGAAGCGCCCGCTACGTGGTCCAATACAGAGTACGGCGGCCAGGGCGACCCAACCGCCCACGCTATGCACCACCGTCGAGCCCGCAAAGTCGACAAACCCAAGCGCCCCTAGCCAGCCTTGCGTGCCATCCAAAAGCCCGCCCCATGCCCAATGGCCAAATACTGGATAGATCAGCAAGGCTATCCAGAGGGCCGTCCAGGTATAGGCTAAAAAGGGCATGCGCTCTGCTACCGCCCCCGACACAATGGTAGCGGCGGTGGCACAGAACATTGCTTGGAAAATAAACAGGGTGATTACCCAGCTACTGGAAGCTTCTAACTGCCAACCAAATAGCGTTGTGCCGATGAAGCCGAGGTGGGAGTCGCCAAACATGATGCCAAAACCGACTAGCCAAAAAATACTGACGGCGATAGCAAAGTCCGCTACGTTTTTCATAGCGACATTGATGGCGTTTTTGGTACGCGTTGTACCCGCCTCCAGGCAGAGAAAACCTGCCTGCATAATGAATACCAGCGCGGCTGCCCATAACACCCACAGCGTGTCGAGCAATGAATTATCCAAAACTTGCGTGGCCTGCATGGGGTTTCCTTAGCGGTTTTGGTGCATTAAATGCTTCTTTATGGTGCTAAATGAGCGGTAAGGTGACTAATGTTCTACCAAGCGCTATGCATAAATAGCACATTGCTAATGTTCCCTAATGAAAACTAAGCAATTGTTATGCCGACTGCAGTGTTGTCACCCCTTTTTAGTATTTCAGCGACATTAATGACTGATTTTTAATTTAAAAAGAGTGTTTTCTACTCTATATAAGCGGCTTTATTGGTGATATTTTTCAATTAGTTAATGTTATTAGTTTGCTGCCAGTAAGCGTTTTACATACGAAAAGAGGGGTGCATCAAAATGGCGCGTCAAATAGTCGTTCTGGGAGCGGGCATGGTGGGTGTCAGTATCGCCTGGCATCTGCGCCAGCGTGGGCACGACGTTACCCTGGTGGATCGCCTTCAGCCGGGTCGCGAAACCTCGTTCGGTAACGCGGGGATTATTCAGCGTGAGGCCGTCAAGCCTTACCCTTTCCCCCGCGATGTCAAAACGCTGTTAAGTGTCTTGCCCAATCGCCGAGTGGACATTCGCTACCGGACGGGAGGCATGCTGAAGGCTGCTTCTCCACTGTTACGTTATTGGATGAACTCCGCGCCTAAGGCCTACCAGAAAATCGTGCCGGAATACGCCTCGCTGATTCAGCTATCACTCAAAACACATGAACCCATGATTGAGGCCGCTGGGGCAGGCCACTTGGTTCGTCGGCAGGGGTGGCTTGAGCTTTACCGCACCCCGGAAAAGTTGGCCGCGCGGCTAACCGAGGCTGAAGAGGCGCGGCATCTTTATGGCGTGCAGTTTCAACAGCTGGACCGTGCCGCCTTGGAGGAAAAGGAGCCCGCGCTCAGCGATAGCATTATCGGCGCGATTCATTGGCTTGACCCCTGGACGGTTGCTGATCCAGGCGGGTTGGTCGCGGCCTATGCCCAAGCGTTTAGCAATGATGGCGGGCGTATTTTGCAATCGGATATCCAGTCGGTTCAGCAAATGGGTGACCGTTGGCAGGTCAATGCCGCTGCTGAAGCGTTAGAAGTAGATGACGTCGTCGTGGCGCTAGGGCCCTGGGCGGGAAGCTGGTTAAAAGAGCTGGGCTATCACTTTCCTACCTTTGTAAAACGTGGCTACCACATGCACTACGCGCCTAAAGCGCCGGCCAAGCTAAATTTCTGGATCATGGACGCTGAAGTGGGCTATTTGCTGGCGCCTATGAATGCGGGCGTTCGTTTAACCACCGGGGCCGAACTAGATCGCCTGGATGCCCCGGCCGACGTGCATCAGCTAGCCGCGGCAGAGAAAGTCGCGCGCAGTGTGTTTCCTTTAGGCGAGCGTCGTGATGAAGCCCCCTGGAAGGGTGCGAGACCCTGCCTGCCTGACATGAAGCCGGTGATAGGGCCAGCGCCGCGCCATCCTGGCTTATGGCTGGCCTTTGGGCATGGCCATCAGGGGTTCACCCTAGGGCCTGCGACAGGGCAACTGTTGGCGGATATGATGGAAGGACAGCCGACTGCTATTGATATGGTGCCGTTTCGCGCTGACCGGTTCTAATCGCTATTAATGATCGGACGGGTTAAGCCGATAGTACTAGACGTTGGCATCAGTAATAGCGCCTTTTCTTTGCACGTGGCTTATTGCTTTGCTAACTTATTACTAAACTTGCACACCATGAGGTGGAAATATGGATGTAGGCATTAGCAGTGCAGTGAGCGCATCGCTTTACATGAACCAGGCGCAAACCGCCGAACAGGCGCAAATGCAGGTGTTTAAAGACGCCTTGGAAACGCAATCTGAGCAAGTCACCGAAGTCATGGCGTCTGCAGACTCCGGCGCACAGCCTGATTTAGCTAAAGAAGGCAGTGTGGGTACTCAAATCAATACCTTCGCTTAACCTTTGAAAGTTTAAGCATGTGAGAATTAACCTCGTGAAAGTAATAAAAAACGCTGGCCATCGGTCAGCGTTTTTTTTGATTATTATTGAGCCACTTTGGCTAATATCTCACTAACATCAATGTCCCCAAGGTCTTGATGCTTGAAGCCACCCGCGACAAAACAAGGCTTCTGGCGTTACAATTGCGCCAATGAAAATTGCTCAAAGCGCGGCGGTTCGCTTATTGGACGACACGCTGAGACCACACATTTGTAGAGGCACAATGAAAGAGACCCAATTAGCACGTGAAGCCGAGCTTCGCAGAACCTTCGCTATCATTTCGCACCCTGACGCTGGTAAAACCACCATCACCGAGAAAATGCTACTGTTTGGCAACGCCATTCAGCTGGCCGGTTCGGTGAAAAGTAAGCGTAATGATCGCCACGCAACGTCAGATTGGATGAAAATGGAGCAGGAGCGGGGTATCTCGGTAACGACCTCGGTGATGCAGTTCCCCTACGGCGGGCGTATCGTCAATCTGCTGGACACCCCCGGTCACGAAGACTTTTCTGAAGATACCTATCGCACGCTCACGGCGGTTGACTCGGCATTAATGGTGATCGATGGCGCCAAAGGCGTCGAGGATCGCACCATCAAGTTGATGGAAGTGTGTCGTCTGCGTACGACGCCGATTCTCACCTTTATCAATAAAATGGACCGCGATATTCGTGACCCGATTGAAGTCATGGATGAGGTCGAAACGGTGCTAAATATCCAGTGTGCCCCCATGACCTGGCCAATCGGTATGGGGCGTCACTTTAGAGGGGTCTATCACCTCTATAATGATGTCGTTCACCTGTACACCCAAGGGCAGGGCAGCCGCATTCCCGATGACAAGCGTATCGAGGGTTTACATAGCCCCGAAGTCGACGTCGCGCTTGGCGAAGATCAGGCTGAAGAGCTACGCATGGAAGTTGAGCTGGTGCGCGGTGCCTCGCATGAGTTTGATCTGGATGCTTATCGTCGTGGTGAGCTATCACCGGTCTATTTCGGTACCGCCATGGGCAACTTTGGGGTACGCGAGATGCTTGATGGCTTTGTTGAGTACGCGCCGCCGCCCCAGCCCCATAAAACCGATAAACGTGAAGTGACCGCGGACGATGAACGGTTTACCGGCTTTGTGTTTAAGATTCAGGCCAATATGGACCCAAACCATCGGGATCGTATTGCCTTTTTACGCGTGTGCTCGGGTAAGTACGACAAGAACATGAAGATGCGCCATGTGCGCATTGGCAAAGACGTTAAAATCGCCGATGCGCTAACCTTTATGGCCTCCGACCGTTCTCAGGTGGAAGAAGCCTGGCCGGGCGACATTATCGGTTTACATAATCACGGTACGATTCAAATCGGTGACACCTTCACTGTTGGCGAGGATATGCGCTTTACCGGTATCCCTCACTTCGCTCCCGAGCTATTTAAGCGCGTGCGGCTTAAGGATCCGCTGAAGATGAAAGCGCTCCAGAAGGGCCTTCAGCAGCTTTCCGAAGAGGGTGCGACCCAGGTCTTTATGCCAATAGATAACAACGACCTGATCCTTGGGGCCGTGGGTACCCTGCAGTTTGATGTGGTCGCCCACCGCTTGAAAGAAGAGTACAAAGTCGATTGTTTATACGAAGGCGTCAATGTGCAAACGGCGCGCTGGGTCTATTGTGAAGATGCCAAAAAACTCGAGGAATTCAAGCGTAAAGCCAGCGCCAACCTGGCGATTGATGGCGGTGGCTATCTCACCTATATCGCGCCCACTCGAGTGAATCTGCAGATGACCCAGGAGCGCTGGCCGGAAATTCGCTTCCAACCTACCCGCGAGCACTGAAAGCCGCCATGTTAATCGACGCCCACTGCCATCTCGATTTTACTCATTTTGATGCTGATAGGAATGAGGTTTTTGAGGCCGCTAAGGCGGTGGGTGTAGCGCGCTTTGTGCTGCCCGGCACGACCCGTGAGCGCTGGCAGCAGGTGCTGGCGCTGGGTGAACGAGCGGATACCTCGGTTTGTCTGGGCTTGCATCCTTATTTTGTCGATGAGCATCAAGCGTCAGATATTAACTCGCTTGATCATTTGCTCGCTGAGCACCCTGAGGTGGTTGCCGTGGGCGAGTGTGGTATCGATGGTCGTTTTACCGACACGCTTGAAACGCAGTGGCACTACTTTGACGCTCAGTTGAAGCTAGCGAAACAGCATTCGCTACCGGTGGTGGTGCACTGTGTGCACGCCAACGATAAAGTCGCTAAACGGCTTCGCCAGCTTGCCCTGCCCAAGGCAGGGCTTATTCACGCCTTCTCAGGCTCGATTGAGCAAGCGACCAAGTTTCTTGATCTAGGCTACAAGCTGGGGTTGGGCGGTGCGGTCACTTATGAGCGCGCCAAGCGGTTGCGGCGAACCGTTGAGGCTTTGCCGAATGATGCCTTTGTGCTGGAAACCGACAGCCCTGATATGCCGCTAAGCGGCCATCAGGGACGGCGTAACGAGCCGCAGCGTGTCGTAGAGGTATGCGACGTGGTGGCCACCCTGCGTGGGCAAACGGCGGAAGAGGTTGCGGCGCAAAGCAGTGCTAACGCCGCAACGCTGTTTGGCTTATCGTTAACCTAGGTGTTGATACTAACCGCTAACTGCTCTGGATCAACGCGCTCAATCGCATAAGGTAATGTAAGAAGGGAGGCTGGCGCCCCATCTAAAAACAACGGGGTCATTCCCTCGGCGACTTTGGTGTTCATTACCGCCAATAATTCGACGCTGCCTTGATTATTAAAGGCACTAATCACTACTTCGCCCACCGACTTGTCGTCACCATTGACCACGCTGGCGCCCACCTCGGGCAGCGATGCGGTTTCTACGCTGATGCGCATCAAACGTTTTTTCACCTGACCACGAAAGTGCGCCCGAGCCACTACTTCCTGGCCTGTATAGCAGCCTTTTTTAAAGCTAATACCACCCAGCGCTTCCCAGTTGAGCATTTGCGGCAGGAAGTGATCCTGCTGGGCATCGGTCAACCATGCCAAACCGCTACGGATATCCTCAAGCTGCCAGGCGGCTAGCGCGGTCTCGTCATCATTGATGCCCTCGATTGGGTCTTCGCAACAGAACAACCAGCGCGGGATATCGCCGGGATAGCGTAGCGCGCTGGCTTGGCCAGCCTTGGTGTGGGTGCCCGCCTGTTGAGGGAGCGTTAGACCCAGCTGATCAGCTAGCGCTGGTGCGTTATCGCTGGCGCCAACGATGGCAATGTCAGGCAGGGCAATCAGCTCAGCGCGATAGAAAGCGGCGAATTTTTTCAGATGGTTAGCTAAACTATCTAATAAAGTGCTGCTCAGCAGTAAACGAAAATGGCCATCATCGAGTCTTAGCAGTTGGGCGTTGGCTAACATCCGCCCTTTGGGCGTGCAAAAACACGTTAATGGCGCAAATCGACCATCGGCTAAACTGACCTGGGCACTGGCTTGGCCTTGAAGGAACTTTTCAGCATCCTCACCTTTCACATCCAGAGCGGCTAAATGAGTCAGGCAGACGCTGCCGTATGAAGTATTAGCGGGGGTGGCGGTCGCCATAAGGACTCCTGCTGAAAGCATGAATAGGCGGCGTGTTTGATAACGCCTTTCTTTTAGATATGGGCAGAAAGCGCCAATTGCAAGGCACCCTTGGCGTGCTAGACTGCTCACCTTGTATGAGTTTTGCATAGGTCAACAGGCAGGAATACGCTATGGCGCAGCAATCGTTAACCTTTCAAGGTGTTAAAACCGTCGAACAAGTTAACCAAATTACCACCGCATTAATGATGTTAGACGGCGTTGATAGCGCCGAAGTAGGGCGACATGGCGCCGATGTAGACGGTAGCGCGAAGCGAGACGCGCTGATTAAGGCCATTGAGAAGCTTAAGCTAGGCATAAAGGTCTCATGATGCACACACCCATTACCGTGATCAGTGAACGCAATCGTGTTTTTCGACAGCGGGTTGAGGTAGAGGGTTTTGAGGACCTCTATGCTGATGCGCCGCCTATCGTCGGTGGTGAAGGCAGCGCGCCTGACCCTCACGACTATTTCGATATTGCGCTGGGTACCTGTAAAGCGATTACCGTGCAGATGTACGCCAAACGCAAGCAGTGGACGCTTGAAGGAATTACCGTGACCGTGAAACGCGATGATAGTCAGGAAAAAAAGGGCATCTATAACCTAGAGGTCGTTTTAACGCTGCACGGCATTGACGACCCAGAACAGCGCGCCAGGCTCGAAGAAATAAGTGGGCGCTGCCCCATCCAGCGTTTAATGACCGAATCCACGGTCGAGATCGCTACACGGCTTAGTTAGTTTTATTTGTCTAGTTTCCCCCCTGTTGAGGAGCACCGATGAGCAAAGCCTTTCGATTGCAGTCGAAATTTCAGCCTGCTGGCGATCAGCCCACCGCTATTAAAGGGCTGATTAGTGGCCTGGAGTCAGGGCTTGCCCATCAAACGCTGCTCGGGGTCACCGGTTCAGGCAAAACGTTTACCATGGCCAACGTGGTGGAACAGCAGCAGCGTCCCACTATCGTGATGGCCCCGAACAAGACCCTGGCGGCCCAGTTGTACGGAGAGTTCAAGGCGTTTTTCCCAGATAACGCCGTGGAGTACTTCGTCTCCTATTATGACTATTACCAGCCGGAAGCCTACGTGCCTTCGTCGGACACCTTTATCGAGAAAGATGCGTCGATTAACGACCATATTGAGCAGATGCGCCTTTCGGCCACTAAAGCGCTGCTTGAACGTCGCGATGCGTTGATCGTGGTCTCGGTATCGGCGATTTACGGCCTAGGTGACCCCGACCAGTACCTGAAAATGCGCCTTCACTTCACCCGCGGTGAACTGATTGATCAACGCGCTTTTTTACGCCGCTTGGCAGAACTTCAATACACCCGCAATGATATGGACTTCCGCCGCGGTACTTACCGGGTCCGCGGTGATGTGATCGATATTTTCCCCGCCGATTCAGACGAGGAGGCGGTGCGGGTAGAGCTATTTGACAGCGAAATTGACACCATCCGCTTGTTCGATCCGTTGACCGGTGCCGTTCGCGGTGAAGTTCCGCGTATGACCATCTACCCTAAGTCGCACTATGTGACGCCGAGGGAGACCATCTTAGGCGCTATTGATGCCATAAAAGGCGAGCTTAAAGAGCGCTTAGAGTGGATGCGCAAGCACGAACGTCTGGTCGAGGCGCAGCGTTTGGAGCAGCGCACCCTTTACGACATTGAAATGATGCTGGAGCTGGGCTACTGCAACGGCATCGAAAACTACTCACGCTATCTCTCCGGGCGGAACCCAGGCGAGCCGCCGCCGACGTTCTTTGACTATTTGCCCGACGACGCACTGCTGTTTATTGATGAATCCCACGTTAGCGTGCCCCAGGTAGGCGGTATGTATAAAGGCGACCGCTCGCGTAAAGAAACGCTGGTTGAGTACGGCTTTCGGCTGCCTTCAGCGCTGGACAACCGGCCGATGAAGTTTGAAGAGTGGGAGGCGATTTCCCCGCAAACCGTTTTTGTGTCTGCCACGCCGGGTCGTTATGAAGGCGAACATGCCGGTCAAACGGTAGAACAGGTAGTGCGGCCGACCGGTCTGCTAGACCCAGAAATTGAAGTACGCCCAGCCAGCACACAGGTAGACGATCTACTCTCGGAAATTGGCTTGCGCACGGCCGTTGGTGAAAGGGTCCTGGTAACCACTCTAACGAAGAGAATGGCAGAAGACCTCACCGATTACTTTGACGAGCACGGCATTCGCGTTCGCTATTTGCACTCGGATATTGATACCGTCGAGCGGGTCGAAATTATTCGCGATTTGCGCTTGGGTAAGTTTGATGTGCTGGTGGGTATCAACCTGCTGCGTGAGGGATTGGATATTCCCGAAGTCTCTTTGGTGGCGATCTTAGATGCGGATAAAGAAGGCTTCCTACGCTCCGAGCGCTCCTTAATCCAGACCATTGGTCGGGCTGCGCGTAACGCCAACGGCAAGGCAATTCTTTACGGCGACCGGATTACCGACTCGATGCGCAAAGCCATGGACGAAACCGAACGGCGGCGGGCAAAGCAAACAGAACATAATTTAGAGCATGGCATCACACCGACGACGGTCACCCGTTCAGTCGCCGATATTCTTGAGGCCGCTCAGGCGCCGGGCAAGAAGAACAGTCGTCGGCGTGGCAATGAACGTAAAGTGGCTGAAACGGCTGCCGAATACGACGTGGCGAATATGAGTAACCATGACCTCCTGGGGGCTATCAGCAAGCTGGAAGATGCCATGTTTGAAGCGGCGCAAAACCTGGAGTTTGAAGAGGCGGCGCGGCTTCGTGACCAGCTCCATCAAGTGAAAGAAAAACAGCTGGCGCTGGGCTAACTGCATGCCTGAAGGGCCGGAAATTCGCCGCGCAGCGGATCGTATTGAAAAGCAGATAGGCGAGCGGGTAATTGACGATGCTTGGTTCGCCTTTCCTGAACTAGCCGTTCAGGCAGCCTCGTTGATCGGGACCAGGGTTTTGCGGGTGGAGACCCGGGGCAAAGCGATGTTGATTCGGTTTGCCGATCAGCGCGTACTTTATTCCCATAATCAGCTCTATGGGGTTTGGAAGCTGCATGGCGAGGATAAACCTCCCAACACCCAACGCACGTTGCGAGCTCGATTAACAGCACAAGGGCGCTGTGCGAGTCTCTATAGCGCTTCAGATATTTCCCTTTGGCACGCAGAAAACCTCAATCAGCATCCTTTTTTAGCTCGGCTGGGCCCAGATTTATTGAGCCAGACAGTAACCCAGGCGGATGTGAAGCAGCGGTTGAGTTTGACGCAATTTCACCGGCGCAGTTTAGGAACATTGCTGCTTGATCAAGGTTTAGTGGCGGGGTTAGGTAACTACCTGCGTTCAGAAATTCTTTTCTTCGCCCGGCTGCCGCCCAGTGCGCGACCGGTAGACTTAACCCCCGACCAGCAGCAAACGCTGGCTCATTGCATCATTGAAGTGACGCGCCAAGCTTATCAAACGGCAGGTGTTACCAATTGCGAGGCTTGGATTGCGCAGGCCAAAGCGGCGGGCGAGCCACGTCGGCAGTGGCGTTTTGCGGTTTTCGAGCGGGCAGGCCTTGAGTGCCACCGCTGTGGAACGGTTATCGAGCGTAAAATGGTCGGCTCGCGGCGGCTCTATCGCTGTTCGTACTGTCAGCCAGATTAAATGTTTAGATTTTTATACCGTTATCTTGCCTGTGAATACATAGTTAGATCAAGCTTTAGTGCAGTAATCAGTTATGCGCGGGAGAGTGCTGCTGCTCAAAGGCCAATACGGTATACTTATCTAACGCTTAGACGGCCAACTCCGCTCTCGCGGAAAAGTCGCAGACTAGACGATAACCTAGGAGCAGTTAGTCCATGACCGTGATTCGCCAGGACGACGTTATTCAAAGCGTTGCCGATGCTCTGCAGTACATCTCTTACTACCATCCTAAAGATTTTATTGATGCGATGGCGGCCGCTTACGAGCGTGAAGAGAACCCTGCCGCTAAAGATGCTATTGCCCAAATTCTTATTAACTCGCGCATGTGCGCCACTGGGCATCGCCCGATTTGCCAGGATACCGGCATCGTCACCGTGTTCGTTCACGTAGGTATGAACGTTACCTGGGACGCGGACATGAGCCTAGATGACATGATTAATGAAGGCGTTCGCCGCGCGTATTTACTGCCGGATAACATTCTGCGCGCTTCGGTGCTGGCTGATCCCGACGGCAAGCGTGCCAACACCAAAGACAACACCCCGGCTATTATCCACCACTCTATTGTGCCCGGCGATAAGGTCGATATCCATGTCGCTGCGAAGGGCGGTGGTAGCGAAGCAAAATCCAAGTTTGCCATGCTGAATCCCTCTGACAGCGTCGTTGATTGGGTGATGGAGCAATTGCCGAAAATGGGCGCTGGCTGGTGCCCGCCCGGCATGCTGGGAATTGGTATCGGCGGCACCGCCGAAAAAGCCATGCTGATTGCCAAAGAGGCGCTGCTTGATCCTATCGATATCCAGGATCTGCAGGCTCGCGGGCCTAGCAACCGTGCTGAAGAGCTGCGTTTAGAGCTGTTTGATAAGGTTAACAAGAGCGGTATAGGTGCCCAGGGGTTAGGTGGTTTGACCACCGTGTTGGATATCAAAGTCAAAGACTATCCAACCCATGCGGCTAACAAGCCGGTGGCGATTATTCCCAACTGTGCCGCGACCCGTCATACGCACTTTACCCTTGATGGTTCTGGCCCTGTGGCACTTGAAGCACCGAAGCTTGAGGATTGGCCGGAAATCACCCGTGAGGCGGGCGAGAACGTCAAGCGGGTTAATCTTGATACCATCACCCCGGCGGAAGTCCAAACCTGGCAACCGGGTGATACCTTGCTGTTGAATGGTAAACTGCTAACAGGGCGCGACGCTGCGCATAAGCGTATGGTCGATATGCTAGCTAAAGGCGAGCCGCTGCCCGTGGATATGAAAGGGCGGTTTATCTACTATGTGGGTCCGGTTGACCCAATTGGCGATGAGGCCGTGGGACCTGCAGGCCCGACCACGGCAACCCGCATGGATAAATTTACCCGTACCATGCTGGAAGAAACAGGCCTACTGGGTATGGTCGGCAAAGCAGAGCGCGGGCAGGTCGCTATTGATGCTATTCGTGATAATCAGGCAGTTTACTTAATGGCTGTTGGTGGTGCGGCTTACCTCGTCGCCCAGGCAATCAAAAAATCGCGCGTAGTCGGCTTTGAGGACCTAGGCATGGAAGCGATTTACGAATTTGAAGTTGAAGATATGCCGGTAACCGTTGCCGTTGATAGCCAGGGTACATCGGTTCATCAAACCGGGCCTGCCAAATGGAAAGAGATTATTGCCCAGTCGACGTAATGGCGAGAGGGCTGTTTTAGGCTTTAAACGCATGGGTTTTTAAAAGCATAAGGGCCTCGCTAAAGCGAGGCCCTTGTATTTATAAGGAAGTGGCTATGACCTCCTGGTTGCTAGGGACCAGCATTTTATTGATACATCTACTAGGCATTATGTCGGCGATTATGGCGCTGATGTCTAGCCGCACCTCTCAGGGGGCTGTGGCGTGGATTATATCGCTGCTTACCTTTCCTTATGTCGCGCTACCCGCCTATTGGTTTTTTGGCCGACCGCGTTTTTACGGCTATGTGTCTGCCCGTGGACAGCGAGACACCGTTCTTCGTCGCGTACTAGTACGTTATCGGGATAATGTGCTGCCCTATGTCGCGCCTTCCAGTAATGCTGATATTCAGGCAGTCGAGCAGCTCGCTATGATGCCCTTGACCCATGGCAATCGCGCGACGCTGTTAATCAATGGTCAAGCAACTTTTGACAGCCTGTTTGATGGCATTGATCGGGCTGAGCACTATATTCTAATGCAGTTTTTTATTGTCCGTAACGATGCACTGGGTCAGCGTTTGCAAGGCCATTTACAACGCGCAGCGCAGCGCGGTGTGCGGGTTTATTTTCTTTACGATGAGGTGGGCAGCCGCAAACTAGGCGAAGGCTACCTTAATGACTTAATCAGCGAAGGGGCAGAAGTGAGTGCCTTTCGCTCATCACGGGGCTTTAAGCACCGCTTCCAGCTGAATTTCCGCAATCATCGCAAAGTGACGGTGGTTGATGGTAAGGAAGGCTGGGTAGGCGGTTTTAATGTCGGCGTTGAGTATTTAGGCGAGGATAAGCGCCATGGCGCTTGGCGGGATACCCACCTAAAATTAGAAGGCCCTAGTGTACTGGGGTTGCAAGAAGCTTTTTGGGAAGATTGGCACTGGGCCACCGACGAAGTCATCAATTTGAATTGGTCAGCAAATACGTCTCCTACAACGGATCACCATGTAATTATCGTGCCATCAGGGCCCGCTGACCAACAAGATACTGCTAGCCTACTGGTGCAGCAGGTTATTCATAGTGCTAAACATCGGCTATGGGTCACCAGCCCTTATTTTGTTCCCGATCAGGGTGTTCAGGATGCGTTACGCCTTGCCGCGATGCGCGGCGTGGATGTGCGAGTGATGATACCTGAGCGTCCCGATCACTTATTAGTGTTCCTATCTGCATTTTCATTTCTGCCCGATATGATTCGTGCGGGCGTAAAAATATACCGTTATCTACCAGCTTTTCTGCACCAAAAAATTATACTCGTGGATAATGACGCAGCAACGGTTGGCACAGTAAACTTAGATAATCGTTCTTTCCGGTTAAACTTTGAAATTACAGCGTTTATTCCTAGCCAAGACTTTGCTGCCAGTGTGCGGGTAATGCTAGAAAATGATTTTGCCCAATGCCGGCGTGTAACCATTGATGAAATTAACCAACGCCCGATGTGGATGAAAGTTGTCTCCCGTGCCGCTTATCTAATGGCACCGGTCCAATAGTCAACACCGCACAACAGGAAATCCAACATAGGAGCAAAATGGGTGGGACAAGGAGTCATGGGTGAATCTTGAAACAAAATGGCTAGAGGATTTTGTCGCGCTGGCGAACACACGCAGCTTTTCAGCTTCTGCACGCCAACGTCACGTTACTCAGCCTGCCTTTAGCCGGCGAATACGCGCGCTCGAACAGGCGATCGATACCACCCTGGTGGATCGCTCAACCACACCGATTGGTTTAACGCCAGAAGGGCAGTTGTTTCTGGTGACTGCGCGCAATCTTGTCGAGCAGTTAAACGAATCGCTAAGCCATTTACGCGGCCTTTCCATTGCCAATGAGGCGCTAGACATTGTTGCGGCGCATTCCTTGGCGCTGAGTTTTTATCCGCCTTGGATCTCCCGTTTGCAAAAAGGCTTGGGAGAGTTACCCACTCGGTTGGTGGCCATGAACGTAGGGGAGGCGATTCATGTGCTACGAGAAGGCAACTGCGATCTAATGCTCGCTTATTACGATCCCTTTGCCACCATGCAATTAGATGCAGAACTATTTCCCTCCTTCTCAATTGGCAAGGTGAACATGCTGCCCGTTTCCCTGCCCAATGAGCAAGGCAAGCCGCTGTTTTCACTGCTGCAAGACAGCTCGATCCCTTATCTCTCCTACACCCAAGGGGCTTTTTTGGGGCGCAGCGTGCGTATGCTACTGAAGAACGACCCACTACGTATGAAGCTGCGCACGGTGTATGAAACCGCGATGGCCGAAGGCCTAAAGGGAATGGTTTTACAAGGTGTAGGGGTGGCCTGGATACCCGATTTTTGTATCCGCGAGGAATTGAAGAGCGGTCGTTTGGTAAGAGCTGGCGACCCGAGCTGGGATATCCCCCTGGAAATTCGCCTATACCGCTGTTCTATGGTGCATAAGCCGGGCGTAGAGCGTTTATGGCGACAAATGATGAAATTGCCGCGAGATTTTCTGCAGGCGTGAGCTTGGTTATTGTTAGTTATTGATTATTAGTTATTCGGTAAGATACCTAACTATGGTCAAAAGCAGCGGGCAACCCCAGGAAATTTTGAATAATAAAAAAATGATCTTCAAACAGACTGTCTGGCTGCAAATCTGCCAGTGCAATCCAACGGGCATGATCGCCGCCTTTAACAGGCTTTAGGCGAGGCAGTTGCTGTTCGGGGCGTAGCGCAAAGTAAAAAGCCTCCGCCAGGGTACGTCCGCGCCAACTGCGGTGGGGTTCATCAAACAGACGCTGGCCACGTAATGAGCCTTTCAGCACGGGTTCAGGTACCTTTAGGCGTATGCGCTCGCGTAATTCGCGCAAACAGGCATCAAGCAGCCGCTCATGAGGGTTGATAAACCCACCAGGCAGCGCATAAAGCCCTTTTCCCGGCGCCGCTGTGCGTTGTACCAGCAACACATGTCCCGACTGTACGACCACCGCATTAACCGTGACAAAAATAGGCGGGTAGGGCGCTTGTGCCCATGCCTTGCGGTACTGATCCAGCAACTGCTGCTCCTCCAGCAAGCGCTGATAGGCACTTGTCGTACAAAACCGTTTGACACTCTCTACCACGCCAGGTGGTAAATCGTGGTAGGCGCCGGTGCTCAAATAATCATCCGTTGAGCTGGCTGAACGGAACAGTCGCTCGCGAATTTGACTCGCGGAAATTCCCTCGACCGGTGGCACGCTGACCGATTCCCACTGCGGAAAAAGCGAAAGGTAGTAGCTTGACTGGCCTCGGCTGGCTCCAATCAAGCCAATACGCGGTAGTCGCGCATTGGTTGGGGCTGCTAAATCGCGCACTTTACGCTGAACGTCCCGCACCCAGACATCATCGTTGTAGAGCGCGTCCAATAAAGGAGTAATTTCCAAACGTTGATTATCGCTGGCGTCAAACCCCGCACGCAGCATGGTCTGACGTTCCTCAAATTGCCAAGGGTTGCGCAATGAACGTGCTTGCCAGGAGGAGCCTACCAATACAATAACTTGGCGGGCCCGTTTAAGGGCTTCGCGAATGATTGCCAAATGGCCCAGATGCGGTGGCTGAAAACGGCCAATAAACACCAAGCAATCGAAGTCACAGTGAGTCGCGGGGCGCGAAATGTCAGTGGCCATTCAGGCTTCCTTTTCATTGGCTGATATCAAATCAGTTTTAGTACAGTAACGTACCAGAAAACTGCGCTAAACGCTGGGGTTAGGTATGCTAGAGAGTAGGATGTTGATAACGTTTATAAAACGCTCTAATACCCAGCGCATAGGGAGTCAATATGATTAAACGCACCGCTACCTTTTGGTGGAAAGTAGTAAAAGACGCCACGTCACTATGGTTGGAGCGAAATGCGTTTAGTTACGCTGGCTCGCTGGCGTTTTATACGCTTTTTTCGCTGGCACCCACGATTATTATCGCGGTAACCGTCATTGGTGTGGTCATGGGGGAAGAAGCGGCTCAGGGGCAAATTGTTGCTCAACTGCAGGGTACCTTAGGGATGGACGCGGCAGTCGCCATTCAAAATGCCGTCACTCAGTCAAGAATTGAAGAGTCCGGTATTTTGCCAACGCTACTAGGCACAGGAGCGCTGGTGATAGGTGCGACCACTGTTTTCGCCCAGATGCAGTTCTCACTGAATACCATTTGGGGAGTAACGGCAAAGCCAACTTCCAATAGCGTATTGCTGTTTATTAAAAATCGACTGCTATCGCTAACGGTGGTGCTCTCCATTGGGTTTATATTATTGGTCTCCTTGGTGATGGGCGTCGTGTTGAGGGGTATGCTTCAAGCTGCTGATAATGTGGTGCCCTATGCCAGCTTATTAACAACATCAATTGAGTCGCTAATCTCACTAGGTGTTGTCACCTTACTATTTGCCACCATTTTCAAAGTACTTCCTGACGTTGTATTGCGCTGGCAGGATGTGCTGATTGGCGCTGTTGTGACTGCCGTATTATTTACTTTAGGTCGCAGTGTCATCGCAATTTATTTGGCGTATACCGCTACAGCATCCACCTACGGGGCGGCTGGGTCAGTGGTCATGATTTTACTCTGGGTTTATTATAGCTCTTTGATTTTGCTGTTTGGCGCTGCCTTCACACGTTCTTTGCTACTCCGCCGTGGCCGCCCATTGATTCCTCGCAATAGCGCGGTGGTCGTTAAACGCGAGTTCGTCTAACCTCCTAATAGATTAGATGATGCCTTCAGAACCGTGTATGAGGAGAGACAAATGAGCAACCGCTGTGTGCGTGCCCTGGTAACCGGTAAGGTGCAAGGTGTCTGGTTCCGACGGGCAACCCAAGAAAAAGCACTTCAAAACGGCCTTACCGGCTATGCCAAAAACCTACCCGATGGGCGCGTCGAAGTGCTGCTCTGTGGTCATTCTGATGCAGTAAAGCTGCTCAGCGAATGGCTATGGGAGGGGTCAGAAGGCGCGCAGGTGACCCACGTCGAGTTCGACGTATTGGACCAGTGTCACGCCCCTGATCACTTTGCGACGCATTAAGACACAAGCTATTTCTACTCAGCCTTTTTTCCACTCGGCAATGTTGTCGGCCGTTAAGCTAACAATATTTTGCCGCGCTTCTGGTGTCACCCACGCATTATGCGGGGTGACAATCAAGTTGAGCGGCTCGTTGAGAGCGTCTAGCAGCGGGTGGCCGTCTTTGGGCGGCTCGCTAGGCAACACGTCAACCGCTAATCCGCCCAATTGGCCGTTACGGAGCGCGTCAAGTGCTGCAGTCTCGTCGATAATGCCGCCTCGAGCACAGTTAACCAGCAGCAACGATGACTTAGCCTTGGCTAAGCGCTGCTGATTAATCAAATGGTGAGTGTCTTCGTTCAATGGGCAATGCAAACTGATAATATCGGCCTCGGGGAGCAGATCATCCAGCGCGGGACGCTTGTCATTGGCTTCATTGCCGGGGCGGGCTGCGAAGGTGACGCGCATACCAAAAGCCTCGGCCAAACGTGCCACTTCAGTACCTAACTCACCTTGACCGACCATTACTAGCTGTTTGCCTGACAGCTGAAGTGTCGGGTAATCCTGTAAACAAAAGAAGACACTGCGCTGCCACTCGCCTGCGGCTACATCGCGCTGATACAGGGGGAGGCGATTGGCTAATGTCAGCATCAGCATCAAGGTGTGCTGGGAAACACTGGCAGTGCCATAAGCCGCGACGTTTTTAACGTCAACGTTATGCTCTTTTGCAGCCGCAAGATCGATATTGTTGAGGCCCGTTGCCAATACACAAATCAAACGTAACTTGGGCAATTGCCGGAGCGTCTCGGCGTTAAGCACCACCTTGTTGACGATCGCAATGTCGGCATTAGTAAGGCGCTCCAACGCCTGTTCAGTTGTGCTTTGCTCAAACACGTCAAGGCTAGTGACGGACTCTCTAATGGCCGTTAAATCGATCCCTGGGCCGAGACTTTTAGCATCCAATATTACCGCGTGAGGCATTTTTTTATCTCCATTAACTGCCGAAGCTGTATAACCTTGCTCGACGGGGGGCACAAAAGGGTATAATAGCAGCGCTTTATCAACCGCCGTCTTGGAATCTATTTCGACTGGCCGCATATTGGCAGCCTAGCAGCGTTTGTGTTCGTCGCCGTTTTGTAAGCGAAGTCTAAAAGAACTGAGCCTGTCAACGTTGAGCTTTTAAGGAGTCATCAACATGCCCATCTATGAATATGAGTGCAAGGCCTGCGGCCATCGCATGGAAAAATTGCAGAAAATTAGCGCCGACCCTCTCAAGGATTGCCCCGCTTGCGAAAGCGATGGCCTACAGCGGCTGGTCTCGGCAGCGGGCTTCCGCTTAGCCGGCGGCGGTTGGTATGAAACCGATTTTAAAACGGGAAGCAAAAAGAACTTGGTCGCTGACGGTAAACCAGCCTCATCAGAGGCTAGCAAAACCAGCGATACCGGTACTACTTCCAAGAGCGTGACACCCAAAGGCAAGGGCGCAGCGGCATAGCTGCGGCCTTCAGGGGCAGGACGACTCGCGACACCCAATTGCCACGAAACAGAACAGGATTTGACATGCGCAGCCATTATTGCGGCCAGCTAAACGAAACTTTGGTGGATCAAACGGTTACGGTATGCGGGTGGGTTCATCGCCGCCGTGACCACGGCGGGGTAATTTTCCTCGACATGCGCGACCGTGACGGCATCGCTCAGTTCGTGGTCGACCCCGATACCGCCGAGGCATTCGCTAATGCCGACCGTGTCCGCAGTGAGTATGTCCTGCGTATCACCGGTCGCGTTCGGCTGCGTCCTGAAGGCACTCAAAACGCCAACATGCCGACCGGCATGATTGAAGTGTTGGCAAAAGACGTCGAAGTGCTCAATACCGCCGTTACGCCGCCTTTCCAACTGGATGAGCACGGCAAAGTCGGCGAAGAAGTGCGTTTAAAACATCGCTATATCGACCTGCGCCGTCCGGACATGATCGAGAAACTGCGTCTGCGTTCGCGCATTTCGCACAACGTGCGTGCGTATCTGGAAAACCAGGGCTTCCTGGATATCGAAACGCCGGTGCTTACTCGTGCCACGCCTGAGGGTGCTCGTGATTACCTGGTGCCTAGCCGTACCCACGCGGGTAACTTCTTTGCACTGCCCCAATCGCCGCAGCTGTTTAAGCAGCTACTGATGGTGGCCGGTTTTGACCGCTACTACCAAATTGCCAAGTGTTTTCGCGATGAAGATCTGCGCGCCGACCGTCAGCCTGAGTTCACCCAGATTGATATCGAGGCGTCGTTTGTCGAAGAGAACGACATCATGGGCATTACCGAAGCCATGATTCGCCAGCTTTTCCAGGACGTGCTAAAAGCCGAGCTGCCTGAGTTCCCGCGCATGACCTGGCAGGAAGCGATGGATCGTTTTGGTTCCGATAAGCCGGATCTGCGTATCCCGCTAGAACTGACCGATGTCGACGACCTGATGCAGCAAGTCGATTTCAACGTCTTCTCTGGCCCCGCCAAGGCTGATGATGGTCGCGTCGCGGCGCTAAAAGTGCCCGGTGGTGCTAAGCTGTCGCGTAAAGAAATAGACGCATACACTAAGTTTGTCGGCATTTACGGTGCCAAAGGCCTGGCTTGGATTAAGGTCAACGAGCGTGCCAAAGGGCTTGACGGCCTGCAGTCACCGATCGTTAAGTTTATGGAAAACATCGTTGAGGAGCTGCTTGACCGCGTGGGTGCTGAAGATGGTGACATTATCTTCTTTGGTGCCGACAAAGCGCGTATCGTTAACGAGGCGATTGGCGCACTGCGTGTCAAACTGGGTGCTGACCTGGAACTCTATACTCAAGAGTGGGCGCCGTTATGGGTCGTCGACTTCCCGATGTTTGAAGCCGACGACAATGGTCGCCTAAGCCCGCTGCACCACCCGTTCACTGCGCCTTCCTGCACGCCAGAAGAGCTCAAGGCTGATCCTGCCAAGGCGCTTTCACGCGCTTACGATATGGTGCTCAACGGTACCGAGTTAGGCGGTGGTTCGATCCGTATCCACGACCAAGCCATGCAGAGCACGGTGTTCGAGATTTTGGGCATCGGCGAAGAAGAAGCCCAAGAGAAGTTCGGCTTCCTACTGGATGCGCTTCAGTACGGCGCACCGCCGCATGGCGGCTTAGCCTTTGGCTTGGATCGCCTGGTAATGTTGATGGTCGGTGCTAAGACCATTCGTGAAGTTATCGCCTTCCCGAAAACCCAAAGCGCCGCCTGCCTAATGACAAACGCGCCAGGCGAGGTCAGCCCCGAGCAGTTAAAAGACCTAAATATCCGCTTGCGCCAAAAAGCCAAAGCGGAAACAGCCGCCGAATAACGCGATTGGTTGATCGCCTAACACCGACGCCATGGCGTCGGTGTTTTTTTATCATCCCCAAGCTTATAGCCTCGCCACACGAGTACCGACACCATGGATGAGAAAAAGCCTGTCGCGACTATCCGTATTTTGGGCATTGACCCTGGCTCTCGCGTGACCGGCTATGGCGTGATTGATGTGATTGGTGTCAAACCCAGCTATGTGGCGAGTGGTTGCATCCGCACCGCTGAAGGTGCTTTAGAGCAGCGGTTGGCACAAATTTATGCAGGTTTAAGCGAAGTCGTGGGGTTACATCGCCCCGCTCAAGTAGCCATCGAGCGGGTCTTTATGGCTAAAAACCCTGATTCAGCCCTGAAGCTGGGCCAGGCACGCGGCGCGGCGCTCGTTTGCATGGCCAACCATGGTTTAAGCCTTGCGGAATACGCTGCGCGTCAGATTAAACAGGCGGTAACCGGGCAGGGCGGTGCGGATAAAGAACAGGTGCAGCACATGATCACCGCTATCCTGCAGCTATCGGCTACTCCTCAAGCCGACGCCGCCGATGCGCTCGCTATTGCGTTAACTCATGCTTATAACGCTAATGCTTATAAAGACCATCCCTGCAGCGGCAACGGTTTGCCCGTCACACCGTCTCGCGGTCGTCGTCGCTCTACCGGACGCTGGCGGTTGTAAATAGGCCGAACTACTGGTCACCTGTACAGAGTCGCTTTATAGTAACTGTCTGTTTTTCACACTATTGTTTTTCACTCTATTTTTCACCCCAGTGCGAGCGACTTTATGATTGGACGCCTGAGTGGCCAGCTAATGGCAAAACACCCTCCCTGGATTATGATCGACGTTCATGGCGTAGGTTACGAGCTGGAAACCTCAATGAATACGCTAGTGGCCTTACCATCAGTCGGTGAAAACGTTGCGTTGTTCACTCACCTGACCATACGCGACGACGCGCACTTGCTGTATGGTTTTGGGCGCGAGCACGAACGCGCACTGTTTCGCGCACTGATTAAAGTTAACGGAGTGGGCCCCAAGCTAGCGTTGGCTATTTTATCGGGCATGGATGAAGATGCCTTTATGCGCTGCGTCCGCGACGACGACAGCAAAGCGCTAACGGCACTGCCGGGAGTGGGAAAGAAAACCGCGGAGCGGCTGATTATTGAAATGCGCGACCGCTTCCCGGATTGGAAAGATAAATGGGAAGACGGCAACGATGCCTTACTGCCACTTGAGGCTAGCAATGGCCGGGCGTCTTCACGCGATAGCCTTGCCGACGCCGAAGCCGCATTGGTTAGCTTGGGCTATAAGCTCACAGAAGCCTCGAAAATGCTGGCAGACATTGATCCTAACCAGTCCACCGAAGCCCTCATCAAAGCCGCACTCACGCAGCGCATGAGCGGCTAGCGGGACGGCTTTAACGCACTTAACGGCGTATTTAAGAAGAGCACCTATGTTAGAACACGACCGGCTGATCGCCGCTGAACCCGAACAAGGGGAAGGGCGCATTGACTACGCCATTCGCCCTAAGCGGCTGGAAGACTATATCGGCCAGCCGCGTGTGCGTGAACAGCTGGAAATCTTTATCGGCGCCGCCCGGCTACGCGAAGAGAGCCTGGATCACACCCTGGTATTTGGCCCCCCAGGGTTAGGCAAAACGACGCTTGCGCATATTATTGCCACTGAGATGGGGGTCGGTATGAAGTCGACCTCCGGCCCGGTGCTCGAGCGCGCCGGCGACTTAGCCGCCATGCTGACCAACTTAGAGCCCGGCGACGTGTTGTTTATTGATGAAATCCATCGCTTATCCCCCGTGGTCGAAGAAGTGCTGTATCCAGCCATGGAAGATTTTCAGCTCGACATCATGATTGGTGAAGGGCCTGCGGCGCGCTCGATCAAGTTGGATCTTCCTCGCTTTACCCTGGTGGGCGCCACCACGCGCGCGGGGTTATTAACCTCGCCACTGCGTGATCGCTTTGGTATCGTGCAGCGGCTTGAGTTTTATAACCTGGAAGAATTGACAGAAATCGTCTCTCGTTCGGCGCGCTTGTTAGGCGTTGAAACCAGTCACGATGGCGCCATTGAAGTCGCGCGGCGCTCACGGGGCACACCGCGAATTGCCAATCGTTTGCTGCGCCGGGTACGCGACTACGCTGAAATGAAAGGTGATGGGGTAGTCGATGTCGCTATCGCCGATGCTGCGCTCAATATGCTCAATGTGGACCATCACGGTTTGGATCATATGGACCGGCGACTGCTGCTCGCCATGATTGACAAATTTGATGGCGGCCCCGTGGGTATTGATTCCATCGCTGCGGCAATTAGTGAAGAGCGCGATACGATTGAGGATGTGATTGAGCCTTACCTTATTCAACAGGGCTTAATTATGCGTACCCCACGCGGGCGTGTGGTCACCCGCCAAGCCTGGTTACATTTCGACCGCGTGCCCCATGAGCAAGCCACCGATATGGAAGGAGAGCGTCGCCCGTGAGCCGTCGCATCAAAGAAGGCTACCGCCTACCGTTGCGGGTTTACATGGAAGATACTGACGCCGGTGGTATTGTCTACTACGTTAACTACTTGAAGTTTATGGAGCGTGCGCGCAGCGAATGGCTACGCCAGTTAGGCCTTAATCAGCAAACGCTGCTGGACGAAGGTACGCAGCTAGTGGTATACCGCTTGGCCTGTCACTATGCGAAACCGGCTTGCCTGGACGACGCGTTGGAAATTAGTGCTCACGTTAGCGCTGTTGGCCGCTGTCGGATGACATTTGAACAGCAGGTTTGGCGCGATGAGGAACTCCTCTGCTCAGCCACAGTCGAGATAGCCTGCTTAAGCACGGACCGTTTGCGACCCAAAGCATGGCCAGCATCGCTTAATGTTTTGACCCGGGCCTCTTAGCCAAGAGGTCACTCACTGTGTCGGCAATACCGACCCTAATAGATTGATGAGGGCACCTGTGAACGATAACACCATGTCCATTCCCCACCTGATAATGAATGCCAGCACCGTGGTGCAGCTGGTGATGTTGCTACTGTTGGTGGGGTCAATCCTCTCTTGGGTAGTGATTTTTCAGCGCAGTATTGCGCTGCGCCGCGCCAAGCAAGAGTACAACCAATTTGAGGAGGCTTTTTGGTCAGGTGTCGACTTAAACGAGCTGTACCGAGAAATTCCCGCCGATGATCCCCGTCACGGGGCCGAGCACATTTTTCAATCAGGCTTTCGTGAATTTAACCGCCTAATGCCCAAAACACGTGATGCGGGCACCATTTTAGAAGGCGTCCAGCGCAGTATGCGCGTGGCGTGGTCGCGGGAAGAAGACCGTTTGACGCAGCACCTCGTCTTTCTTGCCACCGTTGCGTCGGCCAGTCCGTATATCGGTCTATTTGGCACCGTTTGGGGCATTATGGGGTCTTTCCAAGCGCTGTCGCTCACCCAGCAAGCCACGCTAGCCACGGTCGCTCCCTGGATTGCCGAAGCGCTTATTGCCACTGCCATGGGTCTGTTTGCGGCGATTCCCGCAGTTATTTTCTATAACCGTTTGTCGAATGCTTCATCTCGTTTGCTGGGTAAATACGAAGACTTTGCCGAGGAGTTTCACGCTATCCTGCACCGCAATTTGCAAGGTCGTGACGGCAAACAGAGCGAGAGCTAAGGGAGACCGCCATGCAAGGACCATTCAATCGTAGTAGTCAAAGCAAGCCGATGGCGGAAATCAATGTGGTTCCTTTCATCGACATTATGCTGGTACTGCTGGTGGTCTTTATGATCACCGCGCCGATGCTGACGCAAGGCGTACAAGTTGATTTGCCGCAAGTCTCCTCTCAGCCCATTGATAGCCAGGAAGATAATGATCCGATTGTCATCTCGGTTGACAGCGAAGGGGAGTACTTTATCACCTTGGGTGAGGACTCTACTGCTGTCACGCTGGATGAAATGTCCCAGCGTGTGGTAACGATCCTAGAGCGCCGGCCGGGTACTCCAGTGATGGTGCGTGGCGACCGCAATGTCCCGTACGGGCAGATTGTGGTCTTGATGAGTACCCTACAAGGTGCCGGGGTAGCCAACGTAGGGCTGCTTTCTGAGCCGTCGCAAGATGGGGAAGGGTAAAGCGCACATGGCAGTAAAATCTTCTCGCGATCGCCAGGATGTTGGCTATAAATGGCCGACCATTTTGGCGATTGCCGTGCATGCGGCGATTGTCGTTTTTAGCCTGATTAGCCTCCCCAGCCGCACGGCAGAGCCGGATAGCTCCTCGATTGTTCAAGCGACATTGGTGAGCACCGAGACGTTCACCGACCAAGCTCAGCAGGCAACGGAACAACAAGCGGCGATGAACGCGCCCGCGGAAGCCCCAGCCGAGCCTGAGGCACCGGAAGAACCTGCAGCCAGTGAGGAGCCATCAGCCAGCGAACAGCAGGCCGCCGAGCAGCAAGCTGCAGATGAGGCAGCCCAGCAGGCAGCGGAAGCGCAGCAGGCCCTAGAAGAAGCTCGTGAAGCGGCTGAAGCAGAGGCCCAGCGCCGTGCGGAAGAAGCTGCAGAATTGGCCGAACAACAGGCGCAGGAAGCGGCTGAACGCGAGGCTGAAGCCGAAGCGGTCGCCGAGCAACTGCGAGAAGTGGAAGAGGCGCGCCGCCAGCAGGAAGCTGCCGAGCAGCAACAACGCGAAGAGGCAGAAGCACAACGCCAGCGCGAAGCCGAAGAGCAGCAGCGCCTAGAAGCGGAGGAAGCCGAACGTCAGCGTGAGGCCACCGAACAACAGCGCCGTGATGAGGAAGAGGCTGAACGCCAGCGGGAAGCCGAAGAACAAAGACTACGCGAGCAAGAGGAAACCCAGCGGGAGCGTGAGGCGGAAGCACAAAGACAACGCGAAGCTGAAGAACAGCAGCGTCGTGAAGCAGAAGCTCAGCGTCAAAGAGAGGCCGAAGAAGCCGCGGAAGCGGCCATGCAGCGCCAGCTGGCAGGTGAAGCAGAAGCAGCTGCTAATGCCCAGCAGGCTGAGCAAGTGGCCAATAGCTTTATCACAATTGTGCGCCGTGCTGTCGAGCAAGCCTGGGTGATTCCGCCTGGGGCAAGTGATTCGATGAGTGCTACGCTACAGGTACGGCTAGGGCCGTCAGGTGAAGTACTGGCAACGTCGATTGTGACCTCAAGCGGCGATGGTGCTTTTGATCGGTCTGTGATGCAGGCCGTTGAACATGCTGCACCGTTTGGTGAATTACGCGATTTGCCACTCGACCAGCAGCGTAATTTACGCCAGTTTAATCTGCGATTTACTCCGGGAGATGTTCGCTGATGCAAAGCTTGAGCAAAGTGTGGTTATTCTGTGCGCTGCTGCTAATCAGCAGTTTGGCGAGTGCTAATAATCTAACCATTGAAATTACCCGCGGCAGCGATCAAGCGCTGCCTATAGGGGTGGTGCCCTTCGCCGGTTCAAACGGCATGCCCGAGGATATCGCACAGATTGTTCAAGACGACCTTGAACGCAGTGGCTATTTTGATCCTTTGGCGCGTAGCGATATGTTTGAGCAGCCTAGCCAGTCTGAAGACGTTGAGTTTGGCACTTGGCGTTCCCTGGACGTGCGCTATCTAGTGGTGGGTAGAGCGGAACAAACCGAGGGCGGCTTTGAACTGCAGTTTGAGCTAATGGATATTAGTGGTCAGCGTCGCATGGTCGGTGAGACGGTTACCGTGCGCGGCAATGATCTGCGCGGTGCCGCTCACTATATTAGCGATCAAATTTTTGAAGAGATTACCGATATCCGCGGTGCGTTCTCAACCAAAATTGCCTACGTAACCGCTCAGGGGGTCGCTGATAATATGCAGTTTGGCCTCTACGTTGCCGATGCGGACGGTCGCCGCAGCGAACAGGTATTGACCTCTGATCAACCCATCATGTCCCCAGCATGGTCACCCGATGGTGGCAAGCTCGCCTATGTGTCCTTTGAATCTGGCCGTCCGGCTATCTACATACAAAATGTAGCAACGGGGCAGCGTGTTCAAGCCACCTCGTTCGAGGGTATCAACGGCGCACCGACATGGTCGCCAGATGGTCGGCGCATCGCTATGTCGCTTTCCAAAGATGGTCAGCCTGAAATCTATATTATGGATATTGGCAGCCGTTCATTAGAGCGTATTACCAATAACAACAGCATTGATACCGAACCCGCTTGGGCGCCCGATGGCCAACGTTTGCTGTTTACCTCTGACCGCAGTGGTGGTCCGCAGCTTTACCAGTATTCCCTAAACGGGGGCGAGGCCGAGCGACTGACATTTACCGGTAATTATAATGCCCGTGGCCGCTATTCACCCGATGGTGAGCAGGTATTCCTAATCCATCGCTCTAGCCGTGGCTACCAGGTGGCAAGGCAAGATTTAAGCGGTGACCGCTTGGTGATTTTAAGTGAAACAACAAGAGATGAATCACCTAGTGTTGCGCCGAACGGGACCATGGTAATCTTCGCTACCCAACAGGGTGGAAATGGGGTGCTAAGTGCTGTTTCTGCCGATGGTCGCTCCTCGTTTAGGCTGCCGTCAGCACAGGGCGATGTCCGTGATCCAGCGTGGTCCCCCTTCTTAAACTAATCAACATCATTGATTAACATTGAAATTTTAGTTTTTCAGGCAAGGAGTCTGATTATGCAACTTAAACCGTTGGCTCGCTCGTTAGTGGCAGTGCTATCAATCGTGGTAATCGCTGGCTGTTCCAGCACCGGCGGAACTCAGGACGGTGATTCGTACGGCAGCCAGGATGGCAGCACGACCGGTTCCAGCACCGCAGGCACGGGTACCGGTAGCCAATATGGTTCTTCTACTGGTTCAGGCTCAGGTTCAGGTTCAAGCCAGCAAGCCGATTCACGCATACCCGAAGTTCGCACTATCTATTTTGACTATGATCGCGACACGATTAAAAACGAGTATGAGTCTGTGGTAATGGCTCATGCCCGCTATTTGCGTGCCAACCCGAATGCACAAGTGGTTCTCCACGGACATACCGATGAACGGGGTACCCGTGAATACAATATGGCGTTGGGTGAGCGTCGCGCCGATGCGGTAGCGCGTTTTCTGAATATCCAAGGTGTTTCTTCTTCGCAAATGAGCGTGGTTAGCTACGGTGAAGAGCGTCCGGCTGTTAATGGTCAGGACGAAAGCGCTTACGCTCAGAACCGTCGTGTTGTGTTTAACTATTAAGCATTTAACGATTGATGAATGCGGCGTGCGGCTAACGCTGCACGCCGTTTTGCATCGATGGAGCCATCATGAATCACAGTCTCAAGCGTTACGTTGAGAGGCTGTGCGGTGCGGGAGCCTTAGTGCTCCCGCTGTCCGTATTGCCTCTATCAGCCGCGGCTCAACAGCCGTTCGTACAAGACCTTTCCGACAATTCTTCCAGTGGTAGCAGCTTCTATCAGCAGACGCAGCGAGAGGAAGCAACCAGTGGAAATTTAGTACTGTTTAATCAAGTCCAAGAACATCAGCAGGAAATCCAGCAGTTGCGCGGCCAGATTGAAGAGTTGCGCCACCAGTTGGAACAGCTGCGCCGCCAATCGCAGCAGCAATACCTTGATATTGAAGATCGGTTAATGAGCAGTGGCCCAAATCAGATCGAGCAGTCGACACCAGCGGTTGAGCCTGAAGCCGCCGAGGAAGTAGTTAACGCACCCTCCAGTCGCAATGTCAGCGAAGAGGCCCAAGCTGATTATCAAGCAGCCTTTGCCCACGTTCAGGCACGGCGTTTTGAGGATGCCATTGCAGCTTTTGAGGCGTTTGTTAGCGACTACCCGGATACCAGCTTAACGGCCAATGGCCATTATTGGCTAGGCGAGCTGTACTCTGCAGAAGACGAGCTGGAGGCCGCAGATCAAGCATTCAGTCGTGTTATTGAAGAATATAGTAGTAGCAGTAAAGTACCCGATGCGATTTATAAACTAGGCTTGGTAAAAGCGCGTCAAGGTGAAGCGGAGCGCAGCCGAGAGTTGCTAGAGCAAGTGCGCGACGACTATCCGCAAAGCAGTGCTGCAGGGCTTGCCAATGACTTTTTACGCCAATCAGCGGGTTAAATTTTGTTTCAAGGACTTAGCATGAACTGCAAGATCGACTATCAACCAGCGCCCAACCTATTGGCAAATCGCGTCGTGTTGGTAACCGGCGCAGGAGACGGTATTGGCCGTGCAGCAGCGTTGAGCTATGCCAAGCACGGCGCCACGGTGATTCTCTTGGGGCGCACCATTGCTAAGCTAGAACGCGTCTACGATGAAATCGAAGCGGCGGGCGGACCACAGCCAGCCATTTTTCCGCTGAACTTTGAAGGCGCTACGCTCAAAGATTTTCACGACATGGCGGAAACACTGGATAAAGAGTTCGGGCGTCTAGACGGTTTGCTACATAATGCGGGCTTGCTTGGGCGTATCACACCCTTTGACCAGTACAATCCCGAGCTTTGGCAACAGGTAATGCAGGTTAATATCAACGGCCCGATTTGGATGACTCAGGCATTGCTGCCGTTGCTGCAACAATCTGAAGACGCCTCGGTGATCTTTACATCTTCCAGCGTTGGCCGCAAAGGTCGTGCCTATTGGGGCGCTTACTCGGTGTCTAAGTTTGCCACCGAAGGCTTTGTCGACGTGTTAGCCGATGAGCTAGCGAACCAGTCCAATATTCGTGTCAATTCGCTCAATCCGGGCGCAACGCGTACCCAAATGCGCCGTAGCGCCTTTCCCGGTGAAGACCCCTTCACTTTGCGCACCCCGGAAGACATTATGCCTACCTATTTATGGTTAATGGGCCCGGACAGTTCCGGCACCAGCGGCGAAAAGCTAGACGCTCAACCGCCGCGGGTATAAGCACGGTGCCCATTTTGTCGGTGTTCTAGGTTGATGTTCTAGCGCTTAAACTCACCCAGAGCATCGACAAGTGCGGCACACTCTGCAAACCATAGATCAGCAGGCCACTGCTGGTAGTCATCCTCTTCGCTAATATAGCCATAACCCACCGCCACGGCGGTCATGCCTGCGGCTACCGCCGCTTCGATATCCCGCGCATGATCACCGATATACCAGCACTGATTGGGCTTGACGCCTAGGCGCCGAGCCGCTTCCCAAAGCGGCTCGGGCGCGGGCTTTTTAACGCTTAGATCATCGGCACATAGCAGGGCACCGGGCTGCAGCGCCAATGCGTCTAAAAGCGGTAGCGTATAGCGGCGCGGTTTATTAGTCACAATCCCCCAGGGCCGCTGATCGCGATGCCACTCTTTGAGCCACACATCAAGTGGCGAGAAAACCCGGCTATGAACAGCGACGGCCTTCTCATAGGCATCGAGCAGGAACTGACGTGCATCCGCATGCCCATCGGAGGTGGTTTCTATCCCCAGCGCCAGCGTGACCAGCGCATTGCCGCCATTAGAGACCTGACGACGAATTACCTCAAAGGGCAATGGGGCTAAGCCGTGGTGAATGCGTAGCGCATTGGTGGCTTGGGCCAAGTCTGGAGCGGTATCAACCAGCGTGCCATCCAGATCAAAGAGTATCGCTTGAGGCGCTTGCATCAGCATCTAATCGCTCACTTTGCGGCAATACATCATATAGTTGACCGAAACATCATGGCTAACCAACCGGTAGCGGCGGGTTAGCGGGTTATAGGTAAGCCCTGTTTGTTCGCGCACTTCTAAGCCACTGTCGCGAGACCAGGCGGCCATTTCTGATGGGCGAATAAATTTCGCATAGTGATGCGTGCCCCGAGGTAACAGTTTAAGCACGTACTCAGCGCCTAAAATGGCGAAAGCGTAGGCCTTTGCGGTGCGATTCAGGGTAGAGAAAAACACATGACCACCCGGTCGTACCAACTGGCTACAGGCACGAATGACCGATGCGGGGTCAGGCACGTGTTCAAGCATTTCCATGCAGGTCACCACATCATAAAAACCCGGCTGTTGAGCCGCCAACGCTTCGACGCTGATATGTTGATAATCAACGCTAACGTCGCGTTCTTCCGCGTGTAGTCGAGCAACCGCTAATGGCGCTTCGCCTAGATCAATGCCGGTGACCTTAGTTCCACGATGGGCCATCGACTCGCTCAAAATGCCGCCGCCACAGCCGACGTCGAGCACTTTTTTACCTGCCAGGCCCGCGCGGGCATCAATAAAATCCAAACGCAGGGGATTAATCTCATGCAGCGGTTTAAATTCACCCTGGGGGTCCCACCAGCGGCTAGCAAGCGCTTCAAATTTGGCGACTTCCGCGGCATCAACGTTGCCTTGATAGTGTTTAGCAGTGCTATCCTGTGGTGTTGCTTGCATATTATGGCTCCAGTTGTCATTGGGCATTGAGCGGAATGTGTCCGGGTAACCCTCGCCATTATCCATTAGCGAGGTGGTATCCACTCACGCCTTCAGTATTATGGACATTCTAACCACTCCTGTGTCGGAACGCATGACCTGTATCGGAACGCATAAAAAGGACCTTTCTATGATTCGTAAAGCCGTATTACCTGTCGCCGGGTTTGGCACCCGCTGCTTGCCGGCATCGAAGGCTATTCCCAAGGAGATGATTACGATCGTCGATAGACCGGTCATTCAATATGTCGTTGAAGAGGCGATTGCCGCTGGTATTCGTGAAATCGTTCTGGTCACCAGTAGCAACAAAAATGCTATCGAAAACCACTTTGACACCCACGCAGAATTAGAGGCAAGCCTTGAAGCTAAAGGCAAGCATGAGCTGTTAGCAATGATACGCGACCTGGTGCCCGATAACGTTAGCATCATCAGTATTCGCCAGGGTGTACCGTTAGGGCTAGGTCATGCCGTTTTGTGTGCGCGCCCCATCATTGGTGACGATGAACCTTTTGCCGTGCTGTTGCCCGATGTTTTGGTAGATAATAGCGCCAATCAGGCAACCGACTTAGCGGGTATGTTGGCCGCGTACGATCAGCAGCAAACGGCACAGCTAATGGTCGAAGAGGTTGACTGGGAGCAGGTGGAAAAGTACGGCATTGTGGCACCGTCTGGCGAAGCCCCGGCGGCGAACGAATCGGCAGATCTAGACGGCATGGTAGAAAAACCTGAGCGCGGGGAAGCGCCCTCTAACCTAGCGGTGATTGGGCGTTATGCGCTACCGAACCATATTTTTTCCATTTTGGAAACAACACCACCCGGTGCTGGTGGCGAAATCCAGCTAACCGATGCGCTGGAAACGCTGCGCCAACAGTCGGGCGTTCAGGCCTATCGCATGCAAGGCACGACCTACGATTGCGGCCAGCCGCTGGGTTATCTTGAAGCTACGCTTGCCTATGCCCGGCGACACCCCGAGTTTGGTGAGGGTTTCCAGGCTCTACTATCCCGTTACCATCAAGGAGAGTGAGCCATGCGGGTGTTACTTTACGGTAGCGAATTGAGCGCGGCGACGGCTGCGGCTGCGTTGGCTTGGGTAGGCCATCAAGTCCAGTGGCTACCCCACGAAGACACGCCCTGGTCGACCCTTGCCCAGGTCGATTGGTTACGTAGCGAGCCCCAACTGATGGCACATCTTGAACAGGGCTTGACGGAGGGTACGCTGCAGGTGATTGAAAAGCTTGCAGAGGCGGCGATACCCGAAGTGATCTGGCTGTCGCTATCGCCCGAGCAACGCCCTGCTGCCAGTGCATTGCTCGGAGACCCTTTGCTAGCTGACCAACACGGCATGGTACTGATCAATAATTCCACCTTTCCGGTGGGAGAAACCGAGCGCTTGCACGCCCTGGTGGGGGAGCAGCACACCAGTGTCGCGCTTCCGGATACCCTTGAAGAAGGCCGTGCCTGGGACTCATTTACACGCCCCACCAAGCGCTTGCTGGGTTGCGATGACGCGACCGGCGAGCGAGTGACTCGCGAACTGTTGCGTGCGTTTAATCGGCGCAGTGAGGTGTTTCAATGTATGCCGCGCCGGGCTGCGGAACTCACCAAGCTGGCGATTAACGGCATGCTCGCCACCCGTATCAGCTATATGAATGAAATTGCCGGTTTGGCTGATACCCTAGGGGTGGATGTTGAGCATGTCCGCCAAGGCATGGGTGCCGACTCGCGAATTGGGTACGAATACCTTTATCCAGGCTGTGGTTTTGGTGGGCCTAACTTCTCGCGGGATTTGATGCGCCTGGCTGATGTGCAACTGCAAAGCGGTCGTTACTCCGCGCTGCTTGAGCAGGTGATGGATATTAACGAGCAGAAAAAAGAGACACTGTTTCGCAAATTATGGTCGCACTTTGCTGGCCAGCTGGCAGGCAAAACGGTGGCTATTTGGGGAGCTGCGTTCAAACCCGGCACGGCGCGCATTGACCATGCCCCGGTATTGACGTTATTAGAGGCTCTTTGGGCACAGGGTGTTAAAGTGCAACTGCATGATCCGGCAGCTGTATCTGCGCTACGCGCCTTGGTAGGCGAGCGTGACGATCTTCAGACTTATTCTTATGACCCTTATCAAGCCTGTGAAGGGGCTGATGTATTGATGTTGGTCACCGAATGGAAAACCTATTGGAACCCTGACTGGCACCGGCTCAGCTCGCTATTAAACGCTAAACTCATATTAGACGGGCGCAATATTTACGATCCCGAGTTTGTTGCCAGTTGTGGATTAATCTACCGAGGTATAGGCCGCCGTGCCGACCCGAAGACTCATTAAGGAAATGTCATGCCAGACGCCACCGCATCCTCTCGCATTGTGCCCGATGTGGAACAAAGCTTGACGGCGCAACATTTGCGCCACCGAAAAGGACCGACGCTATGGCCACTTTGGCTCTGTTTGCTATTCATCATAGTGCTATTAGGCGTGGCGGCGGCGGGGCTATGGTACGAACGTGAACGGCTGTTAAATGAGATTCACCGGGTCAGCGGCGAAGTGTCAAACGTTCACGCGCGCCTAGACGCGGATGACAGTGACGTACAAGATACGATAACATTTGTACAAGCTCAGATGGCAACGCTGTTTCAAGAGCAAGAGCAGCTGTCAATGTCGTTGGCTGAAACCCGCGAAGAGCTGTATAGCTTGCTGACTATGAATGAAGACATGGCCTCGAGTGATTCGATTAATACGCTGTTGCAGCAGCTAACCCAACTGAGAGAACAGGCAGCTTCACGCGACAGTCAGCTGACGGCAATGCGTGAATCCCTTGATGCGCTGGAACAAGTGGGGATGTCTGGGCGTCAAAACTTGGTTGAAGAAGTCGCTCACTTGGAGCAGTTAACTGACCAGCGGCTTTCCGCCATGGAGAGTCAAATTGATACCGTTAGCCGCCGCTGGGAGGAAGAGCTGGCAGCGCAAAGAGAAGCGATGGATAGCCGTTTTAATGAACTGGAAACAGCCGTCGCCGAGGCACAAGCGCCCGCGGAACAAAAAGAAGCGCTAGCTACATTAGAGCAACAATGGACACAACGCCTTAATGCGATCGAGAGCGACGTGCGCCAAGTGCGACAAGCCCAACTGGCATTTAGTGCTCAGCTAGAAATGTTGCGTTAGATACGAGTAGGGTGATGAAGCCGCTGGTTTAGGTTAGGAAGGAAAGTATGTATGGAAAGACAATGGCGATGGACGTCAGCCACTGGCCGCACACTGTTTGCCGCGTTCCCTTTTTTATGTGTATCACATGGCGCATGGGCAGTTGATGCGACGATTGAAGGTGTAGCCGACGAAATCAGCAGCAATATTCAAGCGTATTTGCAGAATATAGACGCAGAACAATATACCGAGGTGCGCTTAGAGGGCGAAATCCGCCGACGTACCCGGGAAGCAATGCGTGTTTATGGCTATTACGAACCGGAAATCACCGTTGAACGTGCCTCCGGCGAGCGCGTGCGGCTTGAAATTGAGCAAGGGCCGCAAATTGAAATCGAAATTCTCTCTATCAACGTGGCGGGCGATGCCAGTAACGACCCACCTTTTCAAGCAGCGGTCGACGACTTTCCACTCAAAGAAGGCGATGCGTTACGCCATGCTCCCTGGGATCGCCTGCGCGGCCAATTGACTGGTTTAGCCATTGAACGTGGCTATTTCGACTGGGGATTTACTGACCGGCGAATGGAAGTCCGCCCTTATCTGCAAAGTGCGCGCCTCTACATGGATTTTGACAGCGGCCCCCGTTACAAATTTGGTCGGTCACTCATCGCAGGCAGTCATATCGAACTAGATCGTTTGCAGCGCATACAGCCGTTTGATAGCGGAGACCCCTATCTAGCGGAGTCATTGGCAGAATACAACCAACGACTTGCGGAAACCGGCTGGTTCAGCTCGGTATCCGTTCGCCCGCGTCTTGAAACGGCTCAGGAATTGACTATCGCCCCGACCGGTGGCGGTGCACCCTGGTGGACTGAAGCAACCGCTTCTCAGCCAGAGCGCCCGCGCATCTCCAGTGCCGCTTTAAGTAGTGCGCTTAGCATGAACAAGTCAAATGATAACCGGCTACCCATTGATGTTAGCGTTGAGCCAGCGGATCGCCATCAGTTTGAAGTGGGTATCGGTTACGCGACCGACGTAGGCCCGCGCCTGCGTTTTGGCTGGAAGCAGCCATGGATCAACCGCTATGGTCATAGCCTTAACCACGACCTGTATTTATCTGCTCCCGAGCAACGCTTTACGGGGGTGTATAACGTTCCACTTGATGATCCGCTTCGCGATAGCTACCGGCTTCAATATGGCGTGCGTAATCTCGACGATAGCGATACTCAATCTTTAGAGGGCAGTATCGAACTGGCTCGACGCTGGCAATTCGATAACGACTGGGTACAAACGGTCTATTTCCGCACGACCTACGAGGATTTTGAGCAGGGCGGGGAAGCCGATCAAGTGTGGATTTTCTATCCCGGCATTCAGTGGAGTCGCACACGCACGCGACCGCAACGTTTCCCTTTATGGGGAGACCGCCAGCAGCTGTCCTTGGAATACTCAGACAAAGTCTGGGGCTCTGATGCACAGTTTACGCGGTTAACCGCCGACACTGAATGGATTCGCACTATCGGCAATAACAACCGGTTTTTGGCGCGTATAGGCATCGGCGCCATTGAAACTGACGACTTTTCAAAACTTCCCCCATCGCTGCGTTTCTTTGCCGGTGGTGACAATAGCGTGCGTGGCTACTCCTACGAGAGCCTTTCCCCGCGCAATGAGGAAGGGCGGTTGCGGGGCGGGCAACAAATGCTCACCTCAACGCTTGAATATCAGCGGCGCCTTACCGGTGACTGGTGGGGCGCCACTTTTATCGATAATGGCGACGCATTTGATAACTGGGGCCCGAATGAGCTGAAAACAGGCGCTGGGGTTGGCGTACGATGGATATCGCCGGTTGGGCCTATTCGCTTAGACATCGCCCATCCCTTTGATGACGAAGAAGACTGGCGTTTGCACTTTTCCATCGGACCGGAATTTTAGGGGATAGATTTGTCATATACTGAAACATCTGGGTCTGAAAAGCGCCATGCACTGTCTCCCAAATATCGCGTTTGGCTATTGGTATGGAGTCTGATACGCCTCGTTGTCCTACTGCCGATCTGGTTGTTAGCGATTGTGACGCTAATCCTAGGGGTTGCGCTGTCGCCCTGGGGAACGGGAGTGTTGCTCTCGCAGGGCGAGCAACGCGACTTTTTTAGCTATACGCAGTATGAAGGTGCCTTGCTGGATCATTTTGAGCTTGAAGGTTTCCAGTTAGAAATGGGAGCCACCCGCATTGCGGTGGAAGCGTTTGAAATTGAATGGGCAGACGACTGCGTGCTGTCAGGAAGGTTATGCATCGACACCCTGCGTGTTGAGGGCGCTGATATTCGGCTAGGCGCGGCGAGTCAAACTCAGGAGCAAGCGCCTGCAGAGTCGAATGGTTCGCCGCTCTCGGTTCGTTTCCCATTCCCCATCGAGTTACGTTCGCTGTTGCTTGACGATGTGAGCCTGCGACTGGCCGATGGTACCCAGGTTAACTGGCATTCGTTACGCTCAGGAGCGGTGGCCGAAGGGCGAGAAGTACGTTTGTCAGCGACACATCTAGCTCAACCTCGCCTGTATTTACCGCCTTCGCCAGGCGTGCTGTTAACACAACATAGCAATACAAGGCTCAACGCCGAAGCGATTGATGCGGCTAGTGTCGTCATTAATCCGCCACAGGAAGCAACCGAGCAGGCGGATGAATCCTTTGCGGACACCCTCAGGTCACGAGACCGCCTTGAATTACCGGAGATCACGCTGCCGGTAGATGTTCAAATACCTGAATTCACCCTCGATGATTTTCGTCTTGAAGGGGCCGCTGAATACCGCGTTGAGCGCTTGCGGCTAAGCGTTTCAACTAACGACAACAACGTCGAGTTAACCGAGCTTTCCGTCGTCACCCCGGACGCTCAAGCTGAGCTAACGGCAAACGCAACCCTGAGTGGCAACTACCCATTAGAAGCCCGCTTAAGCGTCGAGCTTTTCTTACCGGAAATTCGTCCTGAACTTTTTCAGCAGCAAGGGAGCGAAACGCTAGTACTGGAGCTTGCGGGGACTTTAGATGCGCTTGAAGCGCAGCTGGATGCTTCCGGCCCGTTGAATATTTCGCTAAGTGGGCAAGTCGATGCGCTATCACCCACGCTGCCATTTCAATTGAGCGTAGAAAGCGATCAAGTCCGGTGGCCACTGCCAGCCCCAGAAGCCCATAATGAGGGCGAAGAGCAGGGCGATGAAGAAGCGACACAGTCTGATAGCAACGCCACGGAACCTTACATTGTCGATGACTTGGCGTTGCAACTATCCGGAAGTCTTAGCGATTACCGTGCCCAGCTAGCGTTGGCAGTGGAAGGCCCCAGCCTACCGCGTACCCAAGTCGATTTAAGCGGTGAGGGCGACCTTGAGCATTTCAGCTGGCAGCCTCTTACCCTCGCCGTCGGCGAAAGCGCACTACGCAGTGAAGGCAGCATTCACTGGTTAGCACCGTTACGCATTGATGCCAACGTCAAGTTGAATGAGTTTGATCCTGGACACTTTGTTGATCAACTCAACGGTAACTTAAATGGCGATATCGATTTTGCAGTGCGCCAGCAAGAGGATCAGTGGGCGGTCAGCGTGCCAAACGTTGCCATTGAGGGCGACTTACGCGATTACCCTCTTACCCTACAAGCGGCCTTTGACGCTAACAGCAATCTAGAGCTGGACATTGATAAGCTGGTATTTACCCAGGGCGATAATCGCTTAGCCGCTGCCGGTCAAGTCAGCGAGCAGGCCATGTCGTTGCAGGCGGATATCGCATTGCGCCAGCTACAAAGCCTCTCACAAGATTTGGCGGGCACCCTTGTCGGCACGTTAGAGGCGGGCGGTAGTTTGAATCAGCCACAACTGCGCGCCAATGTATCGGGTAATGGTTTGCGTTTCGCTGAAAATCGTATTGAGCAGCTTGAACTTGCCGCCGATGTCCAAGGCATTGACGACCCTGAACTCGATATTCAGCTGGTACTGGGAAATTTGAACGCTGGCGGTCAATCGCTTTCCGATGTGGAGGCTAGCTTGGTCGGCCGTCTTTCCCAACACCAGTTGAAACTTGACGTCCAAGGGGCCGACAATGCCGTGTTAAGCCGTGTGTTGCTTTCCCTGAATGGCCGTTTTGACCAGCAGGAGCAGCTATATCAAGCTCGCATAACACCGCTGGAAGTCGATTCTGACGCGGGAGATATTCGCCTTGAAGCGCCGCTGGACCTGCGCTACAACCTAACCAATGGTCAAGCGCGGCTGTCACCGTTCTGCTTGCGCCGTGAGCAGGGCGGGCTGATCTGTTCCGAAGAAACCATCAACGCCTCCGCTCAACAGGGCAATGCAGTGCTATCGGTACGCGAAGTGCCTATGGAAATGGTGGAACCTTTTCTGCCCGAACAGTGGCAGTTAACAGGCGATACTACGGCCGATCTCGATGCCAGTTGGCGTCAGGGCGGTGCTCAATGGCAAGCCAATATGCAGATTTTGAGTGAGCTTGCGATTACAGCGGTCAATGATTACGGCCAGTCGGTCCAGCTTCCCGAGATCAATCTGGACGCCCAGGTTGAAGCTAACCAGGCGCAGGCGGATGCCAGCGTAGCGCTGGCACTGGCCGAAGCGGGCGCATTGAGCTTAACGCTGTCGGTCAACGACCCACTCGGCGCAGGCGACCTAAGCGGTGAACTACGCGCTGATGAAGTTTCGTTGGCACCCTATCGCCCTATGCTGGTGGGTATGGACCGGTTGGAAGGCGACCTGTCAGGCAGTGTTCAAATTGCTGGCACTACCAGCCAACCTGATTTACAGGGTCAGCTGGGGTTGCGCCGTATTCGTGTCAATGGCCCGGATATTCCCGTTGATGTGCAAGACGGTGAGTTGGTATTCGCTTTTGACGGGGAAGAGGGCAGTATCAACGGTTTTCTCGCCGCCGAACGCGGCCGTTTAAATATAACCGGTGATGCCTACTGGCCAAGTGGCGAAGGGTGGCGCATTGGCGTTGATTTGAATGCTCTTCAAGAGCCTCTTCTGGTTGTACTACCGCAGTTTGGCCGTTTAGAAGCAGCGCCGGATATTCGCGTGCGTGTGACACCTGAAAGGCTGCAAGTCAGGGGGGATGTTAACGTGCCCTGGGCACGCCTTGAAATCGGTGATCTGCCATCATCTGCCATCGCACCCAGCGGCGATGAAGTCATTATTACCGAGCGCGATGACCGTCAGGCTGAACGCGAAGCGCAACAGGCGGCAGTCAATGCTGATGGGCCCAGTGCGGCCGACGAACTAGCTGCCTCCGGTATGGAACTGGATATATTAGTGACCTTAACGCTTGGACGGGATATGCAAATCGCCGCCTACGGGTTGGAGTCAGGCTTGGGGGGCACGTTAGAAATTCGTCAGACAGATGGGGCGCTACAGCTGTTTGGCGACGTCAACTTGGTCGAAGGCCGTTTTCAAGCGTTTGGCCAAGACCTTGTTATCCGTCGCGGCGAGCTGCTGTTTAGTGGCCCGCCGGGGCTGCCCACACTCGATTTCGAGGCGATACGTAACCCCGACGTCACCGAAGATGATGTTATTGCGGGACTACGTGTGACCGGCAGTGCTGAAGAGCCTAATGTGCGGGTATTCTCTGAACCGGCGATGAATGAATCGCGCGCCTTATCCTACCTACTACGCGGGCGTGCACCCGATGCCTCCGGCGGGGGCATTGATAGTGCCCTGACAACGGCGCTAATCGGCATGTCGCTGGGGCGCACAGGTGGGGCGGTAGGATCCATTGGCGAGGCGTTTGGTATTGACGATCTAACTCTGGACACCGCAGGCGCTGGCGACGAAAGCCAAGTCGCCGTTAGCGGCCAACTGACCGACGATATTCGGGTTAGTTATGGGGTGGGAATTTTTTCCCCCATTGCAGAACTAACATTACGTTATACGCTATGGCGTAACCTCTACCTTCAGGCAGTGTCGGGAACCAACCAAGCGGTAGATTTAATCTATTCGTTTACTATCTCAGGTGATCCTGAAATTTTCGAGCAGCAATAAGTGAGGGCGATATGTCGCTATTTAACAGTGCTAACCGCGTTTTACCGGGCCGTGAAACCCCTATCAGCACTAGCGAAGTACATGCGATCAACGGGCACTCTCTACACCCGCCTTTCCCAAGCGGTCACGAGGAAATCGTACTGGGTATGGGCTGTTTTTGGGGCGTTGAACGTCTGTTCTGGCAATTGCCCGGCGTTTACGTAACGGCGGCTGGTTATGCCGGTGGTGAAACCCCGAACCCCACTTATGAAGAGACGTGCACGGGACGTACCGGTCATACCGAAGTAGTGAGAGTCATCTATGACCCCCAGCAGGCCGACCTTGAAACTCTGCTGCAGGTGTTTTGGGAACAACACGACCCGACCCAGGGCAACCGCCAGGGTAACGATATTGGCTCGCAGTACCGGTCCGCTATTTTTACTACCAGTCAAGCTCAATATGAGACAGCGCAGCGCAGCGCAGAAGCGTTTCAACAGGCGTTGGATAAAGCCGGTAAGGGACGTATTACCACAGAGATTAAACCGCTGGATACGTTCTATTACGCCGAGGCCTATCATCAACAATACCTGGATAAAAACCCTAACGGCTACTGCGGGTTGAAAGGGACAGGCGTTACATGCCCCATCGGTTAAACAGCCAACCGGGCTTAAGCGCCAAACCACCCACAGGATGTCAATATGAAGCGTAATTCAAAGCGGCGGCCGCAACGCTTAGCGGTTTTTCAAAGCGGCGCCTTCACTGTCGCACTATTGCTCTCGCTAGGTGGCTCGGGCGCGTGGGCCGACGACTCGGCCGTGGCGATGCCTGAGTCGGTTGACGACACTAACTTTACCAGTGAGCGTGAAGCAGTGGTCTGGCGTCGCGAAGAGCTCAAAGATATTGAGAGCCTAGTCCGTCAGCTGCGCTTTGACCTGGTCAACAACCAAGACGCCGCAGCGGCTGCACCACGGCTTTCCGAGCTGAAGGAGCGTGCCAGTGCCAGCAACTTACTGCCTGCTTTTATCACCGGAACGCATGGCAGCGGCTCTGAAGCGCGGGCTGATATCTGGGAAGAGTGGGGTGATTTCGTCGCCGGATTTCGCGACCTTGAAGGCAAGGTGGACACCTTGATCAAGGCTACCGATCAAGCGGATTACCGAGCGGCAGCCCGGGCTCTTGCAGAGGTGGGGAGAAGTTGCAAAAGCTGTCATCGCGCCTACCGTTACGATTAGTGTCATGGCAAGCGCGATGAAGAAGCGACTTAATCGTCTTTTTGGAGACGATCAATGCGGTAAAGCGTTTCCACTTGGTCCAAGCCGGTAATGGTGCAATTAAGGTCTTTGACACGGCCGTCGCTTAACCCATAGACCCAGCCGTGTACGGAGATTTTCTGGCCCCGCTGCCAAGCGCGCTGCAAAATTTTAGTACGGCAAAGGCTATTTACCTGCGCTTTGACGTTGAGTTCGCACATACGGTCTATTTGCTCTTCCATAGGCAAATGGTCCAGCGAATCGCGGTGGTGGTTGTACTGTTCGCGCACCGAATGCAGCCAATAATCGACGACACCGCATTCGCCGCCGGTCATGGCTGCCTTAATACCTCCGCACCCATAGTGGCCTACAATCATGATATGACTGACTTTGAGAACATCCACCGCAAATTGAACCACCGAGAGCGCGTTCATATCGGTGTGGTGGAGTAAATTGGCCACATTGCGATGTACAAAAACCTCCCCAGGAGGAAGTGCAATAATCTGGTTAGCTGGCACACGGCTATCTGAACAGCCAATCCATAAATAATCGGGATTTTGTTGATTGGAGAGGCGCTTGAAGTAATCAGGATCCTCTTCGCACATGCGTTCAGCCCAGGCACGGTTGTTGTCCAATAACGTCGCAATGGGGTCGGACATAGAATCTCCAATCTTGTTAAGTCGGTGGCCGTCAAGCTGCGTATGTAGCGTTCGACAGCATAAAGTAGTCGCCAGTGGTTTTAACCCTCACTGACAGCCGGGTCAACTCGGGTTGGTCGATCAGGTGGCACGAATATTAACGCCCACAAATATTAACGCCAGGAGTCAATGATGGCAGACGTTTCTGAATACGAATATGACCTGATAGTGATTGGCGCAGGTTCAGGTGGCGTGCGTACCGCACGGATGGCTGCAGCAAACGGCGCGAAGGTAGCGATTGCCGAAGATCGCTACTTGGGTGGCACCTGTGTCAACGTGGGTTGCGTGCCCAAAAAACTCTATTCCTACGCGGCGCATTTTCGTGACAGTTTTAACCATGCGGGCGGCTTTGGCTGGCAGCTGCCTGGCACGGCCAGTTTTGATTGGGCAACGCTGCGTGACAATAAAATCAGCGAAATAAAACGCCTTAACGGTATTTATCAACGCATGCTAGAAGGCGCGGGCGTCACGTTATTTAACGCCCGCGCACGCTTGATTGATGGTCACACGGTGATGCTAAACGGTGAACATGGCGATATACCGCTCACCGCGCAGAAAATAGTATTGGCTACCGGTGGGTGGCCATGGGTGCCCGATTTCCCCGGTAGCGAATACGCGCTCGATTCAAATCAGATTTTTGATCTCGACACCTTCCCGAAACGGTTTTTGGTGCTGGGCGGTGGCTATATTGCGGTGGAGTTTTCGAGCATTTTTAACGGGTTAGGCAGCGAAACGCACCTTATCTATCGAGGCGAGCTGTTTTTAAAAGGCTTCGATCAGCAGGTGCGCGAGTTTACCTGTGCGGAAATGGAACGAAAGGGCGTCAATGTGCACTTCAACACCAACATTAAGCGCATTGAAGCCAGCCAAGACGCCTACAAGGTCTATCTTACCAATGGAGACGTACTTGAAGTTGATGTCGTCCTGGCTGCCACTGGGCGCAAAGCCAATATCAGTAGTTTGGGGCTCGATAGCCTGGGGCTAGGGCTGGACGAAAAGGGCAAAATTCCCGTTAACGAGCGCTTTGAAACAGCGCTGCCGTCGGTTCTTGCGTTAGGTGACTTGACCGCTGGACCCGAATTAACGCCGCTGGCGATAGCAGAGGCCATGCAACTGGTTGACTATCACTTCACCGATACAACGCCACAGCCGCTAGATTACACGACGATTCCCACGGCTGTTTTTTGTCACCCTAATATTGGCACTGTAGGCCTTTCTGAAGAGGCAGCACGGGAAAAGTTCACCCGTATTCGGGTGTATAGCACTGACTTTCGAGCCATGAAGCACACCCTTTCCGGTAGCCACGAGCGAACCTTGATGAAGCTGGTGGTGGACGATGAAACCGATGTCGTAGTGGGCGCCCATATGGTCGGTGAAGAGGCGGGAGAAATCATCCAGGGGATAGCAATTGCGGTGCGCGCAGGACTTACTAAACAAGATTTTGATCGCACTGTGGGTATTCACCCCACTGGTGCGGAGGAATTCGTGACGCTGCGAACGCCAACACGCTTTTAACTTCCGGTTTAAATCCGTGCTATCCCACCAAGCAACTTTATCTATCAAACCTTATGCATGTGTAGGACAAAGCGGTTTAGCGGGGCGCGCCAACTGGCGCGCTCATTTTTGTTGGCTATTCTAAAGACACTACTCAAAAGGCACTACGCAGACGCCAAATGGGTACGGCGTCCGGTGCCTTCTTAGTCATAACGATAAATTATGGAAACTAGCGAGGAGAATAATATGGCTTTTGAATTGCTCATAATCAGCTGTTATAATGATCTTCAAATTCGCTACAGCGAAGCATAACTATGAGTACGCCGACGACACCTTTTACTCCCTCTGCAGACCTCGCGAGGCCGACTGTCGCAGATGCCGTGGTAGGCCATGCAGAGATGCCGCTTTTCATTCGCAAACCCAACGCTGAAGATGGCTGGGGTGTCTACGAGCTAATTAAAGCCTGCCCGCCGCTGGACGTAAATTCCGCCTATGCCTACTTATTGCTGGCCACACAGTTTCGAGATACCTGCGCGGTGGCCACTAACGAAGAAGGTGAGGTGGTCGGTTTCGTGTCTGGCTATGTCAAAGACAATGCCCCCGATACCTACTTTTTATGGCAGGTGGCTGTGGGAGAAAAAGCCCGAGGAACGGGGCTTGCACGTCGCTTAGTCGAGGCGATTATGTCGCGTCCCGAGCTAGACGAAGTGCATCATCTGGAAACTACCATCACGCCTGATAATCAAGCTTCTTGGGGTTTGTTTCGTCGCCTAGCGGCTCGATGGCATGCGCCGCTTAATAGCCGCGAATACTTTTCTACCGAACAGCTCGGTGGCGAGCATGACCCGGAAAACCTGGTGCGTATTGGTCCTTTCCAAACAGACCGTCTCTAAACGGTGTTTATAACCACCCGTTTCCCATCTGTCCTCAAGGTGAAATGATCAACTAAGGAGGTTGCTAATGCAGACCCAAACGCTCGAACGCATGGAATCCAATGTACGTACTTATTCTCGTTCATTTCCGGTGGTGTTTACCAAAGCGAAAAACGCACGCCTGACCGATGAGAATGGCCGTGAGTACATTGATTTCCTCGCGGGTGCAGGCACTTTGAACTATGGGCATAATAATCCGCACATGAAACAGGCCATGATCGACTACCTAGAGACAGATGGTGTCGTTCACGGCCTTGATATGTGGACCAACGCGAAGCGGGATTACTTAGATACACTCGAACAAATCATCTTCAAGCCACGCGGCCTTGATTATAAAGTGCATCTGCCTGGCCCAACCGGTACCAATGCGGTAGAGGCCGCTATCCGTTTGGCCCGTGTTGCCAAAGGTCGTCACAACATTGTGACTTTCACCAATGGTTTCCACGGTGTCACGATGGGGGCACTAGCGACGACCGGTAATCGCAAATTCCGCGAGGCGACGGGGGGTATACCGACTCAGGGTGCAAGCTTCCTGCCCTATGATGGTTATATGGGGGAACACACTGATACCCTGGATTATTTTGAAAAACTCCTGGGTGATAAATCAGGCGGCCTCGACGTTCCCGCGGGCGTTATTATAGAAACGGTGCAAGGCGAGGGCGGAATCAACGTGGCTGGCCTGGATTGGCTAAAGCGCTTGGAAAGCATCTGCCGTGCTCATGATATCTTGTTAATTGTTGATGATATTCAAGCAGGCTGCGGCCGTACGGGTAAATTTTTCAGCTTCGAGCACGCAGGCATTACGCCCGACATTATCACCAATTCTAAATCGCTGTCTGGTTTTGGACTGCCGTTTGCTCATGTTTTGATGCGTCCGGAACTCGATAAGTGGAAGCCGGGTCAATATAACGGTACGTTTCGTGGCTTCAGCCTAGCCATGGTCACGGCCACCGCTGCGCTGAAAAAATACTGGAGCAACGACACCTTTGAACGTGACGTTCAGCGTAAAGGGCGTATCGTTGAAGAGCGTTTTCAGCAATTAGCTACACTGTTAACTGAGAACGGAATGCCTGCGACTGAGCGCGGCCGAGGCTTAATGCGTGGCATTGACGTTGTCTCGGGTGATATTGCCGACAAAATCACCAGCAAAGCATTCGAGCATGGCTTAGTGATTGAAACCAGCGGCCAGGATGGCGAGGTGGTTAAGTGTCTTTGCCCGCTGACGATCAGTGATGAAGATCTGCTTGAAGGCCTCGACATTCTTGAGATGTGTGTCAAAGCAGTTGTAAACGAGTGATTTAGCGTTACGCTAAAGCGTAAGACCATTAACAATGTATGTGTCTTCAGTTAGGACTATAGTGGCTGGTGTTCGCCAGCCTTTGAAAAATGGAGTATTCCTATGATCGTTCGTAATATCGAAGAAGCACGCCAGACTGAACGCTTGGTGACGGCTGAAAGTGGCAACTGGGATAGTACACGCCTAGTACTCGCAAGCGACGGCGGTAAATTCTCCTTTCATATCACCCGTATCTTTGAAGGCACCGAAACGCATATTCACTATAAGCATCATTATGAGTCTGTTTATTGCATCGAAGGCGAGGGTGAGGTGGAAACACTTGCCGATGGCAAAATATGGCCGATTAAGCCAGGCGATATCTATATTCTAGACCAGCACGATGAGCACTTGCTGCGTGCCCACAAAACCATGCATCTAGCGTGTGTCTTTACGCCACCCATTACCGGCAATGAAGTCCACCAGGAAGATGGTTCCTACGCTGCATCGCAAGACTAACCGAGCTTAGATTAAATGCTAAATATTTAAGCTAAGATTAAGCTTGATATAGGCTTGTCTAAGTCAAACGCAGCCTTGCTGAAAAGCGGGCTGCTTTTTAGTCGGTGATTGACGACTATCTCCCAACACTGAATACTAATTATTATCAAAGACAAGGGTGATTTCGCCAAGCGTGATGCCGAACTTGCGCATAGCGGTGCGATTGATCAAGCGGCCGTCTGGCTGAAGGTACATCCAGTCATCCATGGTAAATGAGATCAGACGGCCATCAATGTCGATCTCTAACGGGTAACGCATGTGAAAAGCATGGCCGTATTGGCGTGCGTCCACTTGACCTTCGACATCGCTGGCGGTGCCAATCCAGCGGTGCTCGTCGACACGCTCAAAAGTCCAAACCCGCCGATCGGTTTCACCATCTGAAAATACGAATGACTCATCAAGGGTTAGCGTATCGTCTTCGTAGCGCCCTTGGATATCTACCGTGAACCGGCGCTGTACCTCGCCAGTGTAATCCTGCACCATGCCCCAGGCTCGAGTGGTGCCGGCAAAGTACTCGACGATATCCAGACGAGGTTCATCATTAGCGTAGTCCTCTATGTCGACGCTGGTGCAGCCAGCTAACAAGAAAAGTAGGCTGAAAAGGCCAAACCGTAAGGATTTCATCATGGCGCATTACCTATATTGGAATTAATGTTTGTACAGCTGCAGTTTAACTGGTCCAGCATGAAGTAGCTAAGCTAGAGTTCGCTAAGTCCACGTAAATGCCACTGATCAAGTCGGTTCGCATAATATATATTATGTTAAATACAATAAAATGAAGACCGGAATACATTGATGACGTTGGACACTCGTCTTGCTTCTCCTTATCATCCTCTCACTTATTGCCCAAGGATATCTCTCGTTATGCGCCCAGGTATTTTGTGGCTAATAGCTGGCTTGTCGATTTCGATCGCCGGCTGCGCGGTAACCCAGCCAGAATCCAATAATCCCCCGCCGTTAAGTGAAGCGTCATTCAATTCGCGTATCCTTGAATTAGAAAGCCAGTTAGGTCAGCAATGTGCCACTCATTCTGAATGGGAGGCTCGCCAACTCGACCAACAACAGTTATTAACCGCTGATGTGCGTGAAGTCGGCAGCCTATTGCGCAACCTACGCCAGGATGTGCAGCAATTAGAAGCGCAAGGTGAAGAACCGGTTATTATCCGCGAAGAGTGTCAAGTGGATAAAACGCTGACGAACAAAACGCTATTAGGCCGCAGCGAATGGGTTGGCCTGCCGAGCATTGGCACCTACCTTCAAGCACGTATCGATTCCGGCGCTAACACCTCGTCGCTAACGGCGTCTGAGATAACCCCTTTCGAGCGAGACGGCGAAAATTGGGTGCGTTTCAAGCTAGCACTTAATAAAGACGATGTGGCGGTTGATTCGGTCCGCGGTAAATGGGTGGAAGCGCCTATCGTGCGTCGCGTACGTATTTTACAGGCATCCGGGGAAGAATCGCGCCCGGTCATATCCTTACTGATGACATTAGGCCCTATACGCGAAAATGTCGAATTCACGCTTAATGATCGCTCCCACCTAGAATACCCAGTGTTGCTCGGTAGACGTTTTTTACTAGATATCGCGTTGATTGATGTGGCAGATACCTATTTACACGATCGCCCCGAATTTCCCGGCGGAGAGCCAGCTGACCAAGCGGATGAAGACGAAGCAGCTGATCAAGACGATAGCGAAGAGTAGCGGCCCTCCCCTCGGGTGATAAGGCCACCGTATAAGATAAGCACCATTCAGGTCATATAATTGCCCTGACGCAGAAAGGAATCTCCATGTCACGGTTAATGTTTTATATTATTGTCGGCCTGCTATTGTTGGTGGGTATTGCCACCAGTGTACATCGCCATGTGCAATTTGAAATCCCATGGTTACCCGGTGAGCAGCGTCAAGTTTGGGAGATTGAGGCTGGTATCAACTTTGTGGCGCAAGGGGGGCCTGTCCAAGTCGACATGGCGTTGCCATCTCACCAAGCGGGCTATCGTGTGTTAACCGAGAACACGGCTTCCTCAGGCTATGGGCTCGCCTATCAATCTGATGAATTAGGCCGCACGGCACAATGGACGATTCGCGAGGCAACGGGCAGTCAGCAGCTGTATTACTCGGTGCAAATGCTAGTATTACAAGATGCCCGCAAGCCGGTGCAAAGCCCGCCCGAGATGCCCGTCATCACGCCTTGGGAAAGTCCTTATGATACGGCGGCAAGCCAACTAATCGAACAAGCCTGGGCGACCAGTGCCAGTAATGCTACCTTCGCCCGCGAGTTGATTCGCGATGTTAACGGCGAGCGTCAGTCTGAAAATGCCCGTCTACTGCTATCGCAAGAAGAGCCTTCGGCGTTGGTGGTACGCCTTTTAAACCAGGCGGGCGTTTTAGCGCGTGGAGTGAGCGGCCTGCTACTGGAAGATGGGCGCCGTCGCCAAACGCTGAGTAGCTGGATCCAGGTGTTTGACGAATCCGGCGAAGAATGGTCGATTTTTAACCCATTAACGGGCGAGCAAGGCAAACCTGATAACCTACTGCTTTGGGAAACCGGCGGCCGAGCTGTGTTGGAAGTTCAGGGGGGCACCAATTCTCGGGTGACTTTCTCCATGATGACCCATAATCAGCCGGCTTCAGCTGCGGTGCGCAATCATTACTCAGAAGACACGCTGCTGAATTTCTCCATTCACAGCCTGCCCTTGGAAGAGCAAGCGCTGTTTCAGACTATCCTGCTGATTCCCATTGGCGCCTTGATGGTGGTGTTGTTACGCGTGCTGGTTGGCATCAAGACCTCGGGTACTTTTATGCCGGTGTTGATCGCCCTCGCCTTTATTCAAACCACCTTGCCAACCGGCTTGATTGGCTTTCTGCTTATCGTTGCCATGGGTCTGATTATCCGTAACTATCTCTCATACTTGAACCTGCTATTAGTGGCCAGAGTGTCGGCGGTAATTATTACGGTGATCGCCATTATCGCTTTGTTTACCGTCCTGGCCTACCGCATGGGGCTAAGCGCCGGGTTAACGATCACCTTCTTCCCGATGATTATCCTTGCCTGGACGATTGAACGGATGTCTATCCTATGGGAAGAGGAAGGTCCTAAACAGGTATTGATTCAAGGCGGCGGCAGCTTGATCACCGCTGTTCTCGCCTATTTGGCGATGAATAATCCCTGGGTACGCCATGTCACTTTTAACTTTCTGGGGGTTCAGCTGATTTTGATGGCGTTTATCCTGCTGCTGGGCAATTACACCGGTTATCGCCTGCTTGAGCTGCGCCGTTTTAAGCCAATCACTGATGATGAGAAACCCTCATGAATTGGTTTAAAAATTGGACCTGGCCAAGCCGACTGCGTGATAAAGGCATTATTGGCATGAACCGGCGCAATATTCGCTATATTGGACGCTATAACAAGCGTCGGCTTTACCCCCTGGTGGATGACAAGCTTAAAACCAAGTTGCTGGCTCAGCAGTACGGGATTACCTCACCTGAGCTGATTGGAACGGTGACCACTCAGTTTGGCGTTAAACACATTGGAGCAATGCTGGCAGGGCACAATGGCTTTGTTATCAAGCCCGCTAAGGGAAGCGGCGGTAAGGGTATTTTGGTCATTGAAAATGTAGCCGAAAATACCTTTATCAAACCCAGCGGTGTAAAGCTGTCGATCACCGACGTTGAGCGTCACGTTTCCAATATTCTGTCCGGGCTCTACTCACTGGGTGGCTCGCCCGATGTGGCGGTGATTGAAACGCTGATTAACTTTGACGAAAGCCTGATGGACTACACTTACGAAGGTGTTCCTGATATTCGGGTGATTATCTTCAAGGGCTACCCCGTGATGGCAATGATGCGTCTCTCTACTGCTGCCTCTGATGGCAAGGCTAATTTGCATCAGGGTGCAGTGGGCGTTGGTTTGAATATTGCCACCGGTGCCGCCCTGCGCGCGGTTCAATTTGACCGGCCCTGTTTCATCCATCCGGATACTGGGCACGACCTAGCAAGCTTGGTCGTGCCGCAGTGGGAGACGCTGCTCAACTTGGCGGCGGGCTGTTATGAAATGACTGGTTTAGGCTATCTGGGTACTGATATGGTGCTTGACCGCAAGCATGGCCCAATGCTGCTCGAGCTCAACGCACGCCCCGGTCTCGCCATTCAAATGACCAATGGTGAAGGTTTGCGCCGCCGCCTGGATCTTATTGAACGTCAGCCGGATGGTGTGCCAGCGAAGGAGCGCGTGGCGTTTGCCCAGCACCATTTTGCTCGTCAGAGTGAGCTGGTAGAAACCCCTGACGCCTCCTCCGTCAGCGCGTAGACTGATGCCAGTAGACACCAGGCCTAGCACGAGCATAAGCCGACCACGTTCAATGAGTTACCCATGAGCCAAACAAATACACTAGTTCAACAGGCGGAATCGCAATGCCAGCTCCGCGGCGTTAGATTTACCCCCATTCGTCGGCGCGTATTGGAAATGATTGCCGAAAATGGTGGCGGTCTGAAAGCTTATGATCTGCTGGATAAACTTTCCACTGAACACGCAGCGGCGCGACCCCCGACAATTTATCGGGCGCTTGAGTTTTTGATTGACCAAGGGCTGGTGCACCGGATTGAATCGCTTAACGCTTACGTCGCGTGCGCCTGCCCCGAACATGCCCACGGCTTCCAATTGCTCATCTGCCGTCACTGCGGCTACGTTGAAGAACTGCATTTAGACGAAATCAGTGATCAGTTAGCCGCAATGGCCAACTATCGCGGGTTTAACGTTGAGCGGCAAACCATCGAGCTACAAGGGCTCTGCGAAGACTGCCGAACAGCTAATTTGTCGAGTGACCCGCTTGTTGAGTAACTAGCGTGTCGAACAGCTAACGAGTATTTTTTATGTCCCGTTTTGATCAAGTCGCCCCCAATGACCTATTTAAGCAGCTGGAGCGTGCTACCCCTGGCGATAGCCTCCCTGCTGTGACTACCCTACTCGCGGCTGTACGCTTTAATGCTGATGGCCTGATTCCTGCCATTGCCCAGCAGCATGACTCAAAAGAAGTGCTCATGATGGCGTGGATGAATCGCCAAGCATTGGAAGAAACATTAACCACCCATCGCGTCTGTTACTACTCACGCTCGCGGGGAAAGCTGTGGCGCAAAGGCGAGTCATCGGGGCAGCAACAACAGCTAATCTCAGCGGCTCTTGATTGCGATGGCGACACGCTTCTTCTGCAAGTCGAGCAAACGGGCCCTGCTTGTCACACCGGTCGGCGCAGCTGTTTCTATATCGCCGTTGATGATAAACGTGCGTCGATTACCAGCCAGCCGTTGATCGACCCTGACGAGCTCTACGCTAAAAATCCCTCTACCTAGTCATGAATCCCTCGGTTATTGCTCGCTTGCGTTCAGCACTGTATTCAGGCCCGCGTTGGGTATTGATGAAGGTGATGATTGGCTGTGTACGTGTCTACCAGTACACGCTCAGCCCGCTGTTAGGCCCTCGCTGCCGCTTCTGGCCGAGCTGTTCGTCTTACACCATTGAGGCGATTCAGGTGCATGGGCCGATAAAAGGCGGCTGGATGGCCATCAGGCGAATCGTTAAGTGTCATCCGGGGAACCCCGGCGGCATGGACCCGGTACCCGGTGGCCGCAGCGAGCAGCTCTGCCGTGAAGACGAAGAGGAGTCTCGCCCCTCCTGCCGTGAGCGTCACTCAGACTAGGTTTAAGTGCCCTGGTCTTGGGTGGTTATTTTTGTTGGGCAACCTGATAAATTCTTTCCAGCATAGCGTGAAGGCCGTTGCTGCGCGTGGGTGAAAGGTGTTTATCCAAGCCTAAGTCCGCCAAAAAGTGTGGCTCGGTAGCGCGAATTTCAGCCGCACTGCGCTCGCTGTAAATACGCAGCAATAGCGCAATAAGCCCTGACACAATAGCGGCATCAGAGGTCGCTTTGAACACCAGTTTGTCGCCCTCCTCTTCGTGATGCATCCATACGTTGGACTGACAGCCCTGGATTTTAAATTCTTCGGTTTTCCACGTGTCGGGGAAGTCTGGGAGCTGCTTGCCCATATCAATAATGTATTGGTAGCGATCCATCCAGTTATCGAATATCTCGAAATCTTCGATCAGCTCTTGCTGAGCCTGCTCGGCGTCGGAAGTGCTCATAATATGTCCTTCTATAAAGGTAGCGGTCGTGTGCGATGACGATATTATAAATTGTGCCCATTATAACGGTTCAGTGGCGGCTTGAGGGAGTCGTCAGAGCATGAATTGTCGTGCAAACGGTTTAAACGATGCCGCTGCTGCTCGCTATGCCACTCGTTATCTTCGGTATGCAGATAGCGGGAGGTGGTGTCCAGGCGAGCATGGCGAGCACTCTCTGCTAGGTGGCGTAAACTAATGCCCGATTGAGCCTGGTGGGTTATCGAAGTATGCCGCAGCCAGTGCGGGGTTGCCTGACGTAATGTGACCACCTGCTCGGGAAGCCCACCAGCGTCTTCAAGCGCCTGGGCTGCCTGCTGAAACGTTGCTCGAATAAGCCGATACAGCTGGTTGTGGCCTAAGCCGCGTTGTCCATCCAAGGCGCGCAGTGTCGGTGCCCCACTCTCCAGCGGGCTTGGTTTTTCAGGTAGGCCCAGCATGAGCCGCCATTGAACCAAACAATCGAGCATATCGTCCGGCAGCGGAATTCGGGCCACCTTGCTTCCTTTGCCTACCACAGACCACCACCAGCGACCTTCGCTACGCTGGAAATCCCCCATACGCGCATCCGCCATCTCGCTAATGCGCGGTGCCAGTAGATACGCAAAGCCAAAGATAAAGCGCCGCCGGGCCTGCTCAAAATGGGCACGACTGCCCTCTTCGGCTGCTATCGACTGATTCAGCCATCCCCATAGCCACGCCCAGAGATCGCTTTCCAGGTAACGCTCAATACGTGACGTTTGGTTATTCAAGCGTCGCGATTTGTCGCGCATCAGGCGAAACGGGTTGTGGTTCACCCAACCCGCCTCAACCAGCCAGCTAAACAAACCCTGCAGAATCACCAGGCTCTGGCGACGGCTGGCGGGCGATAGCGCACCGCGAAAAGGTCGCCAGGCTGGGTGCGCGCGGGGTTTCGAGGGCCCTATCCACTGGTCGATAGGCTGCGGATCGGTAAGAAAATCCTCAAATTGGCGCAAGGTTTCGCGATTAATATCGGCCAGCGTGAGTCCCAGGCTGGCCAACCAGAGCAGTAGCCGCTCTGCCTCACGGCGATAGGCTTTCCAGGTTTGCGGGCTATCTGCGTACTCAGCTAGCCATGCCGAGACAGCCTGGGCATCGGTTTGGGCGTCAATTCGGCCATCTAACTGCCTGGCTAGCGCTTTTTCAAGCGTTAATGGCGCGACTCGGCTGTGTGTTAGCTCTGGCATTGATAGAACCCTTTCTTAGCGCTATCGGGACGATTCCTGTGTGTAAGTTTGCCGCTGTAGCCGTATAAATTCAAGATAATACGGGTAATCTTGAATTTATGCCTATCATGATAAATAATTTTACGTATTACATAATACGTAATAATTGCCTTTTGGCCTATAAATCCCGACAATAACGGTTTTATTCAGGCAAACACGACTCGCCATAGTGCGAGCCAGTAAAGGACGACAGCATGGCCCGTAACGGCATTCAGTACAGCGATGTTCAACAAGCCATTGATGCCCTGCTAGCCCGCGGCGATACCCCCAGCGTGCAGCGTATTCGCGACGTGTTGGGCACCGGGAGCTTTACGACGATTAGTGATCACTTCCGCCAATGGCGAAATGAGCGGGAGCAAAATCGCGACGTGCCACCGCCAAAAGGAGTGCCGGAAGTCGTGGTAACGATGGCAAGCGACCTATGGCGTGAAGCACAGGAGGTTGCCAACCAGGCGCTACTCCACTACCGCGAAGAAGCTAACCGTCAGGTTGAAACCGCCCAGCAGGTCGCAGAAGAGGCTAAGCAACAGGCAGCCAACGCCGAGCAGCGCGAAAGCGCCCTTGCCGAGCATCTACGTCATATTGAGCAACGCATGGGGACGTTGAATCGAGAATTAGCTGCCAGCCAAACAGGCGAAAGCCATTGGCGACAACTAGCCGAAGAGGCAAAACAGGAAGTTAGGCAGCAGCAAGAGGCGAAGCAGCGGTTAGCATTTGAGGCTGAAGAGCGCGATCAAGCCCAAGCGGCGGCGCTTAGCCAGCAGCAGGCCACTTGGGAGCAACGCCTTTCGCAAGAAGAACAGCGCCATGAGGCGGCCGAGGGAAGGCTGATGGCGCTGCTGGATACCGCGCAGCAAAACCGCGCTCAGGAAGAGAAAGCCTATCAAAAGCGTCTGCAGCAGGATAAACAGCGTATTGAGTCGTTAAGCCAAGAGCTTAAAACCAAGCAGCAGGCCCTGCATGAACTACAGCTCAAAGCAGGTGAGCGGGAACAACAACTTAGTGAGCGGGAGCAGCAAATCGCTACCCTGGAAGAAAATAGCCGGACACTTAGCCAACGGTTAACAGAGGCGCAGGCAGCGCTAGAGCAACAAGCACAACACCACGCAGAGCAAGCAAAACAGCGACAGCAAGCATGGCAAGAAAAACTCTGGAGCCGCATGGAAGCGCTACAGCAACAGTTAACCGAGCTGCCCGCCTCGCTAGCCAATCAAGAACCGCCAAAAAATGACTGACCAATAAAGGGTTAGCTAAAAAAATGGCCGCCTTAAATAAGGCGGCCATTTCAGATCTAGCTTAGCTAATCTATTACGGCTTTACTGCCGTGCTGTATAAGCAGCTTAGCGATAATAAGCGTTGGTCGTGTCGGTATGATCGGTCACATCACGAATACCCGCAAGCTCCGGAATGCGTTCCATCAAGGTTTTTTCAACACCATCTTTCAGGGTTAAATCAACCGCCGCACACCCCTGGCAACCACCGCCAAAGGCCAGAACGGCATATTGCTCTTCGGTCAGTTCGACCAGTTTAATTTCGCCCCCATGCGCTGCCAGCCCAGGGTTGATCTCGCTGTAAAGCACGTAATTAACGCGGTCTTCCAGCGGGCTATCGGCGTTGACCTTGGGCATCTTGGCGTTGGGCGCCTTGATCGTAAGCTGACCACCCATGCGGTCGGCATTGAAGTCCACCACCGCCTCTTCCATAAATGCCAGGCTGTTCTTATCGAGATAGACGTTAATCTTCTCGAGTTCTATTAGAACATCGGTAGGCTCTTCTTCACCCGGACGGCAATAGGCCAAGCAGGTTTCCGCGTAGGGAGTGCCGGGTTGGGTAATAAAAATACGCACCGCAATACCTTCCACGTTTTGCTTTTCAAGCAATTCCGCAAGATATGCCTGGGCACTATCGGTAATATCGATACCTTGAGTATCGACTTGTACGTCTGCTTCGCTAGTCATAGTCATGAGGGCTGTCTTCCTCCCGTGGTAGTGGCGGCGCCACTTCACATGTCGTTTGTGTCTATGGTAAGCAAAACCGCGCGCTGACACAATCCCGACTATTTTAGTAAACTATTTAACAGGCAACTATTTTGCTTGATTTAAGCCCAGTGGCTGGTTTGCCTGATTAATTAGCTTTTTGAATACTGCCCATAGTGGCCTCAAAGGGCGCCTTTTGTACTCTCTTTTGCTATGATTACGCGCCTCTAAACGACAGATGCTGCTTTTCCGACGATAACAACATCCCCTTTGACGACTGTGACGCTGGAGACCTCCCCCTGCCATGGCTGATAGTGCTTTGATCGCAACCCTCACCCAACGCCTTGCCGAGCGCATCCTGATTCTGGACGGTGGCATGGGCACCATGCTGCAGAACGCCCAGTTGAGCGAGGAGGATTTTCGTGGCGAGCGGTTTCGCGACTGGCCCTCGGATCTTAAAGGCAATAATGATCTGCTCGCACTCACCTGTCCCGATGTGGTCACGCGTATTCACCGCGACTACTTAGAGGCCGGTGCGGACATTATCGAGACCAACACCTTTAATAGCACCCAGTTATCGCAGTCTGATTACGACATGGAACCGCTGGTGGTTGAACTCAACCGCGAGTCGGCACGTCTGGCGCGTGAGGTGTGTGATGCAGTGGCCGCCGAAACCGGCATCCCCCGCTATGTCGCCGGTGTGTTAGGCCCCACCTCGCGCACCGCGTCGCTATCGCCGGATGTCAACGACCCGGCTAAGCGTAACGTTACCTTTGACGAGCTGCGCGAGAATTACTACGAAGCCGCCGAGGCGCTTATCGCTGGCGGCGCCGATATGATCATGATCGAAACCATTTTCGATACGCTTAACGCCAAGGCCGCGATCTACGCCCTGGAAGAGCTGTTCGATGATCGCGGCGAACGCCTGCCGGTAATGATCTCCGGCACTATTACCGACGCCTCAGGGCGAACCCTATCAGGTCAAACCACTGAAGCTTTCTGGAACTCGGTACGCCACGCCCAGCCGCTGTCGGTGGGTTTGAACTGTGCTTTGGGCGCCGAAGAATTGCGCCCCTATTTAGAAGAGCTCGCCACCAAGGCTGATACCTTTGTTTCAGCGCACCCCAATGCGGGCCTGCCCAACGAATTTGGCGAGTACGACCAAACACCCGAGGAAATGTCCGAGATCGTCAGCGAGTTTGCCGCCAGCGGATTGGTCAATATTATCGGCGGCTGCTGTGGCTCAACCCCCGAGCATATTCGCGCGATTGCCGATTCTGTCCGTGATATGGCGCCACGGGTAATTCCTGAGCGCAACCACGCCTGCCGCTTATCCGGGCTTGAACCGTTTAATATTCAAGCTGACTCGCTGTTTGTCAACGTCGGTGAGCGTACCAATGTGACCGGCTCGGCGCGCTTCAAACGCTTGGTTGTGGAGGAGGACTTCACTACCGCCTTGGAAGTCGCACTGGAGCAGGTAGAGAACGGCGCCCAGATTATCGACATCAATATGGACGAGGGCATGCTCGAGTCCAAGGAAGCCATGGAGCGCTTCCTTAACTTGATCGCCGGCGAGCCAGATATCGCCCGGGTACCGATTATGATCGACTCCTCCAAGTGGGAGATCATTGAAGCGGGCCTAAAGTGCGTTCAGGGCAAAGCGGTGGTGAACTCCATCTCGCTTAAAGAAGGCGAAGATGCCTTCCGCGAACAGGCAACCAAGTGCCGCCGCTTTGGTGCGGCTATCGTGGTGATGGCGTTTGATGAAGATGGCCAGGCCGATACTTTTGCCCGCAAAACCGAAATCTGCCAGCGTGCTTACCGGCTGCTGGTCGATGAAATTGGCTTTCCTGCCGAAGACATCATCTTTGATCCGAATATTTTTGCCATCGCTACCGGTATTGAAGAGCATAATAACTACGCGGTCGATTTTATCGAAGCGACACAGTGGATTCGCGACAACCTCCCCCATGCGATGATTTCCGGCGGCGTGTCTAACGTCTCGTTCTCGTTCCGCGGTAACAACCCGGTACGCGAAGCGATTCACTCGGCGTTTCTTTACCACGCCATTCGCGCTGGCCTCACTATGGGTATTGTCAATGCGGGCCAGCTCGCCGTATACGACGACCTGCCAGCCGAGCTACGCGAAGCGGTTGAAGACGTGGTGCTCAACCGGCGCAGCGATGGCACCGAGCGGCTGCTGGATATTGCCGATAAATATAAAGGCGACGGCAGCGGCGCGGCCAAGAAAGAAGACCTGGAGTGGCGCAGTTGGCCAGTTAACAAGCGCATTCAGCATGCGCTGGTGAAAGGCATTACGGTACATATCGAAGATGACACCGAACAGGCCCGCGCTGAGGCAGAGCGCCCCATTGAGGTCATCGAAGGCCCGCTAATGGACGGCATGAACGTGGTCGGCGATCTGTTCGGCGATGGTAAGATGTTTCTGCCCCAGGTGGTCAAATCGGCGCGGGTAATGAAGCAGGCCGTGGCTTACTTGATTCCCTATATCGAAGCCGAGAAGAGCGAAGAGACTAAGGCCAAAGGCAAAATTGTCATGGCCACGGTCAAAGGCGACGTGCATGACATCGGTAAAAATATCGTCGGCGTGGTCTTACAGTGTAATAACTACGAAGTGATCGATCTTGGCGTGATGGTCGCCGCAGATAAAATCTTACAGGCCGCCAAAGACCATAACGCCGACATCATTGGCCTTTCCGGGCTGATTACCCCGTCGTTAGACGAGATGGTGCACGTGGCCAAAGAGATGCAGCGTCGTGGGATGGATCTACCGCTGCTGATTGGCGGCGCGACCACCTCGAAAGCGCATACCGCGGTCAAAATTGAACCCCAGTACGAACACCCGGTGATTTACGTCACCGATGCCTCCCGCGCCGTGGGCGTGGCGGGCCGATTGCTGGCGCCCAGCCAAAAAACCGCCTACGTGACGGAAATTCGCGAAGAGTATGCGAAAGTGCGCGAACGTAATGCTAAACGCCGACCCAAAGCAGCGGATTTGGACTATACCCAGGCGCGTAAGCGGCGTTTCCGCACCGACTGGAGCGTCCACACCCCCGCCGAGCCCAATATGCTGGGGCTGAAAACCTTCGATGATTACGACCTCGAAGAGTTGATCGAGCGCATCGACTGGACGCCCTTCTTCATGAGCTGGCAGCTAGCGGGCAAGTACCCCAAAATACTTGACGATAAGGTGGTTGGCGAGGCCGCTCGCAGTCTGTTTGACGATGCCAAGCTGATGCTGCGCAAGCTGGTTGAAGAGAAGCGCGTTCAGGCACGCGGCGTTATTGGTCTGTGGCCCGCCAACAGCGTCGACGATGACGTGATCGAGGTGTACGCCGACGAATCGCGTAGCGAAGTTGTCGAACGCCTCTTCCATATTCGTCAGCAGACAACCAAAGGCCGCGACGGCATTTGCTACAGTCTCGCCGATTTTATTGCCCCCAAAGACAGCGGCAAAGCCGACTGGATTGGCGGCTTTGCGGTCACCACCGGCCACGGTGTCCATGAACTTTCCAAAGCCTACGAGGCGGCAGGCGATGACTATAACGCCATTATGGTGCAGGCGTTGACAGACCGATTGGCGGAAGCCTTTGCCGAACGTATGCACGAACGGGTGCGTAAAGAGTTCTGGGGCTACGTGCCCGATGAAACACTGGACAATGACTCACTGATTGCCGAGAAATATCAGGGCATTCGTCCGGCACCTGGCTACCCCGCTTGCCCGGATCACACCGAGAAAGCCACGCTATTCCGGCTGCTGGATGCCACTGAAAATACCGGCCTGGCATTGACCGAAAACTTTGCCATGTGGCCTGCAGCGGCGGTTTCTGGTTGGTACTTCGCTCATCCGCAGTCAAAGTACTTTTCGACGGGAAAAATTACCCGCGACCAAGTCGAGGTTATTGCCGAGCGCAAGCAAATGCCGCTCGAAGAAATGGAGCGCTGGCTGGCACCGGTTCTGTCCTACGACCCGAGCTAATTGATGCCGTTTGTCGCCGGTCGTCATGGCAAGGTTGTGCGCTTGGCCTTACCCATCATGTTGGGCATGCTGTCGCAAAGCATGCTCAATTTGGTCGATGCTGCATTAGTGGGGCATCTAGGCGAGGTAGCGCTGGCTGGGGTCGGTGTGGGCGGTTATGTCATGTTTATGCTCACTGCCTTAGTGTTTGGGCTCTCCTCCAGCGTGCAGGCGCAAACGGCCCAGCGTATTGGGGCTTGCCAAGATAGCGCTCAACCCTTGCGGTCAGGGCTGTTTATCGGTCTTCTGGTTGCCCTGCCGCTGTCGCTCTGGGCGTGGTGGCAAGCGCCACAGCTAATTGGCTTGATTACCCAAACCGATGACGTTCAACGCGTAGCCGTTGACTATTTTCGTTGGCGGGTAGTCTCACTAACATCTATTGCGCTCACGCTATGCTTTCGCGGTTACTGGAACGGGCGTCAGCAGACCCAGCTCTATTTGCGCATTATCGTCGCGGTACACCTGCTGAATGTGTTGCTCAGTACTGGCTTAATCTACGGTCTTGCGGGTCTGCCGGCCATGGGCGCAAGTGGCGCAGGCGCTGGCACAATGTTGTCACTGTTGGTCGGTCTGATTGTGTGGTGCTGGATGAGTATGAAACGTCTTCCTATCCCGTCTTTGTTGACTCAGCTACCACACCTAGCCACGCTGCGCACTACCTTGGCGCTTGCTATTCCGCACTCAATGCAGCAGTTTTTATTTGCATCGGGCTACGCGGTACTATTCTGGCTATTAAGTCAGCTGGGCACAGCGAGCGTGGCGGTTGGCCATGTACTCATCAATTTATCATTGCTGCTTATATTGCCTGGGGTGGGAGTCGGCGTTGCCGCCATGAGCTTGGTGGGGGAAGCGTTAGGCCGGGATGCGCAGCACGAAGCCCACCGCTGGGGCATGGATGCACTGCGGGTGGCTTGGCTACTGCTGCTTGTGTTGGCACTGCCCATGCTGATAATGCCCGAGCCGATACTCGGCCTTTTTTTCAGCGGCCGTGAGCTCATAGTGTTGGGCAAACTGCCGCTGCAGCTAACCGGCGCGATGATTGTGCTCGATGCAGCAGCGTTGGTGCTGGCTCAAGCTCTGATGGGCGCTGGCGCGCAGCGCACGGTGATGGCATTAACCTTAGGGATGCAGTGGCTGCTTTTTTTACCCTTCGCGTGGTGGGTGGGGATCGACTTAGAACACGGCTTGCTGGGTATTTGGCTAATGCAGCTGCTTTACCGCTTGATAAACTCAGCCGGTTTTATATGGGTATGGCAGCGCCGCCGTTGGCTAGTAGCCCGACAGGCTGTCGGCAGTTTTTAATCAGCCGTTAAGGCTGTAAAATATGCTTTAAATAGCTTTTAGAAATAAAAAGATAATTATATATTCTTTTGTAGAATATGACACCCGCGTTAAAGTATCGCTATATTAACGTCCGTCTCAACGTGACCATTTCGCTTTTAGCAGGATCGTGCCCCATGTACCGTTATGATATTCACGACCAAACTTTGGTTGATGAGCGTGTCGCTCAGTTCCGTGACCAAATGGAACGCTACCGCGCCGGGCGTTTGGGAGAGGAAGAATTCCGCCCCTTACGGTTGCAAAACGGCCTCTATATTCAACGCCATGCGCCCATGCTGCGTATTGCGATTCCTTACGGCATGTTGGCGGGTAATCAGCTACGTGCCTTGGCTGAGATCACTCGCCGCTACGACCGCGGCTACGGCCACTTTACCACCCGGCAGAATCTACAGTTGAACTGGCCAGCCATTGAAGACGTACCGGATATTTTGGCCGACCTGGCCAAAGTACAGATGCACGCCATTCAAACCAGCGGCAACTGCATTCGCAACACGACCAGCGACCAGTTTGCGGGTATTGCCAACGATGAGGTGGAAGACCCACGCCCCTGGTGCGAATTAATCCGCCAGTGGTCTACCATGCACCCTGAATTCGCCTATTTGCCTCGCAAGTTCAAAATTGCCGTGAGCGGTGCCGCTCAGGATCGTGCAGCTATTCAAGTGCATGATATTGGCCTGCGTTTTTGGTATAACGCCGACGGTGAGCTGCGCATTAAAGTGTTGGCCGGTGGCGGTCTAGGCCGCACGCCGATGATTGGCGATGTGGTGCGCGAAGATCTGCCATGGCAGCATCTACTCACCTATCTGGAAGCCTGTGTTCGGGTCTATAACCAGTTCGGGCGTCGGGATAACAAGTTCAAAGCGCGGATTAAGATTTTGGTAAAAGCGCTGGGGATTGACGAGTTCCGCCGCCGGGTCGATGAAGAGTGGGCTCACCTCAAAGATGGCCCGCAGACACTCAACCAGGCAGCGGTTGATGCGGCTAAAGGCCATTTCCCCGAGCCTGACCGTCGCCCGGTGGAGGCGTCCGCAACGGACGACTTTGACCGCCTACGCGCGGAAAACCGCAGCTTTGCACGTTTTGTGACGAACAACGTCACCGATCACAAGGTACCCGGTTACAAAGCTGTGACACTGTCGCTTAAACGCCGCGAGCATGCCCCTGGCGATGTGACGGCGGACCAGATGGACGCCGTAGCTGATTTGGCGGATCGCTATAGCTTTGGCGAAGTGCGCGTTACCCACGAGCAGAACCTAGTGCTTTCAGACGTACCGGTCGACGAGCTTGAAGAGCTATGGAAAGATCTTGATGCGCTAGGAATGGCCAACCCCACCGTAGGCACGCTCAACGATATTATTTGCTGCCCCGGCGGTGACTACTGCAGCTTGGCCAATGCGGTGTCGATTCCCATTGCCCAGGCACTGCAGGAGCGTTTTGAAGATTTAGACTTCTTGTATGATCTTGGCCCGCTGGACCTGAATATTTCCGGCTGCATGAATGCCTGTGGGCACCACCACGTTGGTCACATCGGCATTTTAGGTGTTGATAAAAAAGGTGAAGAGTTCTATCAGATCTCGATTGGCGGTAACTCCACCGACGATGCGTCACTGGGTAAAATTCTCGGCCCATCTTTTTTCCGCTCTGACGTGCCGGATGTCGTCGAAAAAGTATTGGAAGTCTACGTCGCCCAGCGCCATGAAGATGAGCGCTTCTTAGACACTTACCGCCGTATTGGCCTAAAACCCTTTAAGGAGCGTGTCTATGCCTAATAAGACCACGACCAGCGAGACGCCAACTGAAGCGGTTGAACAGACGCCGGTGCACGTTGACCATCTGATTGCCAACGGCGAGCTAGCGACAGAGAACGCCTGGTGTGTTTCTTATGACGCCGACAACCTACCCGAACAGCGCCCGGCGTTCGTACCGCTGGCGCTGTGGCAAGCCAATCAGGATGACGCTGAACTGGCACCGCTATTGACCAGCGATACGGCGCTAAACGCCGAGCTAGCCGCTGAAGTCAGTCAATCGCCAGCTATCGCCGTTGACTTCCCCGCTTTCACCGACGGGCGTGGCTATACCATTGCCCGCCTGCTGCGCGAGCGCTACGGCTATAAGGGTGAAGTACGCGCGGTGGGTGATGTGCTGGTCGATCAACTGGAATATATGCGTCGCTGTGGTTTTACCACCATGGCGCTGCGCGACGACCAGCATCCTGAAGATGCTTTACGCGCGTTAAGTTTTATCAGTGTTCGCTACCAACCCGATGTGGAAGAGCGCCAGGCACTGTTTGAACGCCGCTTAGCGGCTAAAAACTAGCGCCGAATGGAAGACCCGTAGCAACAGATCGCAGTAACAGCCCGCATTAACATAGAGGGCAGCTTCGGCTGCCCTTTTCCATTATTGAATCAAGGCTTTACCCACGTCGCTTCTGTTGGCGTTCGCGGTTATTGGCTTTGGCGCGATCGCTTTTGCGTAGCATCACCCAAGTAGCGCCTAGCCCGCCTTCGGATGGCTGCGCGGAGACATACGCCTGTACTTCCTCAAACTGGCTGAGCCACTTGGCTAGATAGGAACGCAATACGTTGGCGGGGCTATCGATTTCACGCCCACGACCATGAACAATCAGTACCGAGCGTAAATCATGGGCATAGGCTTCCTGAATAAACGGAAATAGCAGGCGGCGGCACTCACTCAGTGGGCGCCGCAGCAGGTGAAGCTGCGACTGAACGCTATAGCCACCGTGCTTTAATTTATCCACGACGCCTTGCTGAATACCCTCGCGGCGATACTCCATTGGGTCAAAAGGGGGCAGCAGATCGACAAAGTCGTCGGAAAGAAAGTTACGTGACCCCATCTCTTCTTCTGCCCAATCACGCCTGGCCAGCTGGGCTTCAGAGGGGTTTTTACGACGGGAAGAAGGGTCTGCGCGGTTACTCGGCGGTAGTGGCTTAACATCGCCGACTAAAGCACGAAAATCACTATCATCACGAAGCGGCTGATTCATTGCAGGCTCCTCCGGCAAGGTGTCGTTACATCCTAGCAAACCCAGATAGTTTGCTTAAGCCTATTAAATAAGTCGATAACATTAAGCTTGTCATCAACTGTTACGCGCGCCAAGCTAAGCAACCACTCCCCCCTCTTTTTACCATTGCGAGGCGCCCAGGATTGATTAAAACGGTTTTAAAACGTCTTTTTATTTTAAGCGCTGTGGGGCTACTCAGCCTAGCCGGGTGGCTCTGGTTAACCATGTTAAGCCCTTGGTTTTATGACCGCCCTGATGAGCTCCCCGCTATCGAACAGCGCATCCATCATGTATTTGTCTACGGGACGCTGCGCTTCGCGCCAGTACGACTGGTCGTTATGGGCAGTCTTGGCGAGCCGGAAGAAGCCGTGTTGGAAGGCTATCAGCGTAATGGGCTCGACTTATCACCGCAGCCAAATAGTCGCGTAGAGGGCTTAAGGTTGCGTGTGGATGCCGACGAGCTTGCTCGCCTTGACCGCTACGAACGCCTGGGTATCCGCTATGAGCGAGTTGAAAAGGCCCTCAGCGATGGGACAACCGCCTGGGTCTACGTGCGACTGCCGAAAGCAGAAAGTGCGTTCTTCCCATACACAGAGTTGCCGATAGCTCTGGTACCATAGAGGCTAATATTAACCATGTTTGCGTTGGCTGTATTTACCTAAGCCATTTGCCCAAGCCGCTTTTAATAGCTCCCCGTTCAGGAAACCTTATGAGTGATATGACCCCTTACGTTTTGATCCTCTACTATTCACGCTCAGGCGCTACCGCAACCATGGCTCAACAGATCGCCGCTGGGGTAGAAAGCGTGGCTGGCATTCAAGCGCGCTTACGCACGGTGGCGCCGGTTTCCGCTACCTGTGAAGCGGTTGAACCGGAAATTCCTGAAGAGGGTGCGGTTTACGCTGACTTAGACGACCTGCGTCACTGCGCTGCGCTAGCGCTGGGCAGTCCTACGCGGTTTGGCAATATGGCCGCACCGTTGAAGTATTTTCTCGACTCCACCAGCAGCTTATGGATGAACGGGGCGTTGATTGACAAGCCGGCCTGTGCGTTTACGTCCACTGCGAGCATCCACGGCGGCCAGGAAAGCACCCTACTGACGATGCTAGTCCCTTTGCTGCATCATGGCATGGTCTACGCAGGCGTTCCCTATAGTGAAACCACGCTACTGGAGACGCGAAGCGGCGGCACACCCTACGGCGTTAGTCATTTGGCAGGGCCGCGCAGTGACCGCTCAGTCGATGATCACGAACGCACCCTATGCGTTGCTCAAGGTAAACGACTTGCACGACTCGCTTTGGCGCTCCATGCCATGCGTCAGGAGGCAGTATGAGGCAGTGGCTGGAGGATGTAGAAGAACGTCACGGGATTGATACGCTTACGCTAAGGAGTCGGCAGCTGGTATTAGCCAGCTACGTCATCTTGCTACTACTGGTTATATATCGCGGCTTTTTAGTGCAAGGCGAAGACTTCAACTGGCGACCTGTGGTGGCGTTTGTGCTCCCGCTGGTGCTGTTTTTACCCTCAATCATAGGTAAACGCGCTCGCGGCCATGCTTGGCTAGCGTTCGTCAGCCTGCTCTATTTTACGCAAGGCGTAATGTTGGTGACCCTGCCTGGACAAGGTATTCGCGGCCTTCTAGAGGCGAGTATCTCGCTTGCGCTATTCACCGGCTGTATGGGCTATGCGCGTTTTCGTAGCCGACAGTTACGACAATAATCAGGTTTTAAAACCAAAGCCACAGTACGACGCCAACAGCAATTAACAGGATACCCAACGCGCGCAAATGCAGCGTAGAAGCCTTTAACGGTTCGCGAAGGGTATCGACTGGCTGTTGGCGAAAACGTTTGGTGCCTATCAACATCGCCGTCAGCAACGGTTCTCCAAGCAGGCGATGAACGACCACCCCAACTAAATGCAAACCTACTAAAATGAGTAGCAAATCGCTATTTAGTTGGTGCAACGATCTTAATTGGCTGCTGATATTTTGACCCAATAAACCATATAGCGGGCCTTGGAAAAAAATATCGTCGCTCAAAAACAGGCCGCTGATCGCCTGGAAGGTCAAGGAAAGCAGTAAAATCAGCACCATCCACCCACCGAGCGGGTTATGGCTCGCATAGGCATTTGCTTGGCGCTTTAGCAGTGTTTTGGAATAAGCGATGGTGTCATCGACGGGATATATAAAAGTGCTGAACCGCGCGTAGACACTGCCCAGCACGCCCCATAGCCAGCGAAAGACAAGCAGACCAAGAACCAAGTAACCCGCTTGAGCGTGAGCCTCAATGGGAAATAAAAAAGGCAGTCCACTGGTTTTGGTTGTATAAAAAGAAACCAACACCGCGGCCACCAAGCCCCAGTGGAACACGCGAACCCAACCATCCCACACATCAATAGCTAGTTTAGCCTTGTACATAGCCATACCCCTTATTGGCAATGGTGGGAGAGTTTCGCATTTATTCAGGCTTTCTCATAGAATGCATTACAGCAAGGGGTGTATTGGCTAGAATAAAAGGAGCTAAATAATGTACGACGCACCCGCTGACGACGGTGACTTGAGCTTTATCGTTAGACCAGCGACCATGGCTGGAAACTCAAGGGGAAGCATTCAATGACACGCAACATAGCCGACATTCGGCGTGATTATGAAGGTGGCAGACTAGAAGAGTCTCAAGCACCCGACGATCCATTCGAGTTATTCGATGAGTGGTTCACTCTTGCGCTGGAAAATGAAGGCAAAGACGCCAACGCGATGACGCTTTCCAGTGTTGACAGCCAAGGGAAGCCCCATGCCAGGGTGGTGCTGTTAAAAGGTTTCGATGAGCACGGTATGGTGTTCTTCACCAACTACCATAGCCATAAGGGTAGCGAGCTAAGCAATGTACCCTACGCTGCGATGACATTTTGGTGGCCTTCGCTTTCACGCCAAATACGTATCGAAGGCCCCGTCGAGAAAGTATCAGAGGCGGAGTCAGATGATTACTTTGCCAGCCGCCCGCGCGGCAGCCAACTGGGCGCGTGGATTGCCACGCAAAGCGTGGTTATTCCCAACCGCAACTGGATTGAAGAGCGTCAAAAGCGCTTTGAAAGAGCCTATAACGGCCAGGATATCCCGCGCCCAATTCACTGGGGCGGATATCGAGTTATCCCAGAAATGATCGAATTTTGGCAGGGCCAGCCCAGCAGACTCCACGACCGACTGCGTTATGAGCGTCGCGACGGTGGCGAGTGGGGCCTATTCCGGATAGCGCCATAACGTCAAAATAAACATCGCGGCATGACAAACATCAGTCACTTTTTGAGGCTTGCCCACCCAGGCAGGCCTCTTGGCTGGAACGATGCAAAGGGCAGTCATTGAAAAAGATGGTTATTGAGAGGAATGCTGATTAAAGAGATAGTTAACCAGACAGCGTTAGTCAGGTAGGCTTTCAAGCCGGTGCCGTTGCCATTCGCTTTCCGGCTCATTTAAGCGCATGACGGCGTCAATGACCTGCTCTTCCATGTTGTAACGGCACTTAAAACCCAAGTGCTTCATCAATGCTCGCATGGGGTGATTATCAACCATAATTTTGCCAATCATTTCCAACGTGCCGATATGGGTGCAGTAATCAATCATTTTCTTCATTAACAGGCTACCGATCCCCAACCCCTGCATATCATCGCGAATAATCACCGAAAACTCGGTTCGAATATTGTCAGCATCGTTCCATACCCGCACTACCCCCAGCATTTCTTTGATGCCATCGTCGCCCAAATATTCAGCAATAAAGGCCATTTGACGGTCATAATTAATATGCGACAGGTTCGATAAATCGCGCTGAGTCAGGTCGGATTTATTGTGAAAGTAGCGAAAACGGATGCTCTCTTCCGAGAGTTGGCGATGGAAGGTGGTAATCAGGTGCGCATCTTCGGCACGAATAGGCCTCACCTCAACCTGCCAGCCGTTCTTGAGCGTTACCCACTCTCTGAGTTCTTCAGGATACGGCATGATGGCAAAGCGCGCGGGCGTACCTAGATCCATGGCGAAATCAACCGCCACCATCCCCTCACGGTTGAGGATCAAAGGATTGACTTCTAAGCCGCGTAAATCGCCTAAATCTGTTGCCATTTGCGAGAGTTTTACCAACATTTGACACAGATGCTGGATATCATGTTCAGGGTCGGCTGAGTGTTCGCGAATTAATGAAGCGGCATGGGTTCTACCCACGACATCTTCCGCCAGACTCATATTGAGCGGCGGTAGCGCTACCTGTCGATCAGCTAATACATTGACCTTATACCCACCGATACCGAACACAATCAGTGGACCGAAGACCGGGTCGCGGGTAATGCCCGCGCAAATCTGCATCGAATGTTTACCGCGCTGCATGGGCTGTAAGCAGTATTCGCGAATAGCGTACTCAGGGAATTTTTCAGCCACTTTTTCGCCCAGCTCGCGCACCCCATTCGCCACCTGCTCAGGGGTTTCCAAATCCTGGAGCAACCCTGCCGAGATTTTATGCGGATGCTTGCGGTAGCGATAAGGCCGACAATTGCCTTCATGGACGACCTTAAGCGCTTTGCTGCCAGAAATTTCTGCTGCTCGCTCAAAAGCTTCTTCGGGGTCTTTTAAATAGATGCTCGGCGCCGTGTTAATACCATACGCTTCAAGTACCTGAGCCGTTTCCGAATGGGTTAAGGTTTGTCTGCCCCGCGCTTTTGCCTGCTTAATTAGTGCACGGCACTGGGCGCGTATTTCGGGACTCGTTGTGAACGGCAAACTAGGTGGGATTTCTTGTAACAGCGCCTGAACACGCTGGTAAATCACCATGTGCATAAACGCCTTAACGGCTTTTTCTGGTGAAATATAGGTCGGAATCCCCGCTAAATTGCAGGCATGTCGCGCATTGAGCGCCTCTTTTAAGCCCATCCAGCTGGTTAGCAGGTTGCGGCGGAACTTCTTGCGGTTATCAATCAGCGCCTGGGCAGTCACCAATGACGGCGCCATTCGGGTCGGTGCGTGTACCACCAGCACCGCATCCACGTTGGCATCGGCGGCAACGATCTCAAGCGCTTGGACAAACCGTTCGGGCGAGGCGTTACCGCCAAGATCCACCGGGTTCTCGCCCGGCTTACTCATATCGACTTCGCTACGATGCAGTGCTGCCTGGGTTTCGGCGCTGAACTCGGCTAGTTTGCCGCCCGCGCTAATCAGTTTATCGATAGCCAGCATGGCAGGCCCTAACCCGTTAGACACAATGGCCAGACGGTCACCCTTTAGCGGTTTCATCCGCGAGAGTGTTTCCAGCGCATCGAGTAGTTCGTCGGAGTCGTCAACGCGCACAACGCCCGCCCGAGCAAAGGCGGCATCAAACACCACATCTCGGTTGGCAATGCCAGGCGTAGGCGCCATCCCGGAAATGTCCGATTCCGGCGTGCGACCGCTCTTAATCGCCAACACCAAGCGATTACGCGAGGCATCGCGTACTGCGGTCATAAAGTGCTGAGCGTCGCTGATTCGCTCAAGGTGCAACATAATCGCCTGAGCGGGCGAAAACTGATTCACATAATCGATTAAATCTGGCAACAGCACATCCACGCTGTCGCCGACGGTAATCAGATGCGAAAAGCCTACATCGCGCCCCGCCGCCCAATCGATCATGCCATTGGCGAGCATCCCAGACTGCCCGAGATAGGCAACGCGGCCTGCTTTTACCGGCTGGCTGGCGTAAGAGGCATTGAGCTTTTTACCCGGCACGATCAGTCCCATACATTCCGGGCCCAGTACGCGTATTCCCGACATCCGCGCGGCACTCAGCATCCGTTCACGGATCGAACCTTTATTGCCTTTGTCGCGGTCCAAGTAGGCGCCACCGGAAAGCACCAGCGCCGCTTTGACACCGTACTCACCGAGCTTTTTAATCAGGCCAGGGACGCCTTCTATGGGTGAGCAGACAACGGCTAAGTCGGGCACTTCAGGCAACTCGCTGACACGGCTAAAACAAGGCGCACCGAAGACTTCCGAATAGCCTTTAAGGTTGACGGCCCAAAGCGACCCTTTAAAGCCGCCTTCCTGAATATTTCGCAACACAAGGCCACCCAGCGAAGCGGGCTTTTCAGAGGCGCCAAACACCGCTAGTGTGCGAGGTTCGAAAAAATGGTGCAAAAAGCGCGTGCTCACAGATGAGTCTCCCCTGACATTAATAGCGGCTGTACGACTTATTGACACTGTCGCACAGGGCATGGAGGCGATTAAGGTGACACCTATAACAATGGAGCGTTGGAATGATTACCGCCTACCTTACTCACCCAGCTTGCTCATTGCATTATATGGGCCCCGAGCATCCTGAAAATCCTCAGCGTCTGGAGGCCATTCGCGCTCGCCTATCGCTCTCAGGCTTATTACAGCAGACCATGCAGGCAGATGCCAAGGAAGCCTGTGAAGACGCATTAGCTAGAGTACACCCCTTGCGCCACCTACGCGCTCTGGATAAGTGCGTGCCCACCGAGGGCATCGTCACACTGGATAGCGATACCTTAATGAACCCTGATAGCTTGCAAGCCGCACGGGTCGCAGCGGGAGCGGTGATTCGTGGGGTAGATCAGGTTTTCAAGCACCAAGCGGATAACGTCTTCTGTGCCGTTAGGCCGCCCGGCCACCATGCCGAAGCCAGCGATGCGATGGGGTTCTGTTTTTACAACAATATCGCCGTTGGTGCGGCCCATGCGCGGGCAAAGTATGGTGCCAAGCGCATTGCCATTCTCGATTTTGACGTGCACCAGTGCAACGGTACGATTGATATTTTCAAAAATGACCCTGGCGTGCTGATCTGTACCAGCTTTCAGTACCCATTTTACCCATGGCGCTATCTGCGCAGCGAGTGGCAAAATGTGGTCAACACGCCCTTGGAAGTGGGTACCGATGGGCCTGAGTTCCGGCGCATTGTCGAAAACCACTGGCTACCTGCCTTGCATGCCTTTAAGCCGGATTTAGTAATGATATCAGCAGGTTTTGACGCTCATCGCGACGACCCCATGGGGGATATCTGCTTAGAAGATGAAGACTTCTATTGGGTTACCCACTTGGCCATGGAAATTGCTACGCTTTACGCCGATAACCGTATTGTCTCGGTGCTGGAAGGTGGCTATAACCCTAAATCGCTGGCAACTGGCGTAGAAGCACACCTAAAAGCCCTTTTGGGCCTGCCTTTTGGTGAAGTACCTTAGGCTTTTTAGGGAATGTGTTTTTAGTCATGTTTGGACAGACATGGTCGCGGCCTACAGACAGTTAGTCGGCTTTGGCAAGCCGGCTAAGCGTGCAATACGCTTTGCCGGACTCCCTGGAAAGAGCTGCATTAGATAAATCGAGCGCCCTTTTTCTTCTCCCAATGAATTTTTAGTTGCTTTTACCAGTGGCCGCATCGCCGGGGCCATTTCATACCGCTGATAAAATGCCCGCACGACTTCAATAATTTCCCAATGCTCAGCCGTTAAAACAAGTCCTTCCTCTGCTGCCATTAGGTTGGCGACAGATTCGTTCCACTCTAATTGATTAACAAGATACCCTTCTGGGTCTAGCGGATACTTTTTTTGCGAATCAAGATAACGGTATATTTTTGAATCCGACATACTAATACCAGGTAACAATTTTTTCATGCTGCTCTGTGAGTGCCACAAACCTCTCCATGTCTAGCGTAGGCAACCCATTATCCGCGGCAATGCTCGCAAGTCCACGAGAGGCAAGGTCTTCTGATAGCAGGAAAATGCGTGGCTGATGCTGCTGCCAGGCCACCCAAGCTGGATCAAGCGCGGCGCTTACAGCTTCTTCGATTAGCAACACGCTATCTTGCTCCCCTATCGCCTGCTGCATTTCAGTGGATGCACTGCTTTCAGGCGCTTTGGTAAGGATATGTAGCATCATAATGGCCTCACTAGACGCTAAAAGTTGAGTATCTTGGCATGTTGCTGAAACAAGCTTGGAATATCCTGAGCAGAAACTGGCGTTACCCCATCGATCAGTAAATCCTGGCGAATATGCATTTTCTGCAGCGCTTCTTCTGATACCCAAAGTGTCTCAATATCGTACATTTCTAACATATCGATGATCGGCAGCGTGGCTTTTTGGCCTGGCGCGCCACTGCCCTGCTCTTTTAACAGTGCCATTATTCCCTGGCCCATAAACAGCAGATGCACAGGTTGACCAAACGCAGCGGCGACCAAAGCAGTATCTAATCCTTCGCGTAACCAGTTCGAACTATGTGGCGCGTGGCGAAACACCACCAGTAGCGCATCAGGTGGCGCCATTAGGCCTCCTTTTAAGCAAAGGTAATAAAACGATCAGCGCGTTGCTGTAAGTCAAGCAGTTGGCCAAGCCCTGTTAACTCAAAAGGTGGCGCTACATTAAAGGCCGACTGACCATGGCGGTGAGCTTCTGACTCACTCATTAGCCCGCGCCTCAATGCTGCCGCAATACATACATCTAAAGGAATAGCGTGCTGTTGGTTTAACTCTCGCCATGCCTCATGCAGATTAAGTTCGTCCTGGGGAGGCGTCATCAACGAAGAGCCATTATGGACGCCGTCGTGATAGAAAAATACACCCGCTATTTGATGCCCCCGGGCAATAATGGCATGGGCAAATCGCAAGGCAGAGTGCGGCGCAGGACTGCTGTACGGCGCCCCCATCACTAATAGTCCGTAGTGTAACCCATGGTGCATTGGCTGATATCCACTGATAATTATCCTAAAAGCTATTCTAAAAAAACTATTCTAAAAACCATCCTAAAAAAAAGACAGGCCCTATCGCTAGGGCCTGTCGGATCGTCTATTGCTATCTTATATCAGTCGTTGCTCATAATACCGAGTATCGACAAGAGACTCACAAACAGATTGTAGATCGACACGTAGAGCGTAACTGTTGCGAGGATATAGTTTGTCTCACCCGCGCGATGAATGATCTCGCTGGTTTGATACAAAATAGCAGCTGAAGCAAACAGCACAAAGCCAGCCGACACCATCAACGACAGCGCAGGGATGTTAAAGAAGAACCCAGCCACCATGGCAAGAATCAGCACGATGGCACCCGCCATCAGGAAGTTAGCGAGGAAGCCAAAATCCTTTTTGGTGGTTAGCACAACCGCTGATAGACCCACAAAGGTTAAGCCCGTCATCGCAAGGGCGTTCATGATTAGCGCACCACCGTTGGGCAGCGTCAGATAGGCAGAAAGTATCGGCCCTAACGTAAAGCCCATAAAACCAGTGAAGGCAAATGTTGCCAATAGGCCAGCCGAAGAATTGGCGGTTTTGTGGACAAGGAACATTAGCCCGTAGGCACCAATTAAGAACACGAAGATGTTCAATTGTTGGATGCCGAGGGCAACAGCAGCGCCCGCCGTCACAGCTGAAAACAGCAGTGTCATTGCCAGTAACGCGTAGGTATTTCGCAATACCTTGTTAGTGCTAACACTATTAGCAACGCCGCCCGACTGGGGGCGTGCCATACGTGAATCGTTGTAAGCCATGTGTTAATGCTCCCTAATGGTAATTCTAACAACTGACAAGCATGCCGTTACCGAGTTCCAGACGCAAGCCTTTGTCTTACACGTGTATAGTTATTTAACGTTGAATCAACTTAGCAGCCATTGCCTATGCTTGCTGGACACATCCTAGGACAGCGGACGATGAAAAAAATTCTATTACCGGCCAGCGCGGCAACACTATTTGCACTAACACTGCCTGCCATGGCCTTCTCTCCTGCTGGGCAGGATATTGCCTACAGCGTGAATGAAGAGGATTTCCAAGGCTATTTTGTCTCTGGGGGTGACAATGTTCAGGGCAGCGTAGTGATTATCCACGACTGGGATGGGCTGGACGATTATGAGCGCCAGCGCGCTGATATGCTGGCCGATGAGGGCTACGATGTTTTCGCTGTGGATCTCTATGGTGAAGGTAATCGACCCCAGGCAGTCGGCGATAAGCGCGCTGCGACCAATCGTTTATACCAAGACAGAGAACGAATGCGTGCCTTAACCTTAGGTGGCCTAGCACAAGCTAGAGAACAAGGCGCTGCCGAGCAAACGGTCCTCATGGGTTACTGCTTTGGCGGCGCAGTGGCGCTGGAAATTGCCCGTTCCGGCGAGGCAGATAACATAGTGGCGTACTCCAGCTTTCATGGTGGATTAACCACACCCGAAGGCCAAGCCTACTCAAGCGAGACGGCCCCTATCTTCATTGCTCACGGTGGCGCCGATAGTTCAGTGAGTTTAGACGACGTTACTACACTAGCTAAGGAATTAGAAACCGCAGGCGTTACCTATGAAGTCGGCATCTACTCCGGGGCGCCCCACGCTTTTAGCGTTTTTGGCAGTGATGCCTATCATGAGCGCGCCGACCAACGCTCATGGACGACCTTTAACGCCTGGCTAGATGAAATGCTTTAGTTTTGGCCATCAAACAGCAGAAAGCATCGGAGGAAGCTGATTGAAAGAACCGCATGACGGAAAAGATCCGCAAGAGGCTCTGCGTGCACGGCTAAAGAAAAGCTTACAAGAACGCAGAGCCACAGCATTACGCCGGCGAATAGGTGCCCGTGCTACTCGTCAGCAGTTTTTAGAAGCAACGCGTAACGTTGGTGTGATTGTTGTGGCTACCTGTTTTACGGCAGGCTGGGTCTTCACTAATCCCAGCCTAAATACCGACAATGTTTGGCTGGGTGTAGGGCTGGGCATACTCTTGATCTTTGTAGGCTCATTCGGCTATGGTTACATTGAACGAGATAAAACCTCTGATGAGGAAAGAAAACCATGAACGAATTAATTCTTGCCGGCATGTTGATGAGCCTTGTAGTCGTGTCAGGCGGCATGGTCTGGAGCCAGCACCGTGAACATCACGGTAAAAAATCGCTAACAGACAGCGCGGTTTCCTGGATTGCAAAGCGCTTTGCTTAGTAGATAGACAGCCGATAGCTAAATAATCAATTGAGCGGCTTGGCCTTAAAACCCAGCTTATTCAACCTCGTCAACAAACACTAAGGGTCGCTAACAGCGGCCCTTTTGTTTGTGGCTGAAGATGTTTAAAGGATAGAAACCTGATGAATTCTGGGCACAAAAACAACTCCGGACACAAAAGCATAGTGCTGCTCGACGGGGGAATGGGACAAGAGCTCAGGAAACGCAGCAGCCAGCCTGTATCACCGCTATGGTCCGCTCAGGTCATGCTCGATGAGCCCCACCTGGTCACTGCCGCTCATCGTGATTTCATTGAGGCTGGTGCCCAGGTGATTAAACTCAACAACTACGTTGCCACCCCCATTCGCTTAGCCCGCGACGGCGACCCCGCGATGTTCGAGCCGCTGCATGCCGCGGCACTCAACGCAGCACACCAGGCGCGCAAACAGAGCGGTCGGCAGGTGCGCATCGCTGGCTGCCTGCCCCCATTAGTAGCGAGTTACCACCCTGAGAGCGTGCCAGACGATGCTACCTGCCAGCGTGACTACCGACGCCTCGTAGAGCGCCAAGCAGACGGCGTCGATCTTTTCCTGTGTGAAACAATGTCGCTGATCCGCGAGGCGCGTGCCGCCACAATAGCCACGATGGCAAGCCAACGCCCGGTATGGGTAGCTTTCAGCGTGGATGACAGCGATGGCAGCCGCCTACGCTCTGGTGAGTCGTTGGCGGTAGCGGCTCAAGAAGTCGCGGCGCTTGGCGCGGAGCGAGTATTGGTTAATTGTTCAGTGCCTGAAGCGGTCACCACTGCCATGCAAGAACTGACCGAGCTCAACGTGCCCTTCGGCGGCTACGCCAACGGCTTTGCATCCGTCGCCCCACTACAACCCGGCGGTACGGTCGATAAGTTAGCATCGCGCACGGACCTTGGTCCCACCGCCTACGCCGAGCATGCGCTAAGATGGGTTGAACTCGGTGCCACCGTCGTGGGCGGCTGCTGCGAAGTAGGCCCTGCCCACATTGCCGCCCTGGCCCAGCGCTTGACTGATAAAGGCTACCGTTTGGTATCTTCTTGAGTCATGGCTGAGATATAAAATAAGTATTGGGCGCAAAGTCGCGCTGCTAGCTAATGGTTAGCCACAGGCTTGGGGGCTATCCATAACGCCACCAACAACGCATGCGGCACCGTTAACACGGCCAACCCCCAGAAAATCACCCGGACAGCGTCGGCAAGCCAGGCGCCTTCCAGGTTAGCAGCCCCGCTATTCATGGCCCACCAGATGATCCCACCTAGCACAATAGCGCCAGCAGTGGCGGGTGCTGCGCGACGCGCCAGTATTTTGACGTCAATCGCCTTAAACGCTTGGCGCCCAGCACCCAGCAATAGCAAAAAATGCCGCAGGCTGTGCACGACGCAAAAGTAGAAAGCGAAAGCAAGCAACGGGGGTAAAAGCAGCATGGGGGCGGCCAACGCGCAAAGCTCCAGAAGTAGCACACTACGGTTTACACGAGAATTCAGGGCGATGACACCAATAAGGGCTACTGCCCACCCGAGTATCAGCAGGCGCCCCGCTGGCAGCACCAAAGCCATGACGGCCGCAGGGTCCTGTTGCAATAGCCAAGCAAACAGCACGGCTACTTGTTCAGGGTGACCTGCCAGCGGGCCGATGATGGGCAAGCTGCCACTCAACCACCCTACGCCAGCATGCCCACCTTTGGGTAAGAACATACAGTCCGTTATCGCAAAGTGCCATATTGAAAGCCCCAAAAACCCCACCAGAGCCAGCGTCGGTTGCCAAACAATAAACGCCACGGTGAGCACCATTAGCGCTATATAGCCAGCCAGCCATTGAACACTGCTGCGCCCGCGCACCGCCTTGAGAGCGTTAATAATCACTGGATCAGCGCCGCCATGGGCCAGGCCAAACAGCGCGACGGGGATCACTATCACCCAGAACTGCAGGGCAAGTTCAAGATTGGGCAGCCAGACGGCCATTACACCGGCAAACAGCGCCGCCATCACCGCCCACACGCGGTGACGCTGTGCCGTGGCAGGATTTATTGCGAGCATGGTGGTTCTCCCCGATATGGACGCGTCGCTGGCTGAACGCCGCCTTGCACGGGCGCCAGCCCCTTTTGGCGTTTGTGGCTATCTTCTATCACCAATCGTTCGACCACCCCAGCGGACGATACGACCCCTGGCACACCGGCACCCGGATGTGTTCCAGCGCCCACAAAATACAGGTTGTCGAAATGCGGGGAGCGGTTATGAAAACGCAGCCCGGCCGACTGTGTCAGCGTCGGGGCAATCGAAAAACCGCTGCCAAAGGGGCTCGAAAGCGCGTCGTGGAAATAGCGCGGGGTTATGGTGTGGGTGGCACTCAACTGCTCAAACAGATCGGGCATTAGCCGCTGCTGCAAGGTCAGCAAAATGTGTTGCGTGAGAACCGGTTCAAGCGTCTCCCAGTCTTGCTTACCGTTAAGATTCGGCACCGGCGCCAGTACGTAGAACGCGTCTCGGTTGTCAGGCGCCATTTGCGGGTCAGTGGCGCTTGGTCGGTGCAGGTAAAGGCTGAGATCGTCGAGCAGTTCATGCTTATCAAAAATAGCGTCAAGAATCTCTTTGAACGTATCGCCAAAGACAATCGTATGGTGTTCAAGCTCTGGGTAACGCCGCTGAGTGGTAAAGTACACCACCACCAGCCCCATCGACTGTTTCAAGCGCCGACGCCAGCTATTCACTACGCTACCCCAACGCCCCATTGGCAACCAGTGCTCATAGACATGCAGCGGGTCAACATTGCTGACCACAATATCGGCGGCATACTTCTCGCCCGACCCCACCTCCACTCCGGTAACGCTGCTACCTTCCGCATTAATCGCACTAACCTGCTGGTTGGTACGCATAACTCCGCCGTGGCGTTGGAACAGGGCGGCAAGCGCCTCAACCAATGCACCGGTCCCTCCTTTTGGGTACCAGACCCCACCGCGGCGTTCAAGGGCGTGAATCAAGCCGTAAAGTGACGACGTACGGTAAGGATGCCCTCCCACCAACAGCGAAGGCACTGAAAACGCTTTACGCAAACGTTCATCGGTGAAGAAACGCGACACAAAGCCGTACAGGCTGACATCAGCCCGCAAGCGCACTAGGTCGGGTAATACTTTGAGCATATCCGTCACACGGGTGAACGGCTGCTCCGCCAATTCGACAAAACCACGCTGGTACATCACTTCCGTCGCTTTCAGAAAATCCGCATAAGCGCCGCCCTCTCCAGGCGATAATCGTTCAATCTCCGCGACGGTGTCATTGATAGTGCTTTTGTAGTCAAAATAGCTACCGTCGGCAAAATCCATCCGGTAGAAAGGCTCAACAGGCAATAAAGTGACGTGCTCTTCCATCCGCTCGCCGAAGCGCTCAAACAGTGCTTCAAAAATGAAGGGCGCGGTAATTACCGTCGGCCCAGCATCAAAAGCCACCCCGTCTAAATGGAAAACGCGAGCCCGCCCGCCGATGTCGGCATGGCGCTCAAGCAACTCGACATCCCAGCCTTGGGACAACAATCGCAAGGCAACGGCAATACCGCCAAACCCTGACCCAATGACGACCGCTTTACCCTGCACAGAGGCTTTCTTATCCAACAGATCGCTCATAAGGCCGACTCCGTCATCGCATTGATAGCTTGAATCGGCTCAGGCGGTTGATCCGCATAGGGGGGTATGGTCTTTCGATGTTCATCAAGTCGACGACGCAGTTTTGCCAAAACTCCCTGCAATGCCACGCCAAGCGCGTTGGGAAAACACTGGATAAGTGTTTCACCGCGGGCCAGCGCTGCTGATGCATGGAGCGTGGCGCGGCGCATGGCTTGAGCTTCTGGGTTCGCCAGCCGCTGAGTCCGAATGGGCCAATGGCGCGGCCAAGCATGATAACAATGGTAATAGTCTGGCTGCAGGCGTTGCGCGCAGCCAACGTCAATATCATCCAAGTCATCAATAATCTGATAAGCCAGACCCACGGCTTTTGCAAACCGGTGAAGCTGTGCGTATTGCTGCTCGGTAATATCGCCACCGATTGCCGCCGCTTCCAGGGGGAGCGCAATCAAAGGCGCCGTCTTGGCTAATGTCGCTTGCAGGTACTCGGCAATTGATGGATGTTGATAATCTGGATTGTGGGAACCGCGCGAAGCCAGCTCGATACTCTGACCGGCAATCACCTGGCCTGAGCGCTCGGTGAGTAGCTGAATCAGCGCCAAACTGTGCTCGGGCTGGTCACTATGCAGAGCGGCGCGGAAGGCCGCCGTGAGTAAAAGATCGCCGGTGCAGAGTGCAACCCCAGGGTTGTCACGTTTCCAAATAGCTGGTTGCCCACGGCGCTCGCTGTCACCGTCGCAAAGGTCATCATGAACAAGCGATGCATTATGAATAAGCTCTGAAGCCGCAGCGGCTGCAATTCGATGGGCACTTGATGCGTTAAAAGCCCTACCGCTAAGTAGCGCTAAACGAGCGCGCAATTGACTGCCGCCCGTTTCAAGATGATAGAGGCTAGCAGCTTGTGCTGGCCAGTGATCAGCTGCATTAAGGCTATTACGCATTAACGCATTAACCTGTTCGAGTTCGCAATCGACGTCACTCGTATCGGATGGTGTTTTCATTGTCTCGTTGCCACCATCAACGTTGAAATTGGCGGTTTGGTTGAGTGTTGCAGTGACCATGCCAACATCCTTTTGAACGGGGCCATCCTTGGCCGCAAGCAACTCCTTTTATGAAAGTCGGCGCTTAAGAAGGCGTGGACGTTTCGTTTTTATCGTCAGCAGCTGGGGCTGGGTTGGAAACGGTTGATGGAGTACCTTCAATCTCTTGCGACTTGCGCATGGCAATCGTGAAGATAAAGACACCAAAGACAGCCTTAGCAACGATATCCGCTACCGTGTAGCCAATTTCAACGGCTGTGATTGCAGCGCCACCTTCCAGACCGACCAACGGAAAGAGGTAGACAATCGGGTAGAACAACCAAGAGCCGATGACCAAGTAGACAGAGATGTTAATCAGGTTCTTCACGCTTTCAGGCTGCTGCGAAATCGACTCTTTGAGGCCCACAACAAGCTGGTAAACAATGAAAACGAACGGAATCATTGAGAGCACCCAGAATACGAAGCGCAAGCCACCCGCGCTGGACACTTCACCTGGATAACCCAACACGATCATTAAGGCAGCAGCACCACCTAATACCGTTGTTTTCTTGATGGTTTCTTTTCTGGACAGGCGCATGACCAATATCAGCTCGATCAGCAACAGCGGTACCGTCAGAAGCCAATCGACATAGCGATAAGCTTGATTGAAAGGCTTACCGGTTGAGATGACTTCTCCAGACGTTACATCAGCTGCGGCACCCCAAGACAGCATGATTTGCAAATAGTGGTAGGCAGCCACCGCGGTTACCAACCCAGTGATGGTGATGGCTAAGCGATAGGCAGGGGCAATTTCTGACTTCATTAACCAGAAAAATAGCGTTGCAGCGGCCATCACGGCAAAGCCGAAAGAATAACCGTTCTGGATAAAGGAGTATTGCCCTAAGGATAAAGTTTCAAGTTCCATGAGTATCTCCGGCGGCATTATTTTGTAAGCAGACATTACCAATGAGACCGGCACTTTCGCCTTGCACATGTGTAATGAGCTACCAACGCATTCCACATAAAAGTTATTCAGCATTTATTTGCTGACCAACTCTTGTACAGCGTAGTCGTGCCCCCAAAGAATAATCAACTATCTTTTACAAACTTTATGCAGATTTTGATCTGCACCAATTTTATAGACACCTCCTGTAATAGTTTTCTGTGTCGCCGACTGGACTTAAACGGTCTTAATAGGCCCGAATGCCAGCGGTATCCATACGGTCCATAGGCCTAAAATCGCCCTACCCAGCGTTTATCCGTCAATATTCTTTATATTATAAAACAATTGCTTAGCCATTTAACATTAAGACAGCATTAAGAAACACGCACTAACCCATTGACGCGAATCAATTTTTAATTTCACCAAAGGCGTAACCTAAGCGTATTCCGACCATTCGCCCATGCGAATGCCGATTCATTCGCTAAGGAGACGCTATGGACGCCATACGCCGCTCGCTACTAGGCCAGTTGGCCCGTCTAAGCGCAGGCGCTGCGCTAATTCCGTTTTCAAGCGTTGCCCATGCAGGCATTAATCAGCAACCACCCCGCCGCGAGGGGAATCCCTCAAAACGCTACGGCATGCTTATCGATTTACGCCAGTGCATCGGCTGCCAAGCCTGCACGGTGTCGTGTCATATCGAAAATGCTGCACCGCTGGGTCAATTCCGCACCACGGTTTCGCAGTATGAAGTTCAGCATCAGGAAAGCGGCGAGCTAGCCACTTTTATGCTGCCACGGCTATGTAACCACTGTGAAAACCCACCCTGCGTACCAGTCTGCCCCGTAGAAGCCACCTACCAGCAGCAGGATGGCATTGTGGTGGTCGATAGCGACCGCTGCGTAGGGTGTGCCTATTGCGTCAATGCTTGCCCCTACGATGCTCGCTTTATTAACCAACGCACTCAAACCGCCGACAAGTGCACCTTCTGTGCCCATCGTCTAGAAGCCGGACTATTGCCCGCTTGCGTTGAGAGCTGCGTAGGCGGTGCCCGCGTGATTGGAGATATGCGCGATCCTCAAAGCCAAATCAGCCGCATGATTCATGAACATCGCGATGCATTGATGGTGCTACAACCAGAAAAAAATACCCTTCCGCAGGTGTTCTACCTAGGTATGGATGATCGCTTCACCACGCGTCCCACGGCGGAACCCGTCGCGCTGGAAGTACTCGATCCCCACGGTCAGGAGATGGGCTATGAATTCCACCATTGAGCTACTGGCACCGCGCTATGACATCGCCTGGTACCCTTGGGCGGTGCAGTACTTCTTTATGATTGCGCTCTCCTACGCCAGCCTGTGGCTAGCCGCCCCAGCACTGGTATTCGGCAAAAAAAAATGGCTGCCTACCGCGCGTCTGGCGCTAATCGCCTGCGTTAGCACTACGCTGGTAGCGCCCGTTGCGCTACTCGCTGATTTGCACCAGCCGCTGCGGTTCTGGCACTTCTACGCTTACGCCAATAGCCACTCGTGGATGTCGATTGGCAGCGTTGTTCTGCCGCTTTATTTGGTTAGCGTGCTTGGCCTTGCTTGGCTGGCATGGCGACCCGCGCTGCAGGCACAGCGCGGCACACCAGGACTCAGCGGCATGCTAGCTACCTGGCTTTCACTGGGCACTGGCGCAACGCCCAGAGCGCTGATCACCGTGGTAGGTTTGGCTGCGCTGGGACTTTCCAGCGGCATTATGCTTTACACCGGCGCGGAGCTAGCAATCGTAAAGGCCCGCCCGCTTTGGAACACTGTTTGGCTACCGCCCATGCTGGCGACCACCGGATTTATCGCCGCCTCCGGTCTGGTGTTAGTGCTGAACAGGGTTAGTGGGCTTTGTTCTCAAAACACAACCCGCCAGATGCTGTATGTGCTGCTAGTGGCCTGTGCGCTAGCAGGATTGATTGCGCTTAGCTGGTTTTTAGATGGCGTGAATGCACACGTAGGCTCAGTTGCCGCCGCGCTGGAATCCGTGCGCCATAGCGCCTCGTGGCGCAACACTGCTCTTTGGGGAAGCATTACCGGCATCGCGCTGTTTGCCGCCGTGTTGTTTTTATTGACTCGCCCTACCCTGCGCCTGCCGGGGGCGTGCGGCGCTCCAACCTCTCACCAGCCAACGCTGTTTGCCTGGGCATGGCTGCTAGGACTCGTCGCCATACACATGGGCTGGATGTTCCGCTGGGTGGTGCTGATGGATGTTCAGCATGTGGCGCGCAATAGTGCAGGCTTTCATCATTACGGTATTCCTGCGGGCTCTTCCGGTATTTTAGGCATTGTGGGCACCTTCGGTCTCTGGCTCGCCGCTATTCTACTGATTGAACTGTGTATTCCCTGGCGGCAGGCCCAACAGGGCGGCCTTATAGCAACGCCAACTCACGCTACCCAAGATGCTTCTACTCGTCCTCTCACCGCTAAAAAAGGAGCGTCTAGCCATGTCTAAGTCTACTCAAGACCCGTCACGCCGCCGTTTTCTAAAGGGCGCTGCCGCCGCTGGTGGTGCAGCCACCTTTGCCGTGGGCTATGCCGACCCACTGGCAAAAATGGCCAAGGGCATTACCGGTAGCGCGGGTGAAAAACCCAGGCACAATATTCATGGCAACTCGCTGACCCCAGAATACCGAGTCGATTTAGATACTGGCGAACTTACGCTAACCCCCAACCAGCGGGTCGCCTTCACTATTTGCTACGGCTGCACCACACGGTGCGGCGTGCGAGTCAGGGTCGATGACACCCGCGGAGAAGTGCTGCGAGTATCAGGCAACCCCTACCACCCGCTGTCCGCCGACGACCATTTACCCATGCGTACACCGGTGGCGGATGCGCTACGCAGTGTTAGCGCCTATGGCGAACAGGGTCAGATAAACCGCTCCACCGCCTGCGCCCGTGGCAACGCCATGATGAGCCAAATCACCAATCCCTTCCGAGTCGATCACTGCCTAAAACGAGTAGGCGAACGTGGCAGCCGTGAATGGCAGAAAATCTCCTTTGAGCAGTTAATTGAAGAAATCTGCGAAGGCGGCGACTTGTTTAGCGAAGGCCATGTTGATGGACTGCGCGATATTCGTGACCACGACACCCTTATCGATCCCGACAATCCTGAATATGGCCCCAAAGCCAATCAGTTAATGGTGATGGAAGCTACCGACTACGGACGTTCAGACCTACTCAAGCGCTTTACCCTCAACGCCTTTGCTACCCGCAACTACGGCCACCATGGCGCTTACTGCGGGTTGGCTTTCCGCATGGGATCTGGTGCGGTGATGAACAATATTGTCACCAACGCCCACGTTAAGCCGGATATCCAAAACGCACGGTTCATCATGTATATCGGCTGTGCGCCCAGCCAAGCGGGCAACCCGTTTAAACGCCAAGGGCGCTTGATTGCTCAAGCCCGTGCAGCCGGTACGTTAGAGTACGTGGTGGTCGATCCAGCGCTCAACGCCGCCACCTCCCACGCTGCCGACAACAACCGCTGGGTGCCTATTCGCCCCGGCAGCGACAGCGCTTTTGCCATGGCAATCATCCAGTGGCTAATCGATAACCAAGGCTATGCTAGCGACTTCCTGGCTCTACCCGGCCAAGCCGCCGCCGATGCAGCGGGCGAAACCACCCATTCCAATGCCACTCATTTGGTGATTGACACCTATGAGCACCCCCGCAGGGGGTATTTTCTTCGCGCCAGCGACCTGGGCCTGGCGGAAGCGGGTAGCGATGCTGACACGGCGGTGGTAGTAGCCAATGGAAAACTCGCGCTAAGCGAAGAGGTGATGACCGCCGAGCTCTTTGCCGAACGTCCGGTTCAGCTTGCCGATGGCACTACCGTGACCGTCAAAAGCAGCCTGACGCTGCTAAGCGAATCTGCCCACGAGTACGACCTAGACACCTACGCCGAGCATTGCGGCATTCCCAAGGCAACAATTGTTGAACTAGCCAGCCGCTATGCCAGCCATGGTAGAAAAGCCGCGGTTAACTGTCACGGCGGCATGATGTCGGGTAACGGTTTCTACGCCGCGTTCGGTGTACAAATGCTGAATCTGCTGGCGGGCAACTACAACATGAAGGGTGGCAGCGCCGTGGGCGGCGGCACCTACAGCGGCACAGGCGAAGGCCCACGCTACGATTTAGCCAACTTTCCTGGCAAACGTGGCCCCAAGGGAGTGTTTCTATCCCGCTCACGCTTTCCCTACGAGAAGTCTTCCGAGTACCAGCGCAAAGTCGCCGCAGGCGAAAATCCTTACCCGGCTAGAGCGCCGTGGCGCTCCTTGGCACCGCCGACACTCACCGAGCACCTACCCTCGGCACTAGATGGCTATCCTTACCCCATCAAAGCGGTGATTGGCTGTATGGCTAACCCGATTTATGGTCAGGCCGGCCTAAAAGGCGTCATTGTCGATAAGCTGAAAGACCCCAAACGGCTAGGGCTTTTTGTGGCCGTGGACGGCTTTATCAACGAAACCAACCGCTACGCCGACTACATCGTGCCTGATTCCGTGATGTACGAGGTATGGGGCTTTACGGGCGCCTGGAAAGGCACCCTAGGCAAGCTAACCACCGCGTGCTGGCCAGTGGTGGAGCCGCGCCAGCAAAAAACCGCTGAAGGCGAACCGGTATCTCTGGACAGCTTCTTTATCGCTGTGGCCAAACGACTTGGTCTACCCGGCTTTGGCGACAACGCAATTCCCGATACCAAGGGCAACCTGCACCCGCTCAATCGCGCTGAGGATTACTACCTACGAGCCGCAGCCAATATCGCTTTTCAAGAAGAACCACTACCAGAAGCCGACGACGCCGATATTGCCCATGGAGGTATCACCCCGTTGATGCCCAAACTTGAACGAACCCTTAAATTCGAAGAGCGCAATCGGGTGGCGTACCTTTATGCAAGGGGTGGGCGCTTCGAAGATGCCAGCGAACACTTTGTCGGCGAGCATTTAAAAAACCAGTGGAAGAAAACGCTGTGTGTTTACAACGAATCGGTCGGCACCAGCATTGATACCACTAATGGCCTGCCCAATAGTGGCGTGCCCTGCCATAAGCTGCCTCAGTTGGCGAACAAGCAACCCATGCGCGAGGTGTTTTCGGAGCAAGAGTGGCCGCTGTTGGCATTCTCGTTCAAATCCAACCTGATGAACTCTTACGCCATTGGCAGTGAGCGGCTGCGCATGATCAAGCCGTATAACCCGATACAAATGCACCACCAAGACGCCGAGCGCTTTGGTATCCAGCACGGCGATACTATTCGTATAGAAAGCCCTGGCGGAAGCGTTGTGGGGTTGGCGCTAGTCAGTGAAAGCGTGATGCCTGGTGCTTTGGGCATTGAACACGGCTATGGCCACCGGGATTTAGGGGCAACGCCGCATATTATCGATGGTGAGCCCCAGCCGGATATGCCCTGGATGCGCGCAGGCATCAACATCAACGACCTGGGATTTAAAGACCCCACGCGGGAAGTCGACGGAACCTGGCTTGAGCCCATCAGCGGCGCCAGCGTGCGCCAGGGATTACCGGTCAGAGTCACCCGTGAAAGTTAGGGTTGAGAGTTTGGAATGAAAGTTTGAAATGAGAGTTAATTGCAAAGCAGCAATTGGACACCTAAATAACGGTGTCCTCAATCGCCCGGACCGCATTCCATACAGCGTTCTAAGATGCCAGGCCCTTGCTGCAGGTTGGCCTGCAATTCACGAAGTCCCGTGCGCAGGCCTTCTTCAAGGACTGGATGATAAAAGGGCATGGCGAGCATCTGGCTTACGGTTAACTTTTGTTCTAGTGACCAGGCAAGCAGGTGGGCTATATGTTCAACACGTGGTCCAAACAGCTCGGCACCTAAAAACTGTCCGCTGCCATGCGCCGCATAAAGCGCGAAGTACCCTTGGTTTTCACCCATTACTCTCGCGCGCCCTTGATCGGCAAGGGAAACTCCGCCTTCAGCGATGCAATCACAGCCACCATATTGCTTTTCCAAGCTAGCGCGACTTTCCCCGACCGTTGCCATCTGGGGTTCGGTAAACACAATTGCCAGAGGAACGTTACGCTGGCCTACTTGCACATTGTATGGGTTCGCAGCGTTGCGCCCTGCGATTTTTCCTTCTGTGATTGCCTCATGCAGTAGCGGTACCGACTGATTAGCGTCGCCTACAATAAAAATGTGGCTTGGCGTGCCTTGAGCACTCAGGCACTGCAAAGAGAAGCGGTTAAATTCAGGCACCCCACGATTGTCCAGTGTTAGCTCTGCCTTCTCGATATCCAGCCGATCCACATTGGGCTGACGCCCTGTCGCCGCAAGCACGTAGTCGAATGTTTCAGTCATTTTTTGTCCGCTGTCACGTTGCTTGAAGGTGACATCAACGCCATTTTCTCGACGCTTGGGCTTGTCGAGAGTGGCATCGGGATCTAAGTATAGCTCTTCATTGAACGTCTCATCTGCCAGTTGGCGCAGCGCCTCAGATTGAAAAGGACCTACCGCACCACCCACACCAAACGTGCGAGTACGTACACCTAGCCGACTAAGCGCTTGGCCCAGCTCCATACCAATCACGCCAGGCCCCACAATAGCCACTGATTCAGGCAGCATTTCCCAGTCGAAGACATCATCATTAACAATTAGCCGGTCTCCGGCAGCTTCCAGCAGACTCGGCCACGTAGGCCGCGACCCGGTGGCAATAATAATAGCCTCGGCCGTGAGCTCGGTATGGTCATCAATCATTAGCGTATGAGGGTCAATAAAACGCGCGTGACCCCGCATATGCTGCGATTCGGGAATCTTTTTCACTGACGCTAAAACACCATCGACGAAGCGGTCACGCTCATGCCTGACTCTTGCCATCACCGCTTGGCCATCAATCACCACCTCATTAACGGTGACACCAAACATCTCCGCTTTACGCGCGTTGTGTGCCGCATTGGCGGCGGCGATGAGTAGCTTAGAGGGCATGCACCCCACGCGGGCACAGGTTGTACCGTAGGCGCCAGCTTCAATAAGCACTATATCCTCGGTATGTTTATTCGCGGCGTGCCAGGCGCTAAGGCCCGCGCTACCAGCACCAATAATGGCTATCTTGGCGTGTCGCTGTTGCATGGCGATGCTCCTAAGTAGTGATAGGTTAATCCCAGGTGGCACCTTCCAGGGCATCTAGCGGGATTTTTAGGTAGCGCTTCCCGTTGGCTTCTGGCTCTGGCAGCCGCCCGCCCCGCGTATTGACCTGCAGGGCGTGCAAGATCAGCTTAGGCATAGGTAATTCGCTATCGCGTTGGTGACGAAGTGCGATGTAATCCGTTTCGCTCATATTGGCTAAGTGTGGGTTATGTTCACGCTGCTCAGCGACCGTGCTTTCCCACTGCGGCTCGCGGCCATCGGGCATATAATCATGGCCCGTAAACAGCCGGGTGTCTGCGGGCAACGTTAGAATCTGCTGAATGGAGTGCCACAGCACTTTGGCATCGCCACCGGGAAAATCGGCACGGGCTGTACCAAAGTCTGGCTGAAACAGGGTGTCGTGTACGAAGGCCGTATCGCCGATCACATAAGTAATCGAGGCCAACGTGTGGCCGGGCGAGTAAAGTACGCGAGCGTTCAGCTCACCAATCTTAAAAGTGTCGCCTTCGCTAAACAGGGTGTCCCACTGCCGGCCATCGGTAGGCATTTCCGGCCAGTGGTAGATATCCTTCCATAGCGCCTGCACTTGGGTGACGTGCTGGCCAATAGCCGTGGGCGCGCCGGTTTGTTGCTTTAGATAGTGGGCCGCAGAAAAGTGGTCGGCGTGGGGATGGGTATCGAGAATCCACACCACCGACAATCCCTCTTTATTAATATAAGCCAGCAGCTCATCGGCGCAATGGGTCGCGGTCGCACCGGACTTTTCGTCAAAATCCAGCACGGGGTCGATAATCGCACACTGCTTGGTAGCAGGGTCGCTCACTACGTACTGGATGCTAAAGGTACGCGGGTCGAAAAAACCAGCGACATCCGGTGTGCCTTTGCCAGTATGCGTTGAAAGCGCAAAGGTGTTCATGGCTTCTGCCTCCTTGAGATATGTGGCTATAACAGCTCGTCGACTGACCGCTGCCAATTACGTTTGGATGCTAGCAAGTTACTTCAGCTTGCAGGTATTGATCCCTATTAGCTTGTAGACCGGGCAAAAATTGAACAGGCCAGTGGCCAGCGGCACTACCCCTATCCAGCCCCAAGCGCCGATAGTGCCCACCAGCGTCAGCACAATCAGAATGATGCCGATCAAAATGCGTAACATCTTATCGATACCGCCAACGTTGCTTTTCATAATGGACTCCTTAATGTCGCAGTGGATACTCAAAAGCTGTAAACGGGAATGGCCAGGGCGCGCATCATCTCCGCTATAGTGCCGGATGCTGCAATGCCCACATTATTGCGGCCACGGGTATGGAGATTTATTTTTAATAATATTTTACTCTAACGTAAGAACTGAATAAACATATAACCAGCATAGCTGTCTTACCTCGTGAGGACACGAGACAAGTGGTCGCAGTTTGATCCATATCAAGCTATTTGAGCTTTCGTAATGGTGTAGAAAGAGACTTTAAGGTGGTCGCCTCACTCAACGGCTTTTCACCAGGCATTAAACGCACTAGATACCGCGAATAATTTCTAAATAATGCCGTGCTGCGACAATACCAGCACAGCATGATGCTGGGCCTGCCAGTGTTAAGATGGCAACTATTGCCCCCTCATTCCTCACTCTTATTTGAACAAGGCGATGCTATGCACTTGAAACATCACCCCGCTATTGGCGGTTTTCTCCTACTGACAGCGCTAGGAAGCGCTTCTACAAGCGATGCCAATGAGTTACCCGCCCCTATCCAGGCGCTTGCCGATCAAGGCTTGGAGATTCATGGCCAATTCGATGCCCCCGGCGGGTTGCGCGGCTACGGCGCCAGCGTGCAAGGCCAGGACATGGCGATTTACCTGACGCCGGATGGCGAGCACGCCGTTGTGGGTACGCTAATGGATAGCGAGGGCAATGACCTTACCGAAGCGCAGTTGGATGAGCATGTACGGGCACCGCTAGAGGCACAAACCTGGCAGCTATTAAGCGAAAGCCACTGGATTCAAGATGGCAACGTTGATGCTCCCCGGGTGATTTACACCTTCACAGACGCCAACTGCCCCTACTGCCGCCAGCTTTGGCAAGACGTTCGCCCCTGGGTGGAAGCAGGTAAGGTGCAGCTACGTCATATCATGGTCGGTATTTTAGCGCCCGACAGCCCTGGAAAAGCAGCCGCCCTACTCGGGGCCGAGGACCCGTCAGCAACGCTGCATGCCCATGAAAGTGGCCAGCAAGAAATCGAAGCCAGCGCCCAACCGAGGGCTATTGAAGAGCAGGTGTATGCCAATAACCAGCTGTTCGAGGAGTTAGGGTTGTATGCAACCCCCACCTCGGTTTTTCAGCGGGAAACAGAGAACGGGAACGTGCGCCTTGACCGCATTCAGGGTATGCCCAGTGATGAGCGGCTGATCGAGATGATGGGTAGCGAAGCGCCGTAGAGGGTTTCAGGAGGCCGCTAATGCGGCCTCCTCAATGCAAAAAATTCCTCCGCCTGCTTTATTCCTCGGAAAGGTTTTCAAACCGCGGCATGCCGACGTTCCAAGGTTTAATGTCACCCTTCTCCCCAACATTGTCGTGGTCACCGAGTACGTGGCCATCGTGTTCGCGAGTTTGCCCGTAGAGTGAGCGCTTGTGAAAAGTCGGGCCAAATCGCTCAGCTGTCTCGGCGACATCGCCCGTGTAGCGGGGGTCTTGAGGGCGCTCTTGGCTGTTTATGTAGTAAGCAATATCCCAGGCGTCTTGATCACTGAGTGACCGCGGCTGACCAAGCGGCATATTTTGGTAAATAAAGCCCGCCATGGTATCGACGCGTACAATGCCAGCGCCCCAATTATTGGAGCCGTCCCCCCAAGGGGCTGGAAATACGTATTCGCCGTTTTCATAGTGGCCAGAGCCATCGTCCTGATGGCATATCGAACAGTTTTCCTGATAAGCCACTTCGCCCCTAGCGTAGTCGGGCTCTTCAGTTGGCTCATCCGGGGCGGGAAAACCTCGCCCGTAGATCGGCTTGTTTGGATACATCGGCGCACCGGTGGCCAGCCACTGATGGTAGGCGCTCAGCGCCAGCATTTCATCGCTGCCATACGCCGGTGGTACGCCGTTCATGGAGTAAGCAAAGCAGCCAGCGATACGCTCTTCCAGGTTATTCACGTGCTGGTTTTTACCACGAAAATCCGGCAGCGTGATGGCCGCAGGCCAAACTGGCGCGCTGAACGGCACTCGCCCTTCGCCCAAATGACAGCTCGAGCAGTTCATGTCATTGAACACGTTCTCACCACGCAACTGCTGGGTATTGGTGAATAGATCATGCCCATAGCGGATGACTTTTTTCAGCTCTGGATGAAGATCGGAATTCTCAAGATCTTCCATGGTGGGGGGCTCGTGAACCAGCATATTCAGCGCGGCATCTGAGCGCTCTTCTGGCTGGGCAAAAACCGTAGCTGCATAAACGACGCCGAACGCAAGCGAGCAGCCTGACAGCGATATGACGAGAGGACGACGAGAGGTGGTCATTGTGCTGTCTCCTGTTCTTCTGAACCGGGTTGCGTGGCATACCACGCAGACACCGCCTGAATGTCGTTATCGTTCATGCGTTTGGCAATAGCCCCCATGAGATTCTGTGGGTCGTTGCTACGCGTCTCGTTTTTCCACGCCGTCAACTGAGCGCTGATATAGCCAGCATGCTGGCTGGCGACACCCGGGAAGGTGCTGCCAACACCCGTACCACTGGGGCCGTGACAGCTTTGGCAGGAAACAATATAGGCGTTCCAATCGCCACGTTCGGCAAGCTGTTGACCTCGCGCCAGTAGCGCTTCGTCGGCCTCATCGCCGCCTTGTCCCGGCGTTACCGGCATTTGGCTATAGTATTCGGCAACATCGGCTATTTGCTGGTCGTCGAGCATATTGGCAAATGTCACCATGGTCGCATTTTGACGGCGCCCGGCTTTAAAATCGTGCAACTGCTTAGCGATATAGTCGGCATTCAGCCCCGCCAAGCGCGGCCATGACTCACCCTTGGGCACGTTCATACCGCTGCCATCGGCCTGATGACAGGCTGTACAGGTCGCCGCTGCAGCCTGGCCTCGCTCCGCGTCGCCCTGCTGCGCCAGCGCGCCTCCAGTGACTAAGCTAATCCCTATCAGCAGGCCAAACCTGCTTAAGTATTTTTTATTCATCTCGGCTTCTCCTTTGCGTTATCGTTGTTAGCTACCCGCCACTGGCACCACCAGCCGGGCGGTAAAACCACCTTCAGCAGGGCTGGCAAACGTCACTTCGCCGCCAAAGCGTTCGGCGATAGCGGCCACAATGGCTAGCCCAAGCCCACTGCCCTGCTGTTTGCTGGCGCGCCAGAATCGTTGCGTTAATTGCTCAAGCGTCGCGCCATCAACACCGGGACCTTGGTCGCTAACGCTAAAGGTAAGATGACGCTCCCCTGGCTCCCACTGCGCATCAAAGTTAACCGCGGTGTCGGCGGGCCCATGGCTAATAGCGTTATCAAGCAAATTACGCAGCGCGGTGATGGCCAGTTCACGCGGCATCGCAAGGGCGACATCGGGCCAGTGGGGCGGGACGATAAAACGCGCTGATTTGTCTTGCTGGCTATCCGCCAGGGCGTGTTCAGCCACATCGGCGACGTGGCTTGCCTCACCATCATCAAAGCGAACACGCCCCTCTACGCGAGCAAGCGTGAGCAGTTGATCAAGGGTAGAGCTCAACCGCACCACGCCCTCTTCAGCATAGTTGAGCGATGCTATTGCAGCCGGACCTTCGACCCGGCGGGCCACTTGCAGGTGGGTTTTGATTGCGGTAAGCGGCGTACGCAGTTCATGGGCGGCGTCGTTGGTAAAGCGCTGCTCACGGATAATGGTCTGCTGTACGCGCGCCAAGAGGGCATTGAGGGTCTCAATCAACGGCCGTATCTCTTTAGGCAGGCCGTAGGTAACGACTGGTGCCAATGCATCGGGATGGCGATTGGCCAGCGATTCGCGCAGCCGTGTTAGCGGTGCTAAGCCACGCCAAACCCCCAGCCAAAGCGCAAACATGCTGCCTACCAGCGCTACGATAAAGGGCACCACGGCCATTCGTATAACGCCGCTGAGTAGCATATCGCGCTCATCCATACGATCAGCGGTGGTAATCACGATGCCACCGCGCTCGTAGGTAAATACCCGCCAAGTCACGTCGCCTGCCTGGCGATAAGTGTGCCCACTCTCACCAGGAGCCAGAATGTCATCCATGTCGGCATGGGTACGCGCCATTATCTCGCCCTGGGGCGAGTGCACTTGGCAGGCCAGCCCCTCAATGGCAGGAATAGACAGCACTGGATGCTCGGCATCCTCCCATACGTCAAACGGCAGCTGCAGGACTAAACCGGCCACCATTCTTGCCGACTGCGCCAAGCGCTGATCCAGAGTTTCCACAAACTTCTCTTCCAGGTCGCGCATCAGCCACGCCGCCGCCACACCCCAGAGCAGTGCCAGCGTTAATCCCAGAGTCAGCAGCAAGCGCGCACGTAAACTCATAGCTACCCCTTATAGTGCGTACCGGCCGCATGTACCGCCTCGGGTTTGCCCAACCGATAGCCAAGCCCGCGCACTGTTTCAATTACGCCGCTGCCCAGTTTGCGGCGCAGGTGGTGGATATGCACATTCAGCGCATTGCTCTCAACATCGTCGTTCATTCCGTACAGGCTATCTTTGAGCTGATCGACAGAGAGCACGCTACGTGGCGATTGCAGAAAGGTTTCCAGCAGCACCAACTCGCGGCGAGACAGCATGATCAGCTGTTCTTCGACGTATATTTCCCTTGTCGTTGGGTCTAGGCATAGCGCTCCGTGGCAGATCAGACCGCTGCTGCGCCCTGCCACTCGGCGTAACAAGGCGTGCAAGCGCGCTACCAGCTCATCTAAATCGAAAGGTTTCACCAGATAGTCGTCGGCGCCGCCCTGCAGTCCATCCACTCGGTCACGCACCGCATCCCTAGCGGTTAACACCAGCACGGGAACGCCGTTGCCCTGCTCGCGCCACTCGGCCAGCAATTGAAGACCATCGCCATCGGGCAATCCGCGATCAAGAATGACCACATCACTGGCCACCGTTCGCATCGCCTGACGGGCAGCGCTCACCGTGGAGACGTGATCGACCACAAAGTCGAAGGTCATTAATCCAGCGCGAATACCCGAAGCAACCAGCGGGTCATCTTCAATCAACAAGACGTGCATAGCGGTTTCCTATTTATTACCCATCAGCATGGCGGACGGGCATTAACCCAGCGTTAAGACAAATAAAAACGCCCTTGCTGTGATGGCAAGGGCGTGGGCATGGCAATCGCCGGATAAGGACGAATGGCTAGGCGAGAGGCTAAGCGTCAAAACGCCTCGCAGCAAACCACCCCAATACCATTGTCACCAGCATGGCCAATAGCGGTAACGAAAGACCGCCGATGGAAGCAATCGCCGGCCCTGGGCAGTAGCCGGAAAGCCCCCAGCCGATGCCAAACAGAGCAGCGCCTCCTAATAACTTTGCGTCTAACTCCCGTTTGGTCGGTAACTGAAAAACGCCACCCAACAGCGGTGCCGAGCGCTTAAGCACCAGTCGATAGCCGATAAAGGTGGTGACGACGGCCCCGCCTAATACGAACATCAGCGTTGGATCCCAGGCACCCGCTACGTCTAGAAACCCCACTACTCGTGCGGGGTCAGTCATACCTGAAACAGCTAAACCAAGGCCGAAAAGTAGCCCCGCCGCATAGCCTGCCGCTGTTTTCATCCAATGACTCTTGTTTGACTGACTCATACTCCACCGCCTAGGCCTAGCATATGGCGCGAGATATAAACGGTCACTAGCGCTGTCAGCAAAAACATACCGGTGGCCGCCATGGAGCGCGGCGCCAAGCGCGCCAGCCCGCATACGCCATGGCCGCTGGTACAGCCACTGCCCAGCCCCGTACCTACGCCCACCAACAGCCCAGCCACTAGCATTAACCCTACGCCTCCTACTGGCGCGCCAATCACCTCGCCAGGGCTTCCGGCAACGTTGCCTAAACCACCGCCTAGCGCCATAAGCAGAAGCGGGCCGCTAATCAGCCCTAACAGAAAAGCCACTCGCCAAGCGCTATCGTCTTTGGGGCGTTGGGTGATCAAGTTCCCAATAATGCCGCTGATGCCGGCAATGCGACCCAACGTTGCCATTAGCCAGGTGGCGGAAAGCCCGATCAACATTCCCCCAGCTAGCCCTTGTAAGCCTGCACTCCAATCCACCGGTCACTCCTTACTCATTGGACGCACTGATTTAACCATAAGGAATATCATATTCTATATTATGTTCTATGTTTAGATTTTTTTAGAATAAACCACCTAACACCATAGCCAGATAGCGCGTTGACGACAGGAAGTCGGCGCTAGTCCAGCGGTTAAGCCTTGATGTGTACGAATTAAGAAGTACGCTTAGTGCGATGCAGCATGGACTGGAAATCTTCGGCTTCCAGAGGGCGAGCGAGGAGAAAGCCTTGTATGCGGTCACAGCCGTGCGCTTGCAACCATTCCAGCTGCTGCTGAGTTTCCACACCCTCGGCCACGGTTCTCAGCCCGAATGCTTCGGCCATGTAGAGAGTTGCGCGGGCGATGGCTTCGTCGTGTTCGTTTTCACCTAGGCCGTCAACGAAAGATTTGTCAATTTTCAGCTCGGTCAGGGGGACCCGCTTTAAATTGATCAGGCAAGAATAACCGGTGCCGAAATCATCGATGGAAAGTTCAATGCCGCTTGTGTGAAGCTTGCCAATCTCGTCAAGCACCAGGTCGGAATGCCCCGCAAGGGTGCTTTCGGTAAACTCCACCTGAAGATGGCCCGGCGATATACCATATTGACGCATAACCTCTTCCAGGTGGCTTGAAAACTGCCCGTCACGAAAGGCCTTGGGGCTAACATTAAAGGAAATAACAGGGGGTTCTAGCCCAGCCGCTAGCCACTGCTGGAGGTCTATACATACTAGTGCCTGCACTCGCCAACCCAGTTCCGTGATGAGATCGGACCTTTCGGCGACAGGGATAAACCGCCCTGGGCTGATCGCCCCCATTTCGGGGTCTTGCCAACGCAATAGGGCCTCTACCCCGACTAGACGTGTGGGGTCATTCGCGGCGAATTGAGGCTGATACACAAGGCGTAAGCCACCGTTAGCAAGCGCTCGGCGTAACGCCTGCTCAATGGCGCTGTCCTCGAGTAGTCGCTGGTGCAAGGCCGTATCGTATAGCCGCAGCCGGTTGCGTCCATCCTGCTTGGCCCGGTACACCGCCATGTCGGCCGCTTGGCAAAGACTCACCACATCCTTGCCGTCTTGTGGGCATAAGGCCAAGCCGGCGCTGGTAGTAACGCGCAGATGACGACCTCTAACTTCAAAGGTGCCGGCGAGACTGGCTACCAAGCGCTGGGCAATAAACCCGGCCTTCTCAGCATCACAATCAGTGAATATCACCGTGAACTCGTCGCCGCCAAACCGCGCCACTGTGTCCTCATCCCGCACCCATTCGCGCAGATGGGAGGCTACTCGTATTAGCAACTCATCGCCCACTTCATGACCAAGGGTGTCATTAATGTCCTTAAAATTATCGAGATCCAGAAACAGCAGGCCCGCCTGTCCTCCGCGGTGCAGGGCCTGGGCAATAGCCTCTCGGGCTCGTTCCTGAAACAGGCGGCGGTTGGGGAGCCCGGTGAGAGCGTCGTGGCTAGCCAGGTACTCAATCTTGCGTTGTGAGTTCTTGATCTGGCTAATATCAGAAAACACAGCCACTAAATTGCGCGGTTCGCCCTCGTCGTCGTCAATTCGATTGATGGTGAGCCATTCTGGGTAAATCTCGCCACTCTTGCGGCGATCCCATATCTCACCCTGCCAAAAGCCCCGGTTGTTAAGGCTTTCCCACATTTTTTTATGGAAAACCTGTCCTTGGCGCTCGGATTTGACCAGGCCGCTCATAATCACGCCCAAGGCATCGCTCTCGGTATACCCGGTAATCGCGGTAAAAGCCTTATTGATGGATTTGATACGACCGGCGGCGTCCATAACGACGATCGCCTCACCGATTTCTTCGAACACGCGGGCAGCAACCCTGAGCTTGTCTTCTGTCTGTCGGCGCTCAGTGATATCAACCAGAGCGCACCGGAAGCGAGCATTGCCTGAGTCCGTGGACGGCTCCATCACACTTTCCATGCGCACCGTCCAGGTGGCTTCCTCATCCCTGGCAAGCGTCAAGTCAACGGCCTGCGTTGTTGTTGCGGACATGAGCGCGCGGCGGTGGAGATGGAGCGCATCCTGGGATTCAGAGGCCACCAAGGCGGACAAAGGAAGGCCAGTAAGATGGGTGCCGGGCGCGAGCAGCTGGCTGGCAGCTTGGTTGGCTTCTTCGATGCGTCCTTGGGCATCCAAAAGAAGGTAGCCCATAGGCGCACGCTCAAAAAGGTCGCGGTAGCAGTTCTGGGCGTTTTCGCGAGCGATTTCGAGTCGATTCCGCGCTTGTTGCAGCTCCTCATTCTGGATGCGTAGCTCCTCCTGGTGTAGCTCCAGCTCGGATACCAACGACTGAATATCCCTCCCGGTCCAGTCAGAGACGTCCGTCAGGCCCTGGTTCATGCGGTGGTAGGCGGCGTCCCTAAGCGCCTTGGGTGAGAGCGTCTTCGGGTCGAGCGAATTTGTTTTTTTATCACCCATGGTCAGGACTCCTTGCGGTGCGTTCTAACGGCATCGTTGTTTGCCTCTGAACTTCCATGGTGAGTAGCAACATGGCGGGACCTCCCTGCACGTCCAGGTAGCGCCCATTCATGCGCAATTTAGCGGGCTCTGGGTCGCCGAGGTCCATGCTCAACTCGAAGTCGTGGAAGTCCTGCTGCTGAGGCAGAACCTCGGCCATTAGGAGCTTCAAATCTGGATTATCCCACTGCCCGTCCCCGATACCGAACAGTCGCTCACCCTCAACATCGTTGGGTGTAAGGGGGAAGGTACGATAAAAGCCATCATTGGCGGAGACCACCTGAAAGTCCGCATCGAGCACCAGCAACGGCTCGTGGACAGTATCGACAACCGCGCGAAGAAAAGCCTCACTACGCGCGACGCCCTGGGCGACCTGGATGTCCTGAAAAGTGCAAACTACCCCACGAATAACATTGCGAGTGCTACGGTAAGGCTGAATGCGCAGTAGGTACCAGCGACCACTGTTCGTCTGCACCTTGATTTCTTTGGGGCTCAGGCTATCCAGAACAGCATCGGCATCTTCCAAGAGAGCATCATAATTAAGCTTCGTGGACAGTTCGCTCAGAGGCCGACCGATGTCAGAGGGGCGGATCGCGATCAGGCGCTGCACGGGGGGCGTAAAACGTTTGATATTCAGCTCTTCATCAAGAAACAGCGTGGCCAAATGAGTGCTGTCCAAGATGTTTTTGAGGTCATCATTGACTTCGGTCAGGTCGTCGACGCGGATATTGAGCTCGGCGTTGACGCTACGCAGTTCCTGATTAAGGGATTCAACTTCCTCTTTGGCGGCCTCCAGCTCTTCGTTACTACTTTGAAGCTCTTCGTTCATGGACTGAAGCTCCTCATTCAAGGTTTGGAGCGCCTGATTGGCAGCCTGCACCTCTTGAACCGCGTCTTGCTTTTCTTGGCTTAGGGCTTCTAACTTCCTTTTGAGGCTAGCCTCAACCCCGTCGTTGTCTGTGCCTTCTGAGCTAGTTATCGGCTTGAAAGACGTATTGGAGGTGGTCACCTCAGCCGATACGGGAACAAGATGTAAAGCCACCAGTCGGTATCCCGCTAGCGCCTTGGGGCTCCGGATCAGCTGCACCTCTAAGCGGATTAGCTCAGCGTCGTCGTTGGTCTGGACCAGCACTTCCTCACTAACGTGGTCGGCATCGCCGCTGGCAACTCTTTCTAATGCCTGACTCAGCGTTACTCGCAGGCCTGGCCGTGCCATCTCCAGTAACTGATTGCGAACGGGGCCGCTGGCGGGTTCCAAGAAGCGGCCTGTGCGACCATGTACATAGACAACTTCCCCGCGGTCATTTACCACCACTGCTGGCGGGGCAAACTGCAGCGCAAGAAGGCTTTCAACACTGCGAGAAAGACTGTCTCCGCCCGCCATTGCCGGGGTTACAGCTGATTCCTGAAGGGGGTATGAGCGGTGACGACGGCTGGGCCCTGGCATTTCCAACAACCGGGGTTTTAAAGAACCTTCGGCGACCCGGTATATCCGGCTTTCCTTATTCACCACGGCGAAGGCTTCGCTTTGGTGATCCAGGCTCTCCGAGGGTCCTAAAAATAGCAGCCCCTGGTGACGTAACGTATATCGAAACAATGCCAGGAGGCGATCCTGGCGATCTCTCTCCAAATAAATCAGAAGGTTGCGGCATGTAATCAAGTCGAGATTAGTGAACGGTGGGTCCTGAAGGACGTTGTGCTCGGCAAATACCACCATGTCCCGCACTACCCGCCCGATCCTGACAGTATCGCTTTCAGCAGAGAAATACCGCTGCAGAAGTGATTCACTCAGGTCTTGTCGGATACTCGCCGGGTAACGTCCCACCCGGGCTCTCTCAATGGCGGCTTGATCTACATCAGTGGCAAAAATCCTTACCGCAGGTGGCTGTTTCCAGTCCGCAATGCATTCCTGGATAAGAATGGCCAGGGTGTAAGCCTCTTCACCGGTGGCGCAGCCCGCCACCCAGGCGCGGAACTCTTCCCCAGAGCTGGCTGCCTTCTGCAGCATCGTCGGTAATAGCTCGCCCAGGGCGGACCAGGACTGGGGGTCCCGAAAGAAGTTGGTGACACTGATAAGGAACTCGCCAACTAGCAGGTCGACCTCCTCGGGGTGAGTCTGCAAATACTCTAGGTACGCCTGGGGATCGAGTATCTGCCTTAGATCCATGCGCCGTTCCAGGCGGCGATTGAGCGTACTGGCCTTGTAGGCTGAAAAATCGTGGCCGTTACGAAGCCTCACTTGGTTAAGAATTTTTCGCAAAAGACTTGGCGAAAGCCCCGGTTGCTGGGTTTCCATAGCCGCCTGACGATGGTTTTGAGAGCGCAGGTAAGCGCTCAATGTGGCCGGCATGTCCGCCGGAGACAGTACGTAATCCACCTGATTAGTGGCAATCGCATTGGCCGGCATGTCGCCAAATTCGGCGGCATCCGGGTCCTCGGCCATGACCATGCCAGCCTGGGACTTGACGGACTGGATGCCGAGGGTGCCGTCGCTGCCGGTGCCGGAAAGCACAATCGCGAGGGCTCGATGACCAACCTCCTTCGCCAGCGAGCGGAAGAAGACGTCGATAGGATGAGGTGGACCGTTTTCGGGGCACGGGGCAGATTCCCCGGATCGGACTAGCTGTCCACGGCAAAGGATCCAGCCGTCGTCGGGTAACGCCACATAAACCCGGTCTGGCGCTAGGGTCTCGCCCTCTTCAACCATCTGCACCGGCAGGGCTGTTAGCGGTCCTAAAATTTCGGGCAGCAGGCTGCGCTCGCCTCTGGGATGGTGAGTCACAATGACGTAAGCCGCTCCTGTATCGGCCGTCAGGTTGGCCAGGAAGGACCTAAGCGATTGGAGTGACCCCGCAGAGCCGCCGATGCCAACAACCGGCAAGGCGTCAAATGCATGGTGATCGTTTGGTGGAGACATGCGCTAATCTCAGATAAATAATGTTTATTAAGCAAGACGATGGCTTGGCTTTCTCAACTCACCTAGTCAATTATCATTATGGTTGCTGCAGCGCCACACTGCTAATCTGTTCTTCAGAGCGCGTCTGTTTACAGATTAATGGCTATTACAGGTTAATAGATGATGCCTTGAAAAATTCAACGTGTCGCATTTGCTCATTAGGGGGCTCACTGAGAGAATCAAGTGGGCTTGTACGATACTCAAGATATACGCGACTGCGGGGTACTTAGCATGAAGGCCTTGTCAAACATGGGGTTTGCTTTTTTTGGTGCCGCGCTGGTCGCGATAAGTTACGGGCTGGCGCGCTTCGCGTTCGGCTTGTTCGTACCCGCCATCATTGCCGAGCTAGCTTTGACGCCTTACGTGATTGGTATCATCGGGGCGCTTCCGTTTATCAGTTTCGTGCTGGCGACATTGGTCGCACCGCAGGCTGCTGACCGGCTGGGTGCGCGCAACTTGGCAGTGCTCTCGGGGTGTTTCGGTATTGGTGGCCTTGGCCTGATCAGTCAGTCGTCAGACGCATTATCGCTGGGTGTGGGTGTGTTTATCTGTGGTATCTGCACCGGCTTAATGATGCCAGCGCTAACCGCGGCTATGCAGGCACTGGTGAGCCGCTCGATGCACGGGCGCGTGAGCTCTATCATGAACGCTGGTACCAGCATTGGTATCATCGTTGCGGTGCCAACCGTGGTGTTTTTAGCCGATGCATGGCGCCTTACTTACACTATCTTTGCGGTTCTGACGGGCATCGGGGTGGTAGCGGCCTGGTACTTCATTCCTTCAGTTTCCCGGGTGGTCCCGGCTAATGCAGCACCGCCGCCGCCCATCACACGCTTGCAGTGGTCACGGCTTATCCGGCTTTCGCTGTTCGCTTTCGCGATGGGCTTTGTGTCTGCACCGTACTGGCTGTTTGCGCCCGATCTGGTGGTTACCCTTGGCGGCTTACCCCCCGCCTACACCGGTTGGCTGTGGTTCGCAGTAGGCATTGCCGGCCTAGGGGGCGCCATCGTTAGTGATTTGGCCGACCGCAACAATCCGCCCATTACTCAAGCATTGATGTTGATGATGCTGTCCTCAAGCCTGGTGTTGCTCGCCGCCAGCCCCAGTCAGCTAGCGTTGGCGATGTTTTCCGCGTTGGTGTTTGGTCTCGCCTATATGAGCTTAACAGGGCTTTATTTGATGACCGGCATTCGCTTATTACCAGGGCGATTATCAATGGGCCCCGTCATACCGTTTATGGCCTGTGCGCTTGGGCAGGCAGTGGGCTCCCCAGTTATCGGCACGCTGGTGGACGGGTTCGGCTATGCCAGCGCGTTTTCTATCTTCGCGGTCGTGGGCATTTTGGTGGCGATCTTGTCGCCGATTTACCCGGGCCACATCGACTACTTAACCGAGCAAGAAGATCAGCCACAGCCAGAAGCCGACGATACCGGCCTTCAGGCAGCTTACGATCAGCAGTTGGTCGACGAGGACGGCAATCCCGTTGAACCAGCAAACGAAGAAGAAACAGAAGAAGCAGAAGCAGAAAAACCTGAAAAAGAAACGCTCTAAGGCATTTGCCGCCCTGACCAGGCGGCAAGCTGTTCGCGGCTATCGATATCCCAGCGGGCGTTGGGCATCGGGCATTCCGACACTGTCATGTCCGATTCATAGAGCACTGCCTTTGCGCCTTGATCGCCTTTAAGCTGCTTCAAGCGAGCAAAGCTATTGTTGCCGAAAATGGCCGGTACGCCACGTTTCCCGTGGTAAACCGCGCAGGCGATATTATTTCCGTCAAAGGCTGCTAGTAGTTGTTGTAGGTCCGTTCGCGCAAGCGCAACTTGATCCGCTAGCAGCACTAGGATGGCATCATACTCGCGCTCCAGATGTTTGACGCCAGCGACCAACGAAGCCGCTAGCCCCTCGCCCCAGCTATCCGCAAAGATAAATGAGGCGCCGGTCAATTTTTTTTCCGCCTTGGCCGTTACAAGCTCACGATGCCAGGCCCCGGTGACAACGTAAACATCCTCAGGAAATAGCTCAGCAGCTAAGTCGATACGCTGTTGCAGTAAACAGCTACCCCCAATGTCGGCAAGCAATTTACAGCCATCAAAGCGAGTACTGGCTCCGGCGGCCATTATTAGTGCAGCGATTCGGGTCATAGCTCAGCGTGCGTGCGACCGCGTCTTACACGCACAATATCAGCCATGATCGACAATGCGATTTCCGCCGGGGTCTTGCTGCCGAGATCCAGCCCGATGGGCATATGAATGCGCTGAACCTCAGCGTCACTCAGGCCGCCCGTTCGTCGTAGCCGTTCAGCTCGGAGTTGTGTTGTGCGCCGTGACCCCATCACGCCGATGTAAAAAGCAGAGGTTTTGACAGCTTCCATCATGGCCAAATCATCGATACGCGGGTCATGGGTAACGGCCACTACCGCCGTGGAGGGCGTGCAATTTCCAGGTGAGGCGATATAGCGCGAAGGCAGTTGAGCAATGAATTCCACCCCAGCCGTTAGCTTGATAGCTTGTGTGACCTCCTGGCGAGGGTCGCAGAGCACCACCTGATAGCCCAGGCTAATGGCAAAATTGGCACAGGCCTCAGCCACCGTTGAGTAGCCTGCCAAGATCAACTTGGCGATAGGGCCAATACGCACCTTAGCGATCTCTTCACCCTCCTGCCAAACAACGCGCGGCCCTGTCGGCTCAATGTCTTCCAGCCAGTGTTTACCATCAGTTAGCCTGATATGTCGCGCAAGCTCACGCTCGCCCGATAAGATTTCCCTGAGCTGCTCAAAGTGCGCCACATTCTTAGGATGGGCGATCATTCGTTCCACCAATACGTCAAGAATACCACCGCATGGCAGTTCGATCTGAGCGCTTCCCGGGCCATCGCCCTGGGCACCATAGCGAACAATAACAGCAGGCTGCTCGTACTCACCCGCTGCCAGCCGCGCTAAAAAGTCATCCTCAACGCACCCCCCTGAGAGTGATCCCACATGCTCCCCTTGTGCGGTAGCGACCATCAACGAGCCTGGCTCTCTGGGCGACGAGCCGAAAGTGGACAGCACCGTGCATAGCCACACCGTTTTGCCTGTGGTTTGCCACTCAATGGCCTGTTCCACCACCTGATAATCCAGACTCAGCATAGGCATCAGCTCAACTGGTTACCCACAGGAAGACGCCGGATACGTGTTCCGGTGGCGGCATAAATGGCATTGCAAAGAGCGGGGGCAACCGGTGGAAAACCTGGCTCCCCAACCCCGCCCATGGCATCGTCGGGGTTATCAATCAGGTGCACCCGGAGTACTTTGGGCGCGTTTGGCATCCGCGGTATCAGGTAGCTATCGAAGTTGCTCTGCTGAGCGACGCCATTTTCAAACGTCACCTCGCTTTGCAGCGCCACACCAATGCCCATCACTACGGAACCCTCCATCTGTGAGCGAATACGCTCAGGGTTTGCCTGGGGTCCGCAGTCAAAGGCAATATCCGCCCGGTGAATAGTCACTTCACCCTCATCACTCACTTCCACGTCAAAGACCACGGCGGTGTAGGAAACAAAGCTATGGTGAAAGGCAAGGCCCAGCCCTCGCCCGCTGCTTGTTTCACGCCCCCAGCCAGCCTCATCGGTGGCGCGTTCTATCACACGCCGCATGCGGGCAATATCAATCGGGTGTAGGTCGGGGTCCTCACCGTAATTCCAGCCATCGCCTACGGTTAGGTTATGCACTTGCCGATCCGGCCCCAGCAGGTCCAGCACATAGTCACGGTGATCCTTACCGGCAGCGACGGCCATTTCGTGGGCAAAGCTCTGAATCGCCCAGGCGTGGGGAAGGTTGTACACCGAGCGGAACCAGCCGATACGAACGTGGGCGGGTGCCGGTGGATTTTCCAGACGAATGGATGGAATGTTGAAAGGCATGGTGTTGAAGCCCATGCCCAGCTCAAATTCGGCTTTGTGCTCAGGGTCAGGGGCAAACAGAGAGGTGATACTGGGCGAGAGCGTGCGGTGCCGCCAGCTGGTCGCGTTGCCATCGCTATCGAGACCGGCATCCAAATGATCGACCGATACGGCGTGAAAGTAGGCATGCTGAATATCATCTTCGCGGGACCATTGCAGCTTGATGGGCTGGCCCTCAAAGTGTTGCGCCACTCGCGCTGCTTCCGTTACGAAATCAGGTTTTGACTTGCGCCCAAAGCCACCGCCCAGCAGCGTCTGGTGAACGGTGACGTTCTCCTGATCGATCCCCAGTGCAGCTGCGATGCCCTCGCGGGTCGCCCTGGGGTTCTGGATCGGCGCCCAGGCCTCGGCCTTGCCTCCAGTGATTCTCACTACCGCAACAGGTGGCTCCATAGCGGCCTGCGCCATGTGAGGCATGTAATATGTCGCCGATACCCTTGTGGCGGCCTCCTCAAGGGCTTTATCGACATCGCCCGACTGGCGGATGACCTTGCCCGGGGATTGCGCCGCTTCCTCCAGCGCTTTTCGATAAGCATCCGAGGTGTAATCGGCGTTGTCGCCTGCCGTCTCCAAGTCCCATTCTATCTTCAGCGCTCGTCGCCCCTCCATGGCCGCCCAGGTATTCGACGCCACCACCGCCACGCCCCCGAGCGGGTTAAAGGCCCCAGGCTGATCGGTACCTTCAATGCGCAATACCCTGTTAACACCGGTGACATTCAGCGCATCGCTGTCGTCGACGCTTTTGACTTTGGCGCCGTAGACTGGCGGGCGGGCAATGACGGCGTAGAGAGTACCTTCCAGGTCAACATCGGCGCCAAACACCGCCTTGCCGGTAACGATATCTTCGCCATCAATGGCTTTGGGGTGGGCGGACTTGACATCCCCGTTGATCAAGCCAGATTCCTTGCCGATAAAACGTAGTGCGCTATCGGGCTTAAGCACCAGTGCCTCGCGATTGGGGATCTCCAACTCGCTTGCTGCGTTGGCCAGCTCGCCAAAGCTGAGTTCACGACCCGACGCTGGGTGGACCACCTTATGAACCTCAGCCTGCACTTCATGCACCGGCACATCCCATTGGTTGGCGGCGGCCTGCTCAAGCATCATACGTGCGGCGGCCGCTGCGCGGCGAATGGGATCATACCAGTGACGCATGCTACGCGAGCCATCGGTGTTCTGGTTGCCGTACTTGTCCTGATCCGCGTTTGCCTGCCGCGCTCGAACCTGCTCCCAGTCGGCGCCCAGTTCGTCGGCAGCTACCATCGCCAGGCTGGTACGAATCCCTTGGCCCATCTCGGCACGGTTATTAATAAAGGTGACGATGCCATCCGTATTAATATGAATAAACACATTGGGATCATCGACCCAACCACCCGGCATGGCGCCAGCCCCAAACTGCGCCTGCTCATTGGCCCAGCTCAAATCCCAGCGTGCGGCCAGCAGTAAAGCCGAGCCCGCCGCCACTCCTTTCAATAGACCGCGGCGGCTGACGTTGGCGAGTAACAAGGTATCGTTGAATCGACTCATGAGTTGGCCTCCTCCATTGAGACACGCTCAATAGCCGCCAAAATACGATTGTAAGTGCCGCAACGGCACAGATTGCCCGCCATCTCATCGACGATTTCTTGAGTTTTTGGTTCTGGGTTCTGTTTTAGCAACGCCGTGGCGTTCATAATCTGGCCACCCTGACAATAGCCACATTGTGCAACGCCCAAGTCTAGCCAAGCTTGCTGGACTTTCTTGCCAATAGGGTCATCAGCCATGGCTTCAATGGTTTTGATATCCCCTGTCGCGGCTGAAACAGGTGTGACGCAGGATCGCATTGCAACACCGTCCACATGAACGGTACAGGCACCGCACTGGGCGATACCGCATCCAAACTTGGTACCTTTCATTCCCACCACATCCCGAATGGCCCACAGCAAAGGCATATTGCCAGGAATATCCAGCTCGTGCTGCTGCCCGTTGATAGTCAGGTTAATCATTTTTTTCTCCCATTATCGTCTTGTCAGGCCTTGGGTTATCGTTGTTTAAGAAATCTTAACTTAGGCGCTATTTGGCAACTATTTACTACTCGCTTGATTATCCGTTCACAGCTCTTCCAGCTTAGGTGGGCTACCTACCTTCACTTCGCTGAGATCCTCGTGAGAAAGGCCTCGGAACAGCGCAAACATCATCGCAAACACCAGAATAAACATCGGCAGGCCGACAACGGTGATCACCTCCTGCAAAGCGGTAAGCCCAGCGTCGCCGGCAAGCACGATGAGCATCGCCGCCAGCATGCCTTCGGACACGCCCCAAAAAACCCGTTGGTGCCAGGGGCCTGGGTCCGGGCTGCCCGTGCAAAGCATATCCACAACCAGGGAAGCCGAGTCTGATGAGGTTGCAAAGAAGATAGCGACGATGACGACAGCTAAGCCTTGTATCAATGTTGCCGCGGGGAAATTCTCAAAAAATGCGAAAATGGCCAATGGTATACTTTCGCCAACGGCATCGGACAAGATCCCCGCCTGATCGCCCATTGCCTCCCGAGCATCAGGCCCAATCCCGTCAATCTCCATAGCTGACCATCCAAAGATGGCAAACCAGATCAGTGTAAAGATAGACGGCGCAAACAGCACACCCAGCACAAACTCGCGGATGGTCCGTCCGCGGGAAATTCGCGCCACGAAAATGCCGAGAAAAGGCGACCATGTCACCGTCCAGGCCCAATAGAAAACCGTCCAACTACCCTGCCATCCCCAAGCGCCACCTTCGCTGGAATAGCTAGCGAGGGTGTCGTTCCAGAAAGCCATTGGTAGCAGGTTTGTTATATAGAGGCCGAAGGTCTCAACAACCGCACGAAAAAGGAAAACCGTCGACCCGGTAAACAGAACAAATATCAGCAGGCCAACAGCCATACTAATATTAATATTGGAAAGCCGTTTCACGCCTGAATCCAACCCTGCCACGATCGACCCCACCGCGACAGTCGTCAGAACGACAATGATTAGCACTTTGGTAAGCACCGCATCCGGAACACCAAACAATGCTGTTAGTCCGGCATTAATCTGCTGGGTGCCCAGACCCACAGATACCGCCACACCAAACAGGGTGCCGAGGATGGCGAAGATATCGAGCGTTTTGCCGAGAGGACCGTAAATGCGCTCACCTATCAACGGATAGAACACTGAACTGAAACGCATTGGCAAGTTGTAACGATAGATAAAGTAAGCGAAAGCCAGTCCCGGCATGGCAAAAATTGCCCAGGTATGCAGGCCCAGGTGATAAATCGAGAAGCTCATAGCATCGTCGGCGGCTTCCACAGAGAAAGGCTCAACATCCGGCCTGGGTGGGTTTGTAAAGTGGGAAATCGGCTCGGCGACGCCCCAGAACATCAACACCGTGCCGATACCACCCGCAAACAGCATGGCGAACCAGGAGAGATTGGTATAGGCCGGCTTTGCATCATTACCGCCCAGGCGAATCGCCCCAAAACGGCTGATCGCCACCCACAGCAGGAATCCCACCCAACTTGTGACACCTAAAATAAATAACCAACCAAGATTGGTGACGATCCACTCGCGCCCCGCGCCGAAAGTTTCGCCTATTGGTCCGGGCGCAATCAAAAGCGCCACTAAAAAAATGACCATGATCCCTGCCGATGTAAAAAAAATAGTGGGATTGGTCTTCAGGCCGAGCTTTCGTGCCAGTGCGTCCATAGCCATTCCTCCTAAGGTCTTTCCGTCAACATAGGAGTTATTCGCCGATCACGCCAAGCCTATGAGCAGTTGGCAAGAGGAGCCCTCGGAAAGATCGTAATTAAAATTGCCTGATTGCTTGGGAGGGGAAATCGACCCGTACGTAATGGTGCATCGTATCAAGGGTTCAGTTCAGCAGTGGAGACTGCTTTGCTAAAATCCCGTCATGATGTGGTGAGCAGCATGGACTGGCGTGATAACTGCCATACAACGCAACTGCAGACAGTTTCTTCCAACTCCGCAAAAAAGAGAGTGAACCATGGATTCATAGAATAACCGTTTGCCACTGTCCAAAGCCGGCCGCTAGGGCCGGCGTATGTTATCGTTTTACTAATCGCTAGTCGCTGCTACCACTTCAATCTCGACAAGCCACTCTTCGTTGGCCAAATCGGAAACCCCTATGACTGAACGGGTTGGAAGATTGGGTTGGTCATCCGTTCCAAAGAATTGGGTGTAACCTTCCATGAAGCCGGAGAAGTCAATGCGCCCTGTCTCTTCAGTAGGAACCAGGAATACAGTCATTTTGATGACATCACTCATCTCAAGACCCATTCCTGCTAGCTTGTCACTAATGCTATTAAATACCGACACTGTCTGCGCTTCAGTATCGCCAAAATTTTCATCTTCACCTTTTTGAGGAACAGTGCCACTCAGGTAGGTAATCTCTGCCCCCTCTACTGTCACAGCCTGAAGAATTGGGAAATCTGAATTTGGTATGGGATGACGCTCAATTCCATCTGCCAAGGCGATAGTTGTCGCTGAAAAGGTAAGTGCTGAGGCTACTACAAGTTTCTTTAGGTTATTCATCATCCTTCACGCTCCATTTTTTGACGTTCTGTGGTCTTCAAATCTCGAACCTGCTCTCCATCAATCATGTCACTGGAAATGCCATTGAGATCTGAACGAATAAAATTGATGACACTAGCGATTTCATCATCGGTAATATCTCCATTGAAAGACGGCATTCCCCCTCTGCCATTAAGTAATACATGGATGACTTGGTCTGTATCGCCAGTGACAAAACTATTGTTTTTGAGGGCAGGGAAAGCGCCGGAAATACCATTCCCATCAGCCTGATGGCAGGCAGAGCAATTCCTCAAGTAAATGTCGTCACCCTTTAACTCAGCTTTAGCGGCAGTTGTCATCCCCACCCCTGCCATGATGGCGTAGAGCCCGAGCAATGTTCTCTTCATCATGATTTCATCGCCATTTCATGAAGCTTTTCGATCTGAATCCAAGCCGATTCGATAGCACCAGCTTGCCAACCCGTCAGGTAACTGAGATGTTCCCCTGCTAGCAGTATGCGACCTTGCGGTTCGTTGAGAAGCGGGTAGCTATTTTGACGTGCCTCATCTGACCAATCAGCCCAGCCGCCCAGGTTATTAGGTTCGAGATGCCAAGCGGTATTGAAAGCGGTATCGAAATCTCTTCGATACCCAGCATGGAGTTTTTCGCCTACAGCGAGAGCTTTGTCGATACGCGCGTCACGTGGCTGCGCGCTGAATTGCGCTGCATTTGAACCAAAGTTATAAACGCCCTGAACAACGCCTTTCTGTTCCTGCCATCCAGTTGAAGGGTAGCTAATATTGCCCGTTTCCGAGTTATGAGTGAGTGAGTGACCACCATAAATATGATCTTCTAATTCCCAAAAACGTGATTTCATTTGTAAGCCGAGCTTGCACGTGGGCTCATAACTTACTGACCTCATAGCCGTTATGAAGTCACTGCTAAAATCCGATTCAATATTTTGCAGTACGGATAAAGGGATAGTACAGATACAATAATCACCTTTTATCTGACGGTCTCCCCCTCCAGTGAGATCAGTATAGTCAATAAGTACGCCATCTTCGCCTTGCTGAATCTGAGTAACTTTCGCGTTATAACGAATGGAATTACCAACATGGCTTTCAAAACCTTTAGCTATTTTATCCATCCCACCTATCGGTTGGAACATGGTTTTCTGCTGAGAGAAACCACTCACGGATTTAACAATATCGTATAGGCCCGATTGCAGCAGTTGGTTAAGGGCATAGGGTTTCGAAGCCTCACCAGGCTCGATGCCAGCGCCTGGATTAGTGCTGTAGCCCCGGCCGCTATTACCGAGATAATCCAGTCCCTTTTTGTCCAGGTTCCCTTCACTAACTAAAAATTCTAAAAATTTATCTTTTTCTTCCTGAGTCAGCGGTACATCCAAAGCGTTCTGATCGACATGTTTAGCAAGAATTTCAGAAACGTGACCACGCATGTCCGCAATAACTTCCATCTGCCTAACAGGGCGATCATTAAGTGCGTTGGCGTTAGCACCAGTAACATAAGCAGCTTCGTTATGGTTTACGAATATTTCCAGAGGAATACTGAATTCACGGGTATAGTGAAGTGTTGATCGGTGGTGATAGGGGATACGCCAAGCCCCATGATTATAATACTGCCCCTCGTCAAATTGGCAGACCTCATTATCCTGACCTAACTGTGGCAAGATAAACCCTTTACGAGCTGTCTGGCAGCGTCCCCCCGCAAAAGATCTTACCTCAAGAATCTCACACTCATAGCCTTGCTTACTTAGCTCGTAGGCCGACACCATACCTGCTAAACCAGCGCCCAAAATAACCACTCGCTTTCCGTTTCCATTGCCTGAAAGGGAGGGAGGCGTTTCCTGGGCCGAAGCAATGCTAATGCCAAAGGCAGAAAGGCCTGACATCATCATACCAGCGCCCCCAACTGCCCCCAGTGCTTGTAGGAAATGACGACGAGTCAAATGTTGGCTGAAATTAGTAGAGTTAGCATTCTCTGAATGAGAAGCAAATTGCGGTAGTTTCTTCATAAGACCTCCATATCAAGACGTGGAGATCAAAGCAGACTTTGTGCCAAAAAAACAAATTACCCAATATTTTCAATGTAGTTATAAAAGTTGACCATCTACTTTACATCATTAAGATGACACATAGCTTGCTATAAACTGGTGCATTATAATTTTTCGATGCTACTTAATGTGACTTAATAGAACAGAGGAATATTTTATAAATGAGGAAATTGCTTAAAGACCAAGAGCGAAAGCTTGCCGAGCACGTTCTAGACATAATGCACCCTGCTCAATAGAAGTTGTTCATTCGCCCCTACCAGTTTTAGAACTTTAAATCCTAGGCCAAAGTGGCCAGTTTCTGTGTTGGCTAATGCCCTGGCAATCCCCCCAAAGCCAGCTTTGGTCATTCGTTATTTTAAGTTTACTTTATCCATCAATTACCCTTGTCTTAAATCGAGATGAGGCCGTAAGCGAGTTGGGAATATCTAAGCTAATCTCCACTGCTAGACACATAAAATGTGGCATTGTATACACCCTAACTAACGAACTGCCGCACATTTTCTCATATAAAGCTAGCGGATTAGAATTACCTGCTCATTACCCTTCCCATCAAAGAGCTTAGCGCGCGAGCGCCGCCGCTTTTCTTCGGCGGCTTGCTGTCTCTAGCTCATCCCAACACTTCTTGGGCATTAATCAACGTCAATCGCCCCGTATGAAAGGCGCCGGTATCAATGTAGAAAACATTACCCAGCCAAGTCGGTTGCTCAATGATCGTATGGCCCACTACAATGGCATCAATGCCGATCACCGGCGTTGTATCACTATTGTTAATACGTTTGCGCCCCCAAACCATTTCCTCTTTGCTGGCAGGGCTTGCCCCTTCAATCAGCGACCAATCAGCAGGCGGCTCAGCGTGAACAATGCCGACTTGCTGGCCCATTACCTCAACCTGCCGTGCGTAGGGCAGATATGCCAGTGCATCGAGTAATATTTGACGTACTTCGGTCTTGTTCTCAGTGATCGCCCATGTGCCGCCGTTGATCATCCATAGATCTTCAGCGTTTCCACCTCTTTCGAGCGCATCGATTGCCAACATCTCGTGATTACCGCGCACGCCAAAAAACCAAGACTCAAAGGGCAATGATAGGCACTTGAAGGAATCAGCCCCCCGATCAATCAAGTCACCCACGCAAAACAAACGATCTTTTGCCGTATCAAAATCCACGCGCGCCATGGCCTTGAGCAGCAAGTCGTACTGCCCGTGAATGTCGCCGACGATGAAGTCTCTTCCAGTCGTGTTCTGCTCGTGTTTTTGAATCAAGCTCATATCTCTAGCTCCTGGTCGCGATTCAACACCACAAACCGGCAGGCGTCTCACCTGATCTTACTTACAACAGTTGAATGCTCTCTCCCTTCCTCTTGAACCCGGTCATCCAAGCACTGCTGGCGCTCCCGATGGCTGTAGGCCATGATGCACCGGCTCAGGCCGCGTCTGAGACTCTTGGTAGAGCGACTGATTACTCAATATAATGGTTCTCCCAAACAGTGGTGACGTCTCACGACGAAACTACCAAAGCCCCTTGCCGGTGCTTAATTTATCCCTTTGAGATTTTTAATGAACCAGCCGTTACAAAGCACTGAACAACTGCTCAATAGAATTGGCGAATTAACACGCGTTCACCCGCAGGTATCCATCGGAATGGTCGTTGAATCGATTGGTAGCAGGTCTTTTGGGCCACTGTTGATGTTCATCGGTATTACGCTGTTTTCGCCGCTGAGTGGCGTGCCTGGCATGTCGTTCTTCATGGCAACGTTTGTATTGCTGGTGGCTGTACAGATGCTGCTCGGTCGCAAAAAAATCTGGTTACCACATTACATCCTCAAGCGTTCGATTGAGCACAACAAGTTGCAGAAAGCGCTGGATTGGCTCATTAAGCCCGCCCGGGGTATAGATCGTCTTCTCAAGCCACGTCTAACCTTTCTGGTGCAAAACGGCGGCAGCTACGGAATTGCCGCATTATGTGTGATTATAGGTCTGTGCATGCCGTTCATGGAATTGGTGCCGTTTTCATCATCGGCTGCTGGACTGGTGTTGCTGACGCTAGGGCTTTCGCTAGTGGTGTATGATGGGTTGTTAGTACTCTTTGCGCTTGCGATATTTGGGGCTACTTTCACAATTGTTGTCGTCAACATACTGTGATTCACACTACCTATTTTAAGAAAAGCTCACGCCTGCTAGCCCTCAGGCACGCGGGAGTAAGCTTTTGAATCAACCCAAAAAAGCCTCACCTCAATGAACTGGTCCCCATAGTTAGACGGGCACGCAGTAGATACCAGCAGCGGCTCAACTTTGCTAACCGCCATGAAACCCCAATTCGATAACATTGATGGAATTGAAACAATCCATTATTGAGCTAAGCGCTTAAGTTATATTCGACGTTGATCACCCTATTCCAAATCAAAACCCAGCTGTCATCTCCCTATTAAAGGGTCATAAATGGTTTATCTTCCTGGTCTGTAAACGTATACACATTGTAAGAACCCTCTTGTGGCCCTGGCATACCTGGCGTGCCAATGGGCATACCCGCTAAGCCAATACCGTCAACGTCAGGCTGTTGTTCAAACAGCGCCTGCACGGCCTCCATCGGTACGTGGCCTTCGATCCAATACTCACCCATCTCAATGGTATGGCACGACCCCAGACCATAGGGCACGCCCGCCTGCTGCTTGATGTCACCCAGCTCTACGTCATCAATAATCGTTACTTCTACGCCGAGTTCTTCAAGATGGCGCGCATAGGCGTCACAGCAGCCGCACTGAGGATTTTTATACAGTGTGGCCTCATCAGGCATCGCCGCATGGGCTGAGGTCGCCCCCAGAACCAGAGCGCCAGATAAAAATAGTGATGTAGTTAAACGGCTCATGCATGGCCTCCTTGATGAGAACGACTAAAAAGGTATTTCGTAAGCGACGCGATCCCAAGCCCCGCCAGCAATAAAAATGTCAGAGGCATTAACCAGCCTACCCAACCCAAAGAGCTCATAAAGGCAAAACAGTCTGCGTTCATCATGGCGAAACTCCTAAGAGAATTTTAGCAAAATATAAACATGCTTATTACACAGCTAAAGCTTACAACCTGTGTGTGACACGGAGGTCAAGTTCGCCATCTTGTTTCACAGTGCTTTTTTGACGCAGGTCATTAGAAAGTTCTCGGTTCAGGCTCATTTCAGGTTCGCGCGATATAAAGCTTGGTACACACCATTAAGAGGTAAACACGATGTGCAAGACCTACCTGACATCCTGTCTAATGACAATATCACTCAGTGTACTGGCATCCGCCTCTTGGGCAGCTGGCGAACATGATGGTTCTCACAGTGACGCGAGCAATGCCGATGTTGATCGCACTATTAGCTTTGAAGCGGGCGATATGTGGTTCGATCCTGAAGATATCCAAGTTACCGCTGGTGAAACCATTCAGTTTGAAATTATCAATAATGGCAACCTTGAACACGAATTTGTAATAGGTGATAAAGCCGCCCAGGAAGAGCATCGGATAATGATGCAGGAAATGAGCGGCGGCCATGGTGACGCGCATGGTGGACACGGTGGCCACAACATGGCAGAAGGTGAGCACGGCGGGCAGATGCCGTCTATCACCATCGGGGCAGGTGAGACCAAAACACTGGTGTGGACTGCCCCCTCGAATGTTGAGAGCCTGGAGTACGCCTGCAATATCCCCGGCCATTATGAATCAGGGATGTATGGTGACATTAATTTCTAACGCGATATAACCTATGAAACTGTTGCTTCTAGAAGACGATGACCTATTAGCTGAAAGTTTGGCTGAGAGTCTGAAAGACAACGGTTACCTCGTCGACGTAGCCGACACCATTAAGTCGGCTACGTCGTTCATGGCAACCGAGGAGTACGAGCTTGCCATCCTGGATATTGGATTACCCGATGGTTCGGGTCTTGAGTTAATCACGCGTTGGCGCAAGCAAAAATGCCCGACTCCGGTTCTGATACTCACCGCGCGCGACACCTGGGAAGACAAGGTCATTGGCTTGGAAACAGGGGCTGACGACTACCTCACTAAGCCCTTTCACGAAGCCGAACTGATGGCGCGTTTAAAGGCCTTGCTACGCAGGCAGTCTGGCCAGCTATCCAAAATTTTCACCCTTAATGGTGTGTCCTTAGATGAAGCGGGCCAGCGTGTTTGCAGCGAAGGGACAACATGGCGTTCGCTTACCGCCACCGAGTTTCGACTACTACGCTACCTGATGCTCCATCCTGACCGCATTCACTCAAAGGAACGACTATTGGAACAGCTTTATGCGTTGGAGCAAGACGCTGCCGCATCTAATTTGGTAGAGGTATACGTGGCTCGCCTGCGCCGTTATCTTGGCAAATCGATTATCCAGACGCGCCGCGGCCAGGGGTACGTTTTTGTTTCACGTTAATAAACGTAGCTTAAGGTTTCGCCTGCTAGCTTGGCTGGGAGGCGTTGCGCTCTTAGTCGTTGGTTTGACATGGTTGCTGCACGGCGTGTTTCTGCAAAATCTTGCTAAGGAGTTTCTCGGTGAACGCCTCAAGCGTGAAGCCGAACACGCAGTATCGCAGTTGGAAAATGACCAGTTAGCGATACCCTCTTTACTCACATCCGCGAGCCAGAGTTACCAGGTCTTTCACCACCTTTACGTACTGCGCATGGATGGCGTCACTAGCACCTCGGACCCGGCCTGGCAGCGCCAGCTTGCCCCGCTGCTCGATGAGCAGGGTGACGCGCTGATCGAGGTGACACGCGACGACCAGCATCTGCTGGTCTATCGCCACCACTTCGCGTGGCAAGACACCACCGGTGTGCTGCTGATTGGTGAGGATTTTTCCCAGGTGGAAGCGGGGCTTGCCACGTTGCACTGGTGGGTCGGCGGCATTGCAGCGGGTCTGCTCGCGGTGCTGGTCACGCTCAACATACTGGCCGTCAACCGCGGCTTGCGGCCACTCTGGCAGTTACGCCACCAGTTGGAAGCCCTGCAGGCAGGAGAGCGCCAGCGTCTGTCGCTCACCGCGCCCGCCGAACTTGACGCCCTCGTCGCCCAGCTCAATCGCTTCATGGACGATATCGACCTGCGCCTGCAGCGCTCGCGGGAGTCGGTCGCCAACCTTTCCCATGCCCTCAAGACCCCGCTAGCAGCAATCACCCAGGTGCTCAGGGGTGGCCGACCGATAGACGACGAACGCCGCCGTAAGCTGTTGCTGCGCATCGAGGACATCAACGCCCAGTTAGATGCCGAACTGCGCCGCGCGCGCATTGCCGGCCCCCATACGGGGCACATGACGCACCTGACGCGTGACAGTCAGCGGCTGATGGATATGTTTCGCAGCCTCTACCCGCACCCCTCGTTCTCCCTGACACAGTCGCTCAACGACCGCGAGCAGGTGCCCATCGACGGTCACGATTACGCCGAGATGCTGGGCATTGTGCTGGATAACGCCGGCAAATGGGCCACCAGCGAGGTGCATTGCCACGTCAGCGCCACTTCCGAGGCCCTGACCCTGACGATCGACGATGACGGCCCCGGCGTTGCCGACAAGGACATGGCGCGCCTCGGCGAGCGCGGCACGCGGCTGGATGAGCGCCACCCTGGTTACGGCCTGGGGCTCGCCATCCTGGCCCAATTGGTGGCGCGTTACGCCGGGCACTACCGGTTCGAGCGCAGCCCGCTGGGCGGCCTGCGGGTCGTTACCCGCCTGCCGTTGCCGGACGTTAAGTCCTCCTGATGGCTTTTTCAGCCTTGATTCAGCTTACTCCCGCATGATGGCGATATTGATCATTGAGGGGAGTTGCACATGTCGCGATCGACCATTATCCGCCACCCGCTTTCACGCCGTCAGGTGCTGAAAGGCAGCGCGGCATTGGGGCTGGGTTCGGCTGCCGCCATGGGGTTGAGCCCCGCCTGGGCCACCCCCTGGGGCCGCTCCAGCGTCTATTCAAAGGGCGTTGAAGAAGGGCCTGAGATAGCGCTGGTCATCCGCCGTGAAACCGTCCCGATTGACGGCAAGACGGCTAGCGCCTTCAGCATCAACGGCACCAGCCCCGGGCCGCTGCTGCGCCTGAAAGAAGGCCAGGACGCGGTGCTGCGCGTCACTAACCTGCTCGATGAACCCACCTCGATTCACTGGCATGGCCTGATTTTGCCGCCAGGCATGGACGGAGTGCCGGGGGTCAGCTTTGCCGGCATTGCGCCGGGTGACACCTTTACCTATCGCTTTCCGGTGCAGCAGAACGGCACCTACTGGTACCACAGTCACTCAGGCATGCAGGAACAATTGGGCCATGTGGGCCCGCTGATTATCGATGCCGCCGAACGCGAACCCTTCCGCTACGACCGCGAACACGTGCTGTTGCTGACGGACTGGACCTTTGAAGATCCCATGTCGGTGTTTCGCAACCTCAAAACCATGGAAGGCTATTACAACTTCCAGGAACGCACGATTGCCGATTTCTTCGCCGACGTACGCCAAAACGGCTTTTCCCACACCGCCGACATGCGCGGCATGTGGGCCAAGATGCGCATGAGCTCCCGGGATATTGCCGACGTTACCGGCAGCACTTATACCTATCTGCTCAACGGCCATTCCCCCGAGGAAAACTGGACCGCGCTGTTCAAGGCCGGCGAGCGTATTCGGCTGCGGGTCATTAACGGCTCGGCCATGTCCTACTTCGACGTGCGTATTCCCGGGCTGAAAATGACCGTGGTGGCCGCCGACGGGCAGCCGGTACAGCCCGTTCCAGTGGATGAGTTTCGCATCGGCGTTGCCGAGACCTACGACGTCCTGGTGTCCCCAGAAGACGATCAGGCGTATACGATTTTCGCCGAATCCATGGATCGCAGCGGCTACGCCCGCGCCACCCTGGCCCCTCACGAAGGCATGCAGGCACAGATTCCGGAGCGCCGTCAGATTGCCGACCGCGGCATGGAGGCGATGAGCGTCCACATGGACGGTATGGATCATTCGAGCATGGAAGGCATGGATCATGCTGGCATGCCGGATATGCAGGGGATGGATCACGCCAACATGTCTGCTAGTGAAGTGGAGGCCATGAACCACGGTGATATGGACGGCATGGATCACGCAGGCATGTCTGATAGTGACATGCAGGGCATGGCGAGTGAACAGGCCAAAACCCGCGAAAACGGTATGCTCGCCGCCGGTGAAGCACAGCCTGGCTCCCGCTTTGGCCAGCCGGGCATTGGCATTGATCCCGATGAACGTCGCGTGCTGGTTTACCGCGACCTCAAAGCCTTTACGCCGTGGCCCGACCGCCGCGAGCCCGGCCGCGAGCTTGAACTGCACCTCACCGGCAACATGGAGCGCTACATGTGGTCGTTCGACGGCCAGAAATTCAGCGAGGTCAACGGCCCCATCCACTTTGAAAAGGACGAGCGCCTGCGCCTGATCCTGGTCAACGACACCATGATGGAACACCCCATTCACCTGCACGGCATGTGGATGGAGCTGGAAAACGGCCAGGGCGAGCTGATTCCGCGCAAGCATACCCTCAACGTCAAGCCCGGCGAGCGCGTCTCAGCGCTGATCACGGCGGACGCCGAAGGCAGTTGGGCCTTCCACTGTCACCTGCTTTATCACATGGATGCCGGCATGTTCCGCGTTGTTCAGGTTTCTTAAGGAGGCATTTATGCAGATCAAGCATTTCCTAACCGCTGCCAGCGCGGCGTTCATGGTGGCCACCACGGCAACGGCCAACGCCGACGACGGCTACGATGCCCCAGACAGCTGGCCCGCGCCCATGCAGGAACACAATATGGGCATGGGCCTGTTCGACCGCCTTGAGTACAGCGTGCCTGATAACGGACAGGAGGCCGTGGTCTGGGACTTTCAGGGCTGGTACGGCGGCGACATCAACCGCGTATACCTGAAGTCGGAGGGCGAAAACGTTCAGGGCGACGGCGAAGACGCCGAGTTTGAATCGCTTGAGCTGCTCTATAGCCGCCTGGTCGCCGACTTTTGGGAGCTACAGGGCGGTATAGGCTACCAGGGCGGTGTGTTTTCCGATGACCACGCCGAGCGCACCTACGCGGTGGTCGGCCTGCAAGGCGTGATGCCTTACGGTATCGAAACGGACGTCGCCCTGCAGCTGAGCGACGACGGCGACCTGGCGGCCAGCTTCGAGGGCGAATACGACCTGCGCCTAACGCAACGTCTCTATCTGCAGCCGCGTACTGAAATTGCTATAGCTGCCAGCGAAGTCGAGGAATTTGGCGTGGGCGAAGGACTGAACTCCGTGCGTGTCGGCCTGCGGCTGGGCTACGAGGTGACTCGCCGTTTCGCTCCTTATGTGGGCACATACTGGGTAAAAGAGTATGGCGATACTGCCGACCTTTCTCGTGCTAGTGGAGATAGCAGCGAAGACACCGGCGTCGTTGCGGGTGTGAGATTAATGTTCTAAATCGTTAAGTACTTTATAACTCGCGCCACCGGAAGGTGGCGTTTTTTTGTTAAATCACCGTGTAATCGTGAGGCACAAACACCGCTTGGGAGGCTGATGAAAAAGTTTTCCATACCCCATATTTGACCTAAAGGTGGCACAGAGGTTCTAGGCTGTTAGGTAAGCATAAACAACATGGAGGCTAATTATGCCATCAACTACGCACTCAAGCGCCAGCGTTTATCGGATGAAAACACCGGAGCACATGTGTCCATTCGGCTTAAAAACCGTCGACCTGCTCAAGCGCAAAGGGTTCAAAGTAGACGATAACCTCCTGACCTCACGGGAAGAAATTGACGCGTTTAAAGAACAGGAAAACGTCGATACAACGCCTCAGGTATATCTTGGCGATGAACGTATCGGCGGCTATGAAGAACTCCGCGAGCACCTAGGGATGAGCGTTCCTAACGCTAAGGCTACTACCTATCGCCCCGTACTGGCGATTTTCGCTACCGCATTATTGATAGGCTTTGCCGTTAGCTGGGCTGCTCAAGGCACCCTGTTCACCGCGCGTATGCCGGAGTATTTCGTCGCCACAGCGATGGTGCTACTGGGCTTACAGAAGCTGCAAGACATAGAAAGCTTCAGCACCATGTTTCTCAACTACGACCTGCTTGCCCAGCGCCATGTCCCCTATAGCTACGTTTACCCTTACGCTGAAACGCTGGCAGGGCTACTGATGTTAGCGGGCACGCTTATCTGGCTGGCCGCGCCACTGGCGCTGTTCGTCGGTACCGTGGGGGCGGTTTCTGTCTTTAAAGCGGTATACATCGATAAACGTGAGCTCAAATGCGCCTGCGTGGGCGGCAACAGCAATGTGCCGTTAGGGTTTGTGTCACTTACCGAAAACCTCGTGATGATCGGCATGGGACTGTGGATGCCGCTGCGTATGCTGCTCGGATGAGTAAGCCTATTTTCGCCAAACGCTTGATCAGGATCATTACTTCATTCTGCGTTGTTCAGGTTGCGTTCAGAATCGTCACCCATGCTGTAGGTAAGGTAACTTCATTCATTTCTATCCGAAACAGCGAAGGTAGTCGCTGTCGATATTGAAGAGGTAGCTTTTTTATGGCGAAACAGGACAGAACGCCACAGTATAAAGAAGGCAGTCTTTCGCTGGTCGGTGCCGTTGCATTAGGCACAGGCGTGATGATTGGGGCTGGTATCTTTGCGTTAACCGGCCAGATGGCCGAAATGACCGGTTATCTTTTTCCTCTCGCCTTTTTGGCCGCTGCGGTGATCGTTTCTTTCAGCGCTTATTCTTACGTAAAGATGTCCAATGCCTACCCATCAGCGGGCGGCATCGGCATGTACCTTCAGAAAGCATACGGCCCAACACTCCCCACCGCTTTTCATGCACTCCTGATGTATTTTTCTATGGTGATCGCGCAGAGCTTTCTGGCGAGAACCTTTGGCTCGTACACCTTGGAATTATTTGATTTAGGAGATCGCTCACTTTATGTCCCCCTTTTGGGTGTTGGTTTACTACTAGCGGCCTTCTTGGTCAATTTATCCGCAAACAAGCTGATTGAGACGGTTGCCTCGGTACTCGGGTTTGTCAAAATAGGCGGTATTGTTGTGTTTGGTGTTGTCGGTGTATTTGTTGCCGATTCTCTCGAAATGGGGGCAAACAGCGAAGCTCCTTCGCCTACAATCGCGGGTTTTTTAGGCGCAACGGCCCTGGGCATTTTAGCCTTTAAAGGCTTCACGACTATCACTAACAGCGGTTCGGAGCTCACGAACCCCAAACGGAATGTCGGTAGAGCGATCATGATCTCAATTGCCTTGTGCGTGGTGATCTATGCGCTTGTCGGCTTTGCCGTTTCCAGCAACCTTTCCTTACCAGAAATTATTGAAACACAAGATTATTCGCTGGCCGCTGCGGCTCGGCCCGCGCTTGGTGAAGCGGCTGTTGCCTTTACTGTCATTCTCGCCATGCTGGCTACCGCCGGTGGGATTATCGCCAGCGTCTTTGCCGTATCGCGCATGCTTGCGATGCTGACGGAAATGAAACTGGTACCGCACCGTCATTTTCACATGCCCGGCAGCCTGCAAAAGCACACGTTGGTGTACACCATTGTATTCGGTTTGGTGCTCACGGCCTTCTTTGACCTGAGCCGTATCGCAGCACTCGGTATTATTCTTTATTTGATCATGGATATCGCTATTCACTGGGGTGTTCTGCGCCATCTAAAAGAAAGCGTGAGCGCCAACCCTATTATCTTGGTCATTGCCATACTGCTGGATGCCATTGTGTTGCTGGGCTTTATTTGGGTAAAAGCCACCTCAGACCCTTTGGTTCTTCTGGTTGCAGGCGTAGTAATGGCGATCATTTTGCTAGGTGAGTGGATGTTCCTCGCCAAACGCGGCACATCAAAAGATAGCGAGCATCCTCACCACACTCACTAACATTAATAGCGCTACAGGAGCTACCCCATGGAAGTCAGAACGTTTGGTGATTTGATTGATTGGACGCGTCAGCTACATGAACATCTCGCTAGTTGCCTAGCCCACTGCGCTAACGAGCATGAAGAAGAGCGTGCTCAAATGCTGCTCAATTATTTAGCTGCTCACGAAGCAGAAATGCAGCGTGTTGTTGCACGCTTCGAGCAACAAGCCGACGCAAAAGCATTAAAAACATATGTATATGACTATCTAGAGCATAAACCTATCCGCACGCATCGGACCTGCGATGCTCCTTACGCCGAGTTGAGTTTTGACGATATTTGTCACGAGATTTTCGATTTCCATGAGCAAACAATAAGTCTTTATCGCTGCTTGGCTGGCAAAGCGGAAATCCCTGAGACTAAAGAATTGGTAGATGCTCTTTTGGATTTAGAAGAACACGAAGCCATGCGCCTTGTTCGCCAAACAGGGAGAATGAACGATGTCTGAAGACCATTCCGTGAGTTGATCTAAGTGCCACGCATAGCTTCAATATTTTAGCCGAAAAACAATGATACATAGGTCTTCGATATTTAGATCCAAAATGCGGTCTATCGCTAAAGGAGAATGATCATGGAAATTCGCAAACATACTATCGCCCTCGGGCTCGTTTTGGCACTTGGAGCCAGTGGTGCTGGCGTAGCCCTCGCCCAAGGCATGCCGGAAAGCCAGCCCGGTCAAGGGAGCGATATGATGCGTGGTAACAGCGGGCAAGATGGCATGGGACCCGGCATGATGGGTAGTGATATGGGGCCCGGCATGATGAGTGGTGGCATGGGGCCCGGCATGATGGGCAGCAGCGAGATGCCCTGCCCAATGATGGGTGGCACCGGTATGGGCATGATGCAGAGCATGCTAGAGCCGGAGCAGCGTGACAAGATGCGCGAGCTGATGCAGGAGCACCGCCCTGCACAATTCGAGCGTATGGGACGTCTTATGAACCTGCGCGATGATCTGATGGCGGAGATGCATGGCGAGCGCCCAGACCCAGAGCAGGTCAAGACTTTGCATGGCGAGCTAGCCGAGCTTCAAGGCGAGATGATGACCGAAATGGTACGCATGCGGAATACCATGCATGACCTCATGACGGATGAACAACGCCAACAGCTTCAGCAGGCTACACCTGAGAATAACGACGATTCCTAAGGATCACGATGTACACCACTGACTGGAATCTCACTGAGTAGACAACGGAACGGGCGACCAGCCATGGTCGTCCACTCGGCGAGGCCAGCAAGAGGCTCACGATGAACGATTCGGCTCCGAACACGATTACCCTGACAGTCCCGGGCATGGGCAGTGACCACTGTGCTGGTATCGTGCGCAAAACGCTTGAACGCCTTGATGGCGTGGAGGAGATTCAAACCAATATCGCCAGCCATCGTGTCAGTGTGAAAGTCGGCGCAGGCGGGCCCGATAACAACACCCTGAAGCAAGCCGTCGAGGGCGCTGGCTATGATGTGGCCTCGGTGCGAGCTGGTGAGGCGGAGGACGGCGACAGCGACGCCGAGATTGAAGAGGCCTATCTTACCCAGGCACGTAAACGGCTAATCATCGCGGCGGCACCCACCACGCTCATCATGATTCTCATGATGCCGCACATGTTCTGGCAGCCGATCCCTGGATATCTCGCCATCATCGCCGTGCTGGCCTTCCCGGTGGTGTTCCTGTATGGCGGCATCGCCACCCACAAGTCAACGTGGCGCTCACTAAAGAACGGCACTTTCAACATGGATGTGCTGATCTCCATGGGCAGCCTGCCACCTTACCTAATCGGCTTGGTCGGCTTCGTCTACCCGATGACGTCGTTCATAGAGATGGCCGCCACCATCATGACCTTCCATCTGCTGGGACGTTATCTCGAGGCGCTGGCCAAGGGTCGTGCCTCCCAGGCCATTCGCCGCCTAATGGCACTAGGCGCCAAGACGGCTCACGTAGAACGCCATGGTGAAGAAGTCGAGGTGCCGGTGAAAGAACTGGCTTCCGGCGACATCATGATCGTGCGTCCCGGCGACAAGATCCCCACTGACGGCGAGGTGGTCGAGGGCGAGAGTCATCTCGACGAGTCTATCGCGACCGGCGAGTCGATACCGGTCTACAAGAGCACGGGCGACAGCGTGATCGGTGCCACCATCAACAAGGAAGGACGCTTGCGCGTCAAAGCAACCCGCGTCGGCGGCGATACTTTCTTGTCTCAGGTGGTCAAGCTGATCGATCAGGCTCAAGGCTCGCGGGTGCCAATCCAGGAATTCGCCGACCGCATGACCGGCCGCTTCGTGCCAGTTGTGCTGCTAATCTCGTTGGCCAGCCTAGTGGCGTGGGCGTTATTCCCGGATACTTTGCGGCCGATTCTCGACTGGGGCGCGGCATTCCTACCCTGGGTGAACCCCGAAGCCGCTACGCCGGTGCTGGCGATTCTCGCCGCCATCGCCGTACTAGTCATCGCATGCCCCTGCGCCCTAGGTCTGGCCACCCCCACGGCGCTAATGGTCGGCTCGGGCATCGGTGCCGAGCGTGGCATTCTGATCCGTTCTGGCGAGGCGATCCAGACCTTTAAGGACGTTAAGGTAATGGTGCTCGACAAGACCGGGACCATCACCCGCGGCGAGCCGAAACTCACCGAGGCCCTCGCCGCCGAAGGCGTCGAAGAGTCACGCCTTCTTACCCTGGCGGCGAGCGTGGAGAACGCTTCTGAGCACCCCATCGCTCGAGCCATCGTCGACGGTGCCCGCGAGCGCGATGTAAAACCGAGCGAGGTAAGCGAGTTCCGTTCGACCGGGGCGCGCGGCGTCTCGGGTAAGGTGGGCGAAGAAACCGTGCTAATCGGTAATCGCCAATTACTGGAAGAGGAAGGCGTAACCGGCCTTGAAACCCTAGACAGCGCCATGGGGGAACTTGAAGGCAAGGGGCGCACCGTAGTAATTGTCGCCTCAGAGGGCCGAGCCCTTGGCTTAGTGGCCGTGGCCGACACGCTCAAACAGGAGTCGATCGAGGCCATTCGCGGCATGCATGACCTCGGCCTCCATGTGGTAATGATAACCGGCGACAACGAACGCGCAGCCCGCGCCGTGGCCGACGAAGTGGGCATTGATGAGGTTCAAGCTGGCGTACTGCCAGAAGGCAAGGTCGAAGCCATCCGCGCTCTGCAGAAAAAACATGGCAACCACGTAGCCATGGTAGGCGATGGCATCAACGACGCCGCCGCCCTCACCCAGGCCAACGTGGGTATCGCCATAGGTGCCGGGGCCGACGTGGCCATCGAGGCGGCGGACGTGACACTGGTTCGTGGCGAACTCACCGCCGTGGTAGACGCCATGCACCTTTCTCGCGCCACCTACAGCAAGATCGTCCAGAACCTGATCTGGGCTAGCGCCTATAACGTAGCGGCCTGGAGTGGTCAACCAATTTGTGACACCCCAGTTAAGCGACTTTCTTTAGTTCTGCCATTGCTGATTCGTAATCATTCGGGCTAACGTAATCCAGATATGAGTGTAGCCGCCGACTGTTATAAAACATCGCGATGTAGTCCAGAATATCTTGCTGCGCCTCAGCGCGGGTTTGATAATGAACCCACTGGACTCGCTCCTTCTTAAGGCTGGCAAAAAAGCTTTCTGCCACTGCATTGTCCCAGCAATCGCCTTTGCGACTCATGCTGCCGACAAAGCCATGGGCGGTTAGCAAGCCGCGATACGCGTTGCTTGCGTATTGAGATCCCCTGTCTGAATGCACTATCAAGCCTGCTGCTGGCCGTCGTTGCCATAAGGCCATTTGCAGCGCATCAGTGACCAGACGGGCATTCATCCTCGCCCCCATACTCCAGCCCACGACCCGCCGACTAAACAGGTCAATATAAACAGCCAGATATAGCCAGCCCTCTTGCGTCCAAATATACGTAATATCTGAGACATACGCTTGGTCCGGCTCCGCCACCGTAAACGCTCGCTTCAGCACGTTTTCAAATACCGGCTGTTTATGCTGACTGTTCGTCGTTACCTTGTATTTCTTACGGTAGCGCGCTCTGACGCCCGCCTCGCGCATCAGTGATCGGGCTTTCCTGCGGCCCACTGGGTAACCCAAGGCATTGAGCGCCCGTTTCATTCGCCTCGCCCCGTAGCTGTACCCACTCGCTTCAGCAATGTCTTTGACCGCCGCCAACATCGCTTGGTGTTCAGGGGCTGGCGGTTGGCTCTGATGGCGCCGTCTGTACCTATAGTAGGCATTGCGGCTTACACCCAGTAATCGACACATTAAAGCGATCGGCCAGGTCTTCTTATGCGGGGTGATGAACGCGTATTTCACCGCGTTTCCTTGGCAAAGAAGACCGTCGCTTTTTTTAGAATGTCTTTCTCCATCTTCAGGCGCCGCACCTCTTCACGCAGCTTGCGAATCTCAGCCTGCTCCGGCGTCAACTTTCCGTTACCGCGAAATGCTTGCCCGTCGTCGGTCGACTGCTCTTGCTCTTTGATCCACCGGCCTATCATGTTGGCATTGATGCCCAAGCTACGTGCGGCTTCCGCTCGGCTGTAGCCTTGCTCTAACACGAGGCTAATGGCGTCTAGCTTGAATTCCTTTGAATACTTCTTTTTTGCAGTCATGTAGCACAGTCTCCAGTTGAGGGTATTATTCCTTAACTGGGTTGGTCACATCCATTAAGCCACTTCAGCCATCCCCATCGCCGCCATTGGCCTGTTGCACCCGATGATCGGTGTCATCGCCATGACCACCAGTTCGCTGTCGGTGATCGGCAACTCGTTGCTGCTTAAGCGGCGCTATACCCGCGAGCAACCCGAATGAGAGCAATCAGCTCCTGCACAATCATCTCATCCCTAAGTTAAAGGCGACCGCTCATGACACGGCCACATTCAACCAAAAGCACCTCAAGAGAGGTCGAATCACAAAATAAGCCGTCACCACATACCGGAGTTCTCCATAAGTGGATGATGACCGCCTGCATGGTGGTAATGGGAGGTGCTGTATTGCTTGTCATGTGGCGGGGTCAATCGCTAGCCAGCGGCACCTGGCTGGTGCTGCCTCTAGCGCTATGCCTCGGCATACACTTCCTAATGCACCGTCATCTTGGTGGACATTCGGGCGACCGAGACGAATAAGAGAAGCCAAAAGGTCAATTTTCATTGGTATCAGACACGCAAAGCCAATGCCTTATCACCCCTTTATCAGGCGTAAACAGAAAGAACAGATTACGGCCGAAGGCTAGCAGGAGATACAGCCTTTACTTACCGCCCCTGCATTCGATTAACCACCATCATGCTCAGCGGCGGCGTCGTTCCCCTCATCGATCATCTCCTGTGCTTCCTGCTCTTCCTCCGCTGAAGCCTCAGGTTTTCCGTGATCTTTACGGCCGACGGTGAGCGTTGTGGAGAGGCCAAAGTGATCAGAGCCTTCTACCTTCACTCTATCGATATCAATAAGGTGGAAGCCGTCAGAAACAAACAGGTGGTCAATCGGATAGCGCCACAATGGGTATTCAGCATGGTAGGTGCTGAGTAACCGTCGGCCACGGCGAGGATCTTTGAGATCGCTTAAGTCGGCAAAAAGCAGGGTAGTGTCGGACCAAGCGACGTCATTAAAATCCCTGGCAACAATCCAGCGGTTGTCCGGGTCTTCTTCAACATGGCGTGCAATGAGCATAAGCTCTGCATCACGTTCACGGCTATCCCGCCGTTCGTCCTCGTTGCTCACGGTTCGTTCCTGCAGCCCTGGCGGTACCGGATGAGCGCCAACGAAGCGCACTGGCCCGATACCTGGCACGTCAATCGTTGCGAAGATGGAAGGCCGACGGTCTGAGACTAAATATTCAACCTTCTGCTCCAACAGCGCAATCCGTGACCATAGCACTATCCCAAGCCCTTCATCGCGAACCTCACCTACTCGATGGGCGTACTCTTTATCAAGTGGAGCCAGTCCATCGGCCCAGTCGCTATCAACTTCAATTAGCAGTAATAGATCGGGATCCTCGCGCTGAACCATTGCCACTACCTCAGCGTAGTGATCATTTTTGTACTTAACATTCGCCGTCAGCACTTTTAATGATATCTGGCTTTCGCCGGTTTGAGCCTCAGCGGTGGGTACCTCAGTCGACCAAACGGAGGTAAATGGTAGGATATGCGTTAAGTGCCACCCTGCGATCGTAAGGATTATAACCCCCAACACGGCGTGCTCTTTTCTTGGCCGCTCTAAACACGCGTGCACACCCAAAAGCAGTACTGGTAAGACCAGTGCGCCCGTCAGTTGCAGTCGTGGAAAATCCCACAACCTAATCCACCACTGGCCGCTGGGAATTAATGGCAGCAAAGCCACCACTACCATCAAAACCACCAACAACCGGATAACCCAGAGAAAGAGCGTTAATAACATAAAATCTCTCAAATGCGACAACGGTAACCAGGAAAATCCCGGTTATACCAGTCTAGAGTGCCGCAGATATTTGACGATTTAAGCATACCCCTCTCTGGATAGCTGCATACCCTTTCTCATTGCTCAAAGTCTAGCTTGTGGAGCCAGATAAATCTCGCGCATCGCTACCGCAAATTCTTCCGGTGGCAGCGGTTTGTTGGCATAAAACCCTTGAAACTGATCGCATGAAATTGTGCGGAGATACTCAAGTTGCTCCAGCGTTTCAACTCCTTCAGCAATGACTGTCAGACTCAATGTCCTGCCTATTTCGATAATTGCCTCAGTTAATTTTTGGTTACCTGTGCAATCAATCGTGTCGTAGATAAACGAACCGTCGATTTTAATGGAATCCAGCGGAAAGTCTTTCAATCTGGATAATGATGAATAACCGGTACCGAAATCATCAATGGCGACCCTGACGCCCATTTTTTTAATTTTTTTCAGAATCTGCACTGTTTGCTCTACGTCATACATCACCATGCTTTCCGTGATTTCTAACTCAAGCAGCTCGGGCGCCATACCGGTTTCATGCAGTGCGGTCTTGATATCGTCTAAAAGTCCCTTGTCGAGAAATTGGCGTGCAGAAAGATTCACCCCCATGCTCAGCTCGGGAAACCCTTCATTCTGCCAAGCAACATTTTGCCAACATGCTGTCTTGAGCACCCAGCGACCAATAGGAATGATAAGCCCATTTTCTTCTGCCATGGGTATGAATTCCATGGGCGCCACCAAGCCTAAATCGGGGTGTTGCCAGCGTAGCAGTGCTTCCATGCCGGTGACGCGACCATTCATGTCCTGTTTTGATTGGTAGTAAACTTTAAATTCTTGATTCTGCAGTGCACTGCGCAGGTTCGACTCCAAGGCAAAGCGCTCTAGAGAATCGGCATTCAATGCTTTGGAAGAGAACTGGACATTATTTTTCCCTTTTTCCTTGGCGTAATACATCGCAATATCAGCACTTTTCAGTAGGGATTGCTCGTCCTCCCCATCTTTAGGAAACAAGGCAACGCCAATACTCACTGTGATGTGAAGTTCTTGCCCTGCTAATGTGAATGGCGCGCTGACGGTCGAAAGGACTTTTTCAGCGACAATTTCCGCTTGTCTTATTGCCTCAATTTTAGGAAGCAAGACCACAAATTCGTCTCCTCCCAGGCGGGCAACCACATCGCTCTCTCGCACCGCACCATTAAGGCGTCGGCCCATTTCCTGAAGCAACTCATCGCCAGCGTCATGGCCCAGTGAGTCATTGATCATTTTGAAACGGTCAAGGTCAAGAAAGAGTAACGCAAATTGTTGAGTATAGCGCCGCGAATGATTCATGCCTTGGGTCAGAAGCTGGCTGAAAAAGGCACGGTTAGGCAGCCCGGTGAGGCTGTCATGGAAGGCCAGGTATTCCACGCGTTGAGCATGGGCAACGCGCTGTTCCATATTGTGAAATTGTGCGCGCTGAAGCTTCCAGCTCAATCTGCCAAGCAAGATCACAATAATGAGTAGCAGCAGACTTGCCAGCATGGCACGCCATAGATAGGTCTGTTCGAGCTCCTTGACGGCGGCTAAACGTTCAGCTTCAGAGAGCCCAACGACGATAGCGAGAGGAAACTCGAACAGTTCCCTAGCCACGGTGTAACGTAGAATCTCATCCCATGCATTAACAGTTAACTTGGCAGGCGTTTCAACATCTCTGCTCACGGCTACCATGGTTTCGTAGTCGACTTTTCTATTCGCACTGATGGCAGTGCCAGTACGTCTGACCCGGAAAATGCCATCGTTTCCCACCAGTGCCAATACCCCCTGTTCACCCAGCACATCTGGCTCGTAGCTACTGACGAAATAGCCGGCATGTACCGACACCGTCACGATAATGGCTGCGCCTTCATTGCGCCCTTGTGCACGCCGACTGAAGAATAGCTCCCAATCATTAGACTCTTGATCGAACCGAGGCATCCCCACCACCATTCCCTCGGTTTGTTGGGCGAAACGATAGTAATCGTGGGTCGCCACACCCTGCTGGGCAGTATCGAGATCCTCTGTACTCGCGAGCACGTTGCCCAAAGAATCGGTAACGTTAACCGTGAATAACACTTCAGGAGGTAGCATGCCCCGAGCGCGTAAATCGTCGAGCACCGACGGTGCAGATTTACCATCAAGACTGTAGAGAACCAGCTTAAGAGTCGTATCAATCTCACGCAGCGCCCGTACTATTTGTGCCTCATAGGTATCTGCGATGTCCATAGCAAGCGCAGCAGCCGTACGTTCGGCTGACACTTGCTCCCTGTTGGCAAGGTTAAGGGTTGTGGCCCAGATTACCCCCAGTGCCATGACGGCAATACCGCTAAATAAGACGGCGGGTTCAAGCAAGCGGTGGAGCCAATACTGAGCAATATTAGTTTCAGTAGAGAGACTATAACGCTTCATTTCATTGAGATTATTCAATCGCCACCACGCGTAGCCGCTCATCAATGATGGTCGAGTCGAGGTAACCAATCGCACGCGATGACACCGCTATGGCATTCGCCATAGCGGTGTCGTTGGCAACCCGTGCCGGTGGTTGCCCACGACCGGTGAATATCAGCTTCGACCAATGCGCCTTGATCTGAGTCGGCGTTTTTTCCAGGTGATAGCGGTAGAACTCGGTGTAGGCAGGGGAAGTCTCCCGCTGATCCACAGGCACTACGGCAGTACCATCGGGAAAGCGGCTTAACCTACCTAAGTAGATATCGCCTAGCTCAGCGTGCGACAGAGTCTTGGTCGGGTTTTGTGCCGAGACGACGACAACCACCTCAGCCCCAGCAGAGCCAGCCAACAAGCTAAAGAGTAGGCCCCACATATTCACCATCAATCGCGTCGACACTGCCAGCCTCCTCAAAATACAAAGTCCAGCGCGAAGCTGAAGAGGTTGACTGTGCCACCGGGCTTGAACCCCGGTTGAGTAATGACCAGAAAACCGGGAGACCCTGCGTCTAGATTCATATGGTCGTATTGTGCTTTTAGCGCCATGCTTCGAGTGAAATCCCAGCGAACGCCTAACGATAGGCTTTCCTGCCGTGGCTGAAAAATCAAGATGGACTGTAGGAACGCATCAAGTTCCTCGGTGTAAGGCTGCGACAGACCGGGATTGGAGGAAACATTATGAGTGCGTTGTTGAGCGTATGTCAGGTACGGCGTGATGGTTCCAAAGCGGTAGCCGCTGGTGACGTACCAGCTGCGGTTATCTGCAAACAAGCTCTGGCTTTCCATTTGGGTCCATTCTCCCATTAGGAACCAGTCGCCCGCGTCATAACTCGCCCCAAGCGTGATCACCTCGAAACGTTTGTCGTCGAGATCATAGCGGTTGGCGAGGGTGTTGCCCTCTGGCCCGAACATCCGGTAAATATCGAAGAGTGGGTTAAACTCGTCAATGGTCATGTGGAATTGGTTATAAGCTGCGAAAAAACTGGCGCCTCCCCGTTCCAGCGTATTGCTGATTGTTAGCCCCTTCCTGGCCTGGGCATCACCGGTTGACCAGCCACCGGTTTCGTCAGCATAAGGGAATGTCTTATCAGCTTGGCCGTAGGTGGCCCGAAGCGTATTAGTGAAATCATCGAAACGGAATCGATAGGCAGCATCGATACCATCAATATTGGAAATGGGCACGGTGCGATAAACTTCTTGGGGTGGACGAATCCAGGGGATCACATATCCCACCTTACGGTGCTCTGAGTTCATGAAGGTCGGCAATACTATGCGGCCGGCTCGCAGGCTCAGCTCAGAGTTCACCTCAAACTTGACATTAGCCCACTCAATTTCTGGCGTATAGTTGCCGTTATAATTCTGCTCTACTATCACCTGCAGAACGCTTGACCACTGGGGTGTTAAATTAGCGGTGAGTTGCAATCCAAGACGACTATCAACCTCGGCACTCCATTCGCTCTTGTACCCCGCTCCCTCGGGCACAAAAACACTGGAAACGAATGTTGCCTGATCTTCATCGGAATGGACGATGCCGAGCGTCCCAAAGCCGTTAAATGAAACACTAGGGGTATCAACTACCTGCGCCTGCGTATGCGTCACATAGAGGAACAATACAACCATCAGTGCGCTTCTTCGCTTATTCAATATCCATTCTTCCGCCACATGAGTTGTCGTATCACAAAGACTCAACCTTCCACGAGCAACAGGGTCTCACCTATCCTGAGCAACACCGCTATCCCTCACGCCACTCTCTGCACCTTGCAAGTCATTATCGGCAATAGTAGAAATTAATTGAGAGCATTTTCATTATTTGCTGCCAATAGTCCAAGCTCAAATGAGCGCCAAGCGTCATCCCAGAAACCGTGGTAAGGATCATTAAGGTCAGTGGCTGGACATGTTTTCGGTGAGAACCGTACTTGGCGAGTCTAGTGAAAAGTGTCTTTTTGCCATGCGGCTGATAGCCAAATGAGTGGCAATGGCGCTCTCCTCTTCATGAGAAAGTTGCTGGTTTGCCGTTAAACGCTGTCGTTAGTAATGCAAGATTAAGAATTACGTTTAGCCTGCCGTTGGCGAAGCCATCGGCAGTGCAACGGCAGCTTCGTGATGAAGCTGCCGTTCGCGCCGCTATCCCTGAGCAACCGCTAGCGCCTGATCGATGTCCGCCAAAAGATCGTCGATATGCTCTATGCCGATCGACAGGCGCACCATATCAGGCGTAACACCTGCCGTTTTTAACTCTTGTTCATTCAACTGTCGGTGAGTGGTGGATGCTGGAATGGAGGAGCAGCTTTTGGCATCGCCGATATTCACCAACCGCAGAATGAGCGACAGCGCATCATAAAAGCGCTCGCCCGCCGCTTGGCCGCCCTGAATACCAAAGCTGAGAATGCCCGAGGCATGACCGTTCATATAGCGCTGGGCTAATGCATGGTCAGGGTGGTCATTCAGACCTGCATAGTGTACCCACGCTACTTGGGGGTGGCTTTCCAGATGCTTAGCCACCGCCAGCGCATTAGCGCAGATACGTTCAATCCGCAGTGAGAGCGTTTCGAGCCCCTGGAGAAGATTCCAAGCCGCCTGGGCAGAAAGCGCTGCTCCCATATTACGCAACGGTACCACCCGGGCACGGGCAACAAACGCCGCATCGCCTACATCACGGGTATAGCTAACGCCGTGATACGAGACATCCGGTTCGTTCAGCAGCGGGAACCGGTTGGCATGCTCAACCCAGGGGAACGTGCCGGAATCCACAATCACACCGCCCACCGTGGTGCCATGGCCGCCGATATACTTGGTCGCCGAATGGATGACGATATCCGCCCCGTGTTCAATGGGCCGACATAAGAACGGCGTGGCGGTGGTGTTATCCACCATCAAGGGGACGCCGTGTCGGTGGGCAACATCGGCGAGTGCACGCAGGTCGACAACCCCGCCGGAGGGGTTGCCGATGCTTTCGCAGAACACCGCTTTAGTGTGCTCATCAATCAGCGCGTCGATGCCTGCAATATCGTCTTTATCGGCAAAGCGCACCTGAATTCCCTGACGGGGCAGCGTATGCGCAAACAGGTTGTAAGTGCCGCCATACAGCTCACTAATGGAGACAATGTTGTCGCCTGCTTCGGCGATGGTTTGAATGGCATAGGTGATTGCTGCCATCCCCGACGCCACTGCCAAACCCGCTATGCCGCCTTCCAGCGCGGCCACCCGCTGCTCCAGCACGGCGCAGGTCGGGTTCATGATGCGTGAATAGATATTGCCTTCCACTTTCAGGTCAAACAGATCCGCCGCGTGTTGCGCGTTATCGAATGAAAACGAGGTGGTCTGATGAATCGGCACCGCTACAGCGTTCTGAGAGTCCGGTGCGTAGCCATGGTGGAGAGCGATGGTTTCAGGTTTCATAAGAGCGGCTCGCAATTGTTAGGGATGTCTTGATCTTAGAGAAGTCTACACGCGGGAGCCAATGTCGTTTAGTCGCAGCCTCGCCCCGCATCAATTTCCTCTTTCACTGCTTTTCTGTCCAGGCCAGCAAAGGGGGTAACCATTTGCTTGAGACGGGCCATGCGAGTTTTTCACAATGGCATAGCGAAGCGGCTTTTGAGGTTGGATCCAGCCTATCAATACCCAGCCTATTGGCCCAATTACGCTACTCGCTTGTTATAACAATTTAATCAATCGTTATTCCTGAAAACATTTTCAGTCCAAGGAATGCGAGATGTCTAACGAATCTTTACACCCAGTGTTACGAATACACCGACTGGTACTTCTGCAAGAAAGTCCTTTAACACGAGCAGTTCGTCACCGATGCAATGGCATCTAATGCTCATCAGGCCGATACGTTTCAATCTTCAGGAGAGAGCGCATGAATACCTTTGCACTTTCAAAGCACAACGAACTGTATTCGCTGCTGTTTGCGCTGAATAATCTGGCCCGTATTAATGGATACTGTATTGGAAAGCGTACATAGCAAAAAAAGCCAATACGACCGCTGTTGCTACGTTATCGGGTGAAGCATCTTTGAGTGCATCAGGTATAAGTTCGGCAAATACCATCCAAATCATGGCGCCGGCAGCAATCCCAAGGCCGATGGGCAGAAATGGTGTGAACCAGGTTACAAATAGAAATGCCGGTACTGCCATCAGAGGCTGTGGCAAGCTAGTGAAAATACTCCACCCACCTGCTTTTAAAACTGACATGCCACGTGGAATGAGTATCAGGCTGATCGCGAGCCCCTCAGGAATATTGTGAATGGCAATAGCTGCACTAATGTAAAGACCAAGTGACTCACCACCGCCATAGGAGACGCCAACCCCGACCCCTTCAGCGAAAGAATGAATGGTCATAATTCCCAAGATTAGCAGAGCTTTTCGTGCATTTGCGTTGCTTAGTTCACCTACATGTGGCGCGCCTCGACGGGCAATAACTTTATTTGACGCTACAACCAATATTAATCCAAGTGCCATTCCAAGTAATGTAAGCCATGGTGCTTCTCGGCTTCCTTCGCTCACCAGGCTGTGGCTGGCGGCTAGCATCAAACCTGCGGCCAACGCATTGAATATACTCAGCCAGCGCGGGCTAAACTGCTTTACGAACAGAAATGGTACTGCACCGAGGCCAGTAGCGATTGCAGTAATCATCGCAGCAGCAAATACCATCCAGACGGTTACATCCACAGGCATAATCGATTCTTTTCTCAGTCATGTTGCAGCAGCTAGCAGCAAATTTCGCATTCCCCGCTGCCCGCGCCGTCGGTAATGAGCGGCGAGCCATTAGCATACGCTAGAACCGGCTATCTGGCTGCCGACCCGCTAGTAGCTTCAGGATAAGCAGCGCAAACTGCCTGCCAGTTTCTTCGTTTTCCAGCAGCGGCATACTCAGTTTTTCATGGTCGTTCATCGCGTCTAATACGGCATCGGTCACGCGTTTGGGAAATAGCCCGTGCATCACCTGGATTTCGTCATGGTGGTTGATCTGGGCCATGACAGCATCATCACGTTCAATGCGGTCGGCAATGCCGTTGGCAAAATGCAGCTTATCGCCATCGCTAATATCTGCACCATAGAGGTCATTTAAACGCTCGATGATCTCATTGAGGAGCTGAGTCTCTGGGTCATGGGGTTTGCCAGAACCCACCTCTGAAATCGGTTTCAAACCATAATCGCCACTCTCCTCTTCAAGCGAAAGTCGCTGTTCGGCGCGTTTGGTCAGCCGGTAGCTGTCCAGCTCCAGCTCGCTGACATCGATAGGGTCGCCAATCAATAGCCGGTCAATACGCAACAGGGGGTACAGGTGCTTGGCGTAAACGCACAGTTGCTCTAATTCAGTATCATCGAAGTGAATAATCTGGCTTAGAAATTCATAGGTGCGCACAAAGCTCTGTAGGTTTTTACGAAACAGATCAAGCTCATCGCGGGTTTTACCAGCGTCTTTCAGCTCCTGCTCGGCACGCTTTATGCCTTTATCGTCGCCCTGCTGCTCCGCTTGGTAGCGGGCTTCTTTCCAGGTCTGCTGTTGCTCGACGGTGACTTCATAGCGCTTCTTAAAGCGCTCTTGAGCGGGGTGGCAGTGGTAACTCAGGCGCGAGGCCGGTGCTTTGGGGTCAAAGAAAGCAGTAGCGAACGCTTCCACCTCGGGCCAGTGATAAATGCCGTTAGCATCCAGCGTGCGTTTTAGGTCATACACTACCTGCGGGTCGGAAACGTCAGCCAAGGTTGCCTTGCGGTAATACGGCGCAAACGCCTCTAAGATTTCTTGGGGTTCATTGAAGAAATCGAGAATAAACGTCTGCTTGCCGGGAAACAGGCGGTTCAGCCGCGAGAGCGTTTGTACGCAGTCCACGCCTTGCAGCTTCTTATCCACGTACATGGCGCATAGCTTGGGCTGGTCAAAGCCGGTCTGGTACTTGTTGGCAGCGATCATCACGTTGAAATCGTCAGTATCTAACGCCGCCGCTAAATCACGCCCACGCACGCCGGGGTTGAGCAGCTTGCTGGTTTCGCTTACCTCTTCAGGAATCACCTCATCTGCCGGTACGCTGCCCGAAAAGGCCACCAAGGGATGAACGTCTCTATAGCCTTGGGTTTCCACGTACTCCCGCATAGCCAGTTGGTAGCGCACCGCCTCTTGGCGGCTAGCGGTGACCACCATGGCCTTGGCTTGGCCGTCCAGCAGGTGGCGCACATTGGCGCGGAAGTGCTCAACAATGACCTCTACGCGCTGCGCAATGTTGTAAGGATGCAAGCGCACCCACTTGGCTAATGCACGGGAGGCCTTCTTGGCATCCACCTCCTGCTCTTCATCCTCCAAGTGGGCCAGTTTCCAGGCGGTGCTGTAGGTCACGTAGTTGCGCAGCACATCAAGAATGAAACCTTCTTCGATAGCCTGACGCATCGAGTAGAGATGAAATGGCTCGGGCTTATTGTCTGCACTTGGCGGCAAGCTTGGGTCTGGCACACGGCCAAACAGTTCTAGTGTTTTAGCTTTGGGTGTGGCGGTAAACGCATAGTAGCTGATGCGCTCATTAGGGCGACGAGTGGACACGGCCGCATCCAGCATTGCTTCTGCACTGATTTCCTCTTCATCTTCCACGCTCTCGCCAGTGGCGGCTAACAGCGCCTTGAGCTTGCGCGCAGAATCGCCCGCCTGTGAAGAGTGTGCTTCGTCGGCAATTACTGCATAGCGGCCTTCGGCAAGTGTTGGTCGCTTATCCAGCGCATCGAACAGCGCAGGAAAGGTCTGGATGGTGACGATGATGATGCGGGTATTGCTCGCCAGCCCCTCAGCCAGCTGTTCAGATTTGCTCTGGTTGCCTACATCGCGGGTTATGGGACACACCACGCCATGCGCGTGTTCAAACTGGTAAATAGTATTTTGCAGCTGGCTATCTAGCACGGTGCGGTCAGTCACCACAATCACAGAGTTAAAGCGCTTCTGCTGGCCGCTCTCATCGTAGAGATTGGCGAGTTGGTGAGCCAACCAGGCAATGGAATTAGACTTACCCGAGCCAGCGCTGTGCTGAACTAAATAGCGTTGACCGGCGTCTTCGGCCTTCGTGGTCTCAATCAGTTGATTAACCACTTCCCATTGGTGGTAGCGCGGAAAAATCAGCGTTTCTTTCGTTTTGCGCCGCCCGTGAAAGTCTTCGGTCGTTTTTTGCTCCAAGTGCAAAAAGCGTCCGAGAATCTTCAGCCAAGCATCCGGCAACAGCACACGCTCCCACAAGTAGCTTGTGGCGTAGCTGTTGTCATCTTCTGGTGGCGGGTTACCAGCGCCGCCGCCTTCGGTGCCCAAGTTAAACGGCAGAAAGAACGTCTCTTTACCCGCCAGCTTGGTGGTCATCGCCACTTCCGCTTGGCTAACGGCAAAATGCACCAGCGCGCCGCGCTTAAAAGCCAGCAGCGGTTCTACCTTGCGAGTAATGGGGTCTTTTAGTGGGCGATCATGGCGGTACTGACGCTTGGCATTTTCTATTGACTGCTTGAACTCGCTCTTTAGTTCTAATGTAGCCGTAGGAATACCATTGACGAATAGCACCAGATCTAAGCGGGGGTTGTAGCTCTGTTCACCGCTCCCTTTTTCACGCGCATGTGGTGAATAGGAGACTTCCGGTACCACGCGCAGACGGTTGGCGCGGTAACGGGCGAGCGCCTCGGGGTTCATAGTGTGGTCAGGCTGGAAACTGCACAGGTCGAACGCTACCCCCGGCACTTTAAAGCCATGGCGCAGCACTTCCAGAGTGCCCGCCCGCTCCAGCTCACGCACCACCTTCTGCACAAACACCTGCTCAGAGGATTGCGGATTGGCCTTACAGAACTTTTCCCACCGCTCGGGCCAGGCCTCTTTCACGTAACTCAGCAAGTCTTCGGTGTATAGCGCTGATGTGCTGTCATAACCGCTGGTAGTGCCCACTTTCCAACCACCGGTAGCCATGGCGTCGATGATGTCTTGTTGGAACTGCGCTTCCCTGCTATCGGCCATATAAAATCCTTACATGCTTAGAGAGTCTGCTTGCCTGTAACGGTCACAATGGCTTTTCAATGAATCGCCGCCCGTCGTGCGTAACTGGGTGTAAGTGCTGACTAATGGCACATGATAACCCGCCGCATCCCGCAACTCTGAAGGACTAACACTGTGCTCAAGCCGATAGAATGGCGATAACGTCACGAAATGCTCTTGATGATGATCTTCAGGTGCGTGTGGTGGTGCCTTTAAAGAAGGCGTTTCTGACTGGCATTTACCGTAAGCCACCACCCAGTGCCCACTATAGTAGAGAAATACCCAATCCCCTTTCTCGATATTATCTACCTTGTTTTTCCAGGGTGTGTAAAAGGCAGCTGCGCGCCCCTCATTCAGCATGTAATGATGCGAAATGGGATCATTGCTGTAATTGGTATTGACCAGGTGATAACGCATTGGGCGATCCTCGTGGGGATCGTCTTCTTGCCCAAATGCATTGATATCCAAGAAAGGCTGCCCGTTAATCTCGTAAACCCGGTATATCCAGGCACGAATGTTAATCCCTTTGCTATTCCAATATTTGATCGCTTTTCGCGTCGTGTAGTCTAGTCCATTGGTGATGACGACTAACACTTGATCATGGTTCCAGGCAGCCCTTTCTAGCGGATTTGAAAACCCGAAGACCTCTTGATGAACTTCGCTTAGCTGCCCTTCTGACTTATTCAGCTTTTGATATAGCTTGTTGAGATGCTCGTACCCCCACTGGCTGGAAATTTGAGCATAGCGCATGACCTGTAAAAGGTTTTCAGAGTGTGCCTCCCAGCGCTTTAACTCAAAAATAAAAAGCCGTCCGCTAGCATCTACGGCAGTAATATCAGCTTCTTCACCTCTAGTGGCTTGCTGAATAGGGAGTAACTCATCCGTGCGCAAAACCGAATCTAAATGGTGGAAAATCCACCGCTGCAAGTCAGCTTCTTTGTAATGGGAAGATAACGATTGAAGCGTCGTAGCATTATGACGTTCGAGATATCCGGTCTCGTCATCGTTTTGAATGCGATAGAGCATTTGCTGTCCTTTTTGCTCGTGACCCTTAACTTAGGGCGGCATTAACTTGCTGGTCTTGCCATTCACCGTAAGTCTTTCGGGTGATTTTCTCTACCCAAGCGGTGCGACCATTCGCTGGACGACCAGACACCACCGCAGCAGCGGCACTGGGGCTTGAAAAAGCATGATCACGAGTGAAGCTCACGCCTCCCGCTTCATCTGCTACCAGCACGCCCTCTTCTGTCAGCTGTTGGTAAAGGGGCTTATAACTGGCGTAGTCAGTGCTGCTAGCCCAGCGCTCGCGGGCTTTGCTGCCTGCTAGCACGATAAATTCACCATCCACTTCTTGTGCCCAGGCAGCGATTTTGTACTTGGATATGTTCAACTCAAAAGTGGTGGTGGGCGCTTGTTGCGCAGGCTGTTCCTTGCTTTGCGTCAGCGGGCTTTGACGTTGACGAAGGAAGTCCAAGCCCAGCACCGGCAGCACGGTGCGTATCTGCTCCAGATAGAACGCCATATCAGCGCGGTCGGATTCCGGCAGGTTAATGTATTCATGGGCGGTGCCATTAACCAGCTTGCAGCGACCAAGCTCACTCGCTGACTGGATCAGTAAGCTTTCCAGGTATTTCACATGGGCTTTGGTGAGGTTCTGATCCTTACTGGTGACCAAGCAAACCTTTTCCCAGAAATCCTTGCCGCCTTTATCTTCTGGCCGGTTGTGCTGTTTCAGGCGGGTGCCCACATCATCGCTCTCGCCGATATACACCTGTGGGCGTGGGCTGCCTTCCAGGTCAGGCCCCACCAGAAAATAGATACCGGTGCGACCACACTCGGGGCGCTGCACCAGCTCGGTCAGCTTGGTACGCGGGCCAGTGAGTACGTGGCCGGTCCAGTTCATGATTTCGGCGGTAAGCAAGCCATTGGGCGTGCCATCCACTAGAAATAGCCGGATGCTGCGCCCCTGTGTCATTAATCACATACCTGTCAAAAAGAAATACATTCATAAGCAGTTGATTTAAATGGGCCATAAACCATTCTTGCTTATAAAAAGGCACTGCTTATCAAATACCCGTCAAATAAAACACAGGGCGATACCATCACATGACTGTTACCGCACTGTTTAACTATAACGATTGGTCAATGATGCGTCTTGTCCTGCTGATTTTCATTAGGGGACGTATCGTCAGCATTCTGAGGCGCATCCTCACCAATGAAAACAGGTTTGCCGTTCTCCCAAAACACCGCGTACTGGCCCAAGCGGCGCTTGCGCTCTAGAGTTTCTGCTACAGCGGTGCGAAGACTATCGAGCATTTCCTGGGTATCGGGTGAAAGCTGAGTCATACCGCCTCCATCTGAGTGGCTTCACCAGTAGCCAACGCAGAACCTGCTGGCGGCTGCCAGCCACGCACGTCGATTTTTCCGGTGACGGCGGCGGAGACAAGAGCGGAGCGGCGTTCTTTCATGAGTTCAACCGATCCACTTGCCTCTTCAATAAGTCTATCAAAACAGTCCAAATGCATGCGCAGGTGACAGCAAATCGATTCTTGCTCTTCTAGTGATGGTTCAAATAATGGAATATTGCATATGTCGCTCATATTAAAGTGAACGACAGTGCTACCCTGCGATAGGGACTCAATAAACTCGGATGAAAGCCCAGCGTATATTGAATAAATCAGGAATTGTGAATCCATTCTGGCTTTTTTAACAATGAACAATACCATCCTCTGCCCCAAGCATAGATCGACTCCATGGGGAACAAGACACGCCTCTCCTGCAGGAGCTTCTCGTGTGAATAATACATCGCCTGGCTGGGGCCGCCCCCTATTTGTCCACTCATTATAACCACAAGCGTCTGTATATTTAGCCCCTTCAAGAATAAGCTCTCCATTACGAACATTGGAAGTACGGACAACCAAATACTCTCCATCCTCACGGAAATGCACAGTCTTATGCTCAGTGTCGATTATCTGACTAACTACATGTTTGAGCCGAACCTGTGGCCAATGCTCAGGCACTTCCCCTAGCCACTCCACCCCGGAGTCTCTCATCGGCATATCAGGGTCAAGCCCTTTGGTGACGGCATGGGAAATCACCGCTTGGCGCTTCTCTTTGAGCAGTGCGATCAGACGCTGCTGCTCTTCCACCAAGGCATCGATGCGGGCGGTTTCGTGGTCGAGGAAGGTGGCGATTATCTGCTGCTCATGCAAAGGAGGTGAAGGGTGCCAAATAGCTCTAAACTCATCTTGCCCCAGATTCTGCATGCTGGAGCTAGTTCCAGCACAAGCAATCTTAACCTGATCTCTGTAAGCGGGCGATCGAGTGAAGTAATAGTAATATTTCGGGCTGCATCTTTCCTGCATCGAAACTTGCCATAATCGATCTGGCAGGAATATTCCGTCCGGAGCCTCAACAACCAGCCCTGCTGAACCGACCAATTCAGGCGTATTCATTCTGCTGACAATCAGGGTATTTTTACGCACAGGGCAAGAGACTCGTCCTAGATCCTCCTGGTTGACAGTCTTGTTTTCACGCCAGTCGAACCACCCTCGATAAACACAACTGGTCTTAAGAACCCCTTTCCCCCCTTGAACTGCCGGCACGTCAGCTGCGTTGACACTTGTACCTGATTCCACGGATGCAATAGCACGCTTTAGTGGTTTAACCTCCCAATGCACAGGCACCTCCCCCAACCACTCAGCGCCGGAGTCCTTGTACTCAGGATAGGCTGGGTAGCTCATGCCGACAGCCCCTCGATCATCTGCTTGATCCGGTCAGTGCAAGCTTTTAGGTCGGCGTCGATCTCTTCCAGTGGGCGCGGCGGCGTGAACTGGTAGAAGTGGCGGTTAAACGGTATCTCGAAACCGACAATGCCAATGCGGCCATCTAGCTCGTCGCGCTTGTCTTCGTCGATCCAGGCATCGGGTACGTGAGGTTTTACCTCACGCTCAAAGTAGTCGAACACCGATTCGTTATAGGGCACGTTTTCATTATCGCGCAGACCGGTGTCTGGCTCGGGGTTGCCGTGTTTATCCAGGCAAATATCCGCTTCCGGGTCACGCTCGGAAAGCGCGTTGAGAATCGCCTTCTGCACCGCCGCGCTGATTTTCAGACCTTCGGCTTTTAGCACAGCATTCAACGCTTTGGTAAACGCTTTGCGGTTGATGTAGTGCTGCTCACCCAGCTGTTCGCAGGCGGCTTTAAGCGCAGCTTGCTCGGCTTCATCCAGCTTTTGTAGGGCTTTTTCGTCATTAAGTTTGGCTACGCGCTCGGCATTGGCTGCAAAGTTGAGCCGCAACGGTCGTTCGACGGTAATACGCCGGTAGCCAAAGGTTTCCACGGGGAAGATTTTGCTTTCATCGTTCTCTTCAAAAACGCCATACAGCCGTACAACATCGTCAATATCGCGGTCGGTGATGTACTGGCGTTTGCTACCCAGTGATTTGCGCATCTTGCTGGCGCGGCCGGTGGCGTTAATCAGCTGCACCTTGCCCTTGCGCTCGGCGGGCTTATTGTTGGAGAGCACCCACACATAGGTAGCAATGCCGGTGTTATAGAACATATCCGTGGGCAAGCCGACGATGGCTTCTACCATGTCGAGCTGCAACAGATAGCGGCGAATTTCGGATTCTCCACTGCCAGCACCGCCGGTAAACAGCGGTGAGCCGTTAAGAATGATGCCAATCCGCGAGCCACCGTCTTGGCGAGCGCGCATCTTGGCGACCAGGTGCATCAGAAACAGCAGCGAGCCATCAGAGACGCGCGGCAGGCCGGGGCCAAAACGGCCATCGTAGCCGCGATGTTTGTGCTCATCGGTGACCTGTTTCTGGACCTTCTTCCACTCGACGCCAAACGGCGGATTGGAGAGCATGTAGTCAAACCGCTCCCCCGCCAGCTGGTCTTCAGAGAGCGTGTTGCCCAGTTTGATCCGTTCAACCTCCTGCCCTTTTACCAGCATATCACCCTTACAGATGGCGTAAGACTCGGGGTTGAGCTCCTGCCCGTGCAGCGAGACGGTGACATTCTCGCTGACCTGCTGAATGTAGTCGTCGCTTTCGGAAAGAAACCCGCCGGTGCCCGCAGTCGGGTCATACACGGTAACGATGCTATTGGGCGTGAGCTTGGCTTCCTGACCGGTCAACACCAGCGAGGTGGTCAGGTGGACGATATCGCGGGGTGTAAAGTGCTCCCCGGCCGTTTCGTTAGAGCTTTCGGCGAACTTGCGAATCAACTCTTCAAAGATGCCGCCCATGCCGTGATTGCTTACCCGCGCCGGGCTTAGGTCAATGGCCGCGAACTGCTGCACTACTTTGTAAAGCAGGTCATTGGCGCTGAGCTGCTGGACAAAGGTCTCGAACTCGAAATGCTCGAAGATTTCACGGGCACTCTCGCTGAACGACTGTACGTAGCTCATCAGGTCGTCGCTGGTCTGGGTATCAGACAGGCTGATCAAGCTAAAGGGTGACGCATTAAAAAACGGCTGATTGGCTGCTCGCAGCAGAAGCTTCTCACGCACTGCCTCGGGCTTGTTCTGGTGGCCTTCAGCGGCTTTAAGCACCTCGGCCTTGGTAGGCTCCAATACGCATTCTAGGCGACGCAGCAGCGTAAACGGCAGAATGATACGGCCATACTGGGATTGCTTGAAATCACCGCGTAATAGGTCAGCGACCGACCAGATAAAAGCAGCAAGCTGAGAGTGACTTTCCGTGTTCACGGATGCTTCCCCAAATTCAGTGAAAATTAATGGGCACTATCATACACACCTATGCCGCAGAACAGGGCACCTACCGTTCACAGCTTTGCGGCTCAAACGGTGCAGCTATTTCTGTATGAAGCGGCTGGACAACGATCAGTCCTAGACTAAGAGCATCAGTGAAAGCCAGGCCCAAAGTATGGTCTGATTAAATTACAGACACAAAAAAACCCCTGACGAATCAGGGGTTTTTTTGTATCGAGGTGGCGGAGGGACAGGGATTCGAACCCTGGGTAGGTTATTCACCTACGCCGGTTTTCAAGACCGGTGCATTCAACCGCTCTGCCATCCCTCCGGCTTATGGGTGCGTATAATATCAGCTTTTCCTTGGAAGTCAACGCCTTTAGTACAATCGCAGGCCAACGCGGGTAATCTTTCCCCCTTTCATATCACTGACGACCCAATGAATGCCGTGCCAGTCGACGTCGTCGCCTACCACTGGGTGGCCGCCTACGCGTAGAGCAATAAACTCGGCCAGCGTCATGTTCTGCTCGCCTGGGCTCAAGGTTAAGCCATACGCTTGGGCGACATCTTGCATCTGCGCGCTGCCGTCCAGGGTAAAGGTACCGAAGAAGGCGCGCTCCTGCTTGAGCTTGGCGTCGCCGTTGAATAGTCGGTTAAGCGAATACAAGTCTTCCGAGCGGCCGATAACACAAATCACGTCGCCCAGTTTCAGGCGTGTGCTGCCCTTGGGGTGAAGCATGGTGTGATTGCGGAACAGGGCAGAGATTAATGCGCCTGAAGGAAAGCGTAACAAGCGAATAGGCACGTCTTCTAAGTCTTGATTCTCCACGCCGTACACAAACAGTTCAAAATCGTTTTCGGGGAGTATACCCAACGGACCGCGTCGGTTAGGCACCGTGCCGACCGGCACTTCCACTCTCAACCACTTGGCCATCAGGGCGAGCGAGCCGCCTTGAATCAGTAGCGACATCAACACCACGGCAAAGGCGATATTAAAGTACAGCGAGGCATTTTCGACCCCGCCGATTACCGGAAAAATCGCCAGCACGATAGGCACCGCCCCTCTCAAGCCCACCCAAGCGATAAAGAGGGTTTCCCGCCAGCGAAATTTAAAGAACGGCTTAATGGTAATTAACACGGCCAGCGGGCGGGCGATAAAGATCAGCGCCAGGGCCACCAAACTGGCAGGCAGCGCCACGTCCCATAGCTCGCTCGGGGTAACCAGTAACCCTAGTACCAAAAACAGGCCGATCTGACTCAGCCAGGCCAAGCCGTCGTGAACCGGAAGAATAAAATTGAGGTGGCGCCCAGGCTGGTTGCCAATCATCAAACCGGCCAGGTAGATCGCCAAGAAACCACTACCGCCCAGCACGCTGGTTAGACCAAACACGCTAAAGCCCAGTGCTAGGGCCAGCATGGCATAAAGGCCCGGCGCTAAGTCCAGCCAGCGCAACAGTTTGGCACTTAACCAGCCACCCCCAATGCCAATGATCAAGCCGATACCAAATTGCGTGATGAAAAACATCAGCGTTTCAACGGGGCCGCCTATATCACCGACTAATAATTCGACCAGCATCAGCGTTAGGAAAATCGCCATCGGGTCGTTGGTGCCGGACTCAATCTCCAAGGTCGCCCCCACCCGCTCGTTGAGATTGACACCCCGGCCACTGAGCATGGAAAAAACCGCCGCGGCATCGGTAGACCCCACAATGGCACCGACCAGCAACCCCTGCACGATGGTGAGATCAAAGGTCCACATGGCGATTAAGCCCACAATCCCACTGGTGATAAAGACCCCGAAGGTCGACAGCGAAAGCGCGGGCTTAAAACCTACCCGGAAGGTTTTGAGACGGGTACGCAAGCCACCGTCTAACAAGATCATGGCAAGGGCGAGATGACCGATCGCAAACGCCATAGAATAGTCATCAAACACAACGCCCAGCACGCCCTCTTCACCTGCCAGCATGCCTAGCCCTAGGAAGATCAGCAGCAGCGGCACACCCATCATTGAAGATAGTCGGCTGGCCAGAATACTCAGCGCCATTAGGGAGCCGCCGACCAAAAAGAACGTATAAATAGCGTCCATGATTCTCCGTCTCTACATCGATACAGCGTTATTATTGCATGTAAGCGTTGAATTTACTGAGTCTTCTCCATACATGCCGATACCTAAAGGGCTGGTCATAAGCTTTCCATGGCGGCTACACTTCTCCGCTACAATATTTGGAGCTACTAACTATGTTGCGCGGTTTATCACGCTATTGGCATCCTGTAACACTTAGTCTTATCGTTACGTTATTAGCTTCAAATTCAGTTAGTTATGCAAGCGAAGAAGAAGAGCAAAGTGCTCAAGATTCGGCCCCGCTTGGGTTGCAAACAGACGTTGAAGTGCCTCAAGCCTTATGGCCAGCGGTTGAAAGCGAAGACGACAATGTAGTGCCCACCAAGGCGCTTACACCGGCACTGCCGCTGGAGCCACCGCCACTAAAGCACGTCACTCTGATGTTGGATTGGTACTTGAGCCCCCAACACGTCGCCCTGGTAATCGCTCAAGAACGCGGCTTGTATGCCGTTCAGGGGCTTAAAGTAGAAATTCAGTCGCCGGCCGACCCGTCCATTGCGATTAAATTATTATCCGCTGGGGATGTCGATTTGGCGCTGACACGTCAGCCTCTGTTACATCTACACGCCCATCAGGGTGCACCCATCACTCGCATTGCGACGCTTATTGAAACGTCGCTTTCGGCGGTAATTATTACCGGTGAAGAACAGGCTGAATCGGACAATAACCTAGCGGGATTGCACTATGGCTACACGACCCTTGAGGGACGCGACTTGGCCATTCCCCGCTTATTGCCAAACTCAGTTCGGCAGACCAATGATTTCACCCCGCCCGAAAATTTACACTTCGACCCCGCCAGAGCATTAAGGGAGGGGCAAGCTGACGCGATCGCCGACGGCTTTTATCATTATCTGCCGCCCCAACTGGCGAATGAAGGCATTAACACACACCTTATTCGTTATGATGAGTTAGATATCCCCCGTCACGATGGCTTGGTGGTGTTGGCCAATAGCGATACGCTGGCTAAACGGGCAGATACATGGTCACGTTTCACGCTGGCACTGGAAGAAGCAAGCCATTGGATCATTGACAACCCTGAGGCCGCCTGGGCGCTGTTAATAGGCGCTCATCCCGTGATGGATAATGCCATTAACGCCAGCGCTTGGGAGGATATATTGCGCCGGATGACGCTTAGCCCTGCTGCCTTAGATACACGGCGCTACGCTTCGTTTGAAGCCTATTTGCTACAAATGGGCCTGATTGAAGACCCGCTCCCAGTAGCGCGTTTAGCGGTAGATCCCCACTCGCTATAATTTTCGATTATCACCCCGGCGCCCCATGAGCGAAACAGCGTTATTTTTTGTCGACGTAGAAACCACCGGCACACGGGCCACCCGCGACCGGATTACCGAAATTGCCGCCCTGAAAGTCGTTAACGGCCAGTTGGTTGATCGCTGGTCGAGCTTGATTTACCCGGAATGCAAAGTGCCTGCACAAATCAGCCAGCTTACCGGTATAAATGACGACATGCTGTGCAATGCACCACGCTTTGCGCACATTGCTGAATCATTGCGTGAGTGGCTTGGCGACGGGCAGCTGGTCGCCCACAACGCGCGCTTTGATTACAGTTTCTTACGCAACGAGTTTAAACGTGTCGGGCAAGATTTTCGGGCCTCATTAATATGTACCCTGCGCCTGTCACGGCGGATAGCACCTCAAGAACGTCAACATAACCTGAAAGCACTTCTCAGCCGCTACGGCATCACGCCTATCCGCCACCACCGCGCCGGGGATGATGTCGATGCATTATGGTCGCTCTGGCAAGCGTGGCAGGCGGCACACAGTGAGCAAGCGTGGCAGACCCTACTGAACGAAGAGCACCGCCACCGCGCGCTGCCTGCTCATCTGGACAGCGTTCAGCTGGAAAATCTGCCCGCCTCTCCAGGTGTTTACCTGTTTTATGGCCATAACCGGCTGCCCCTGTATGTAGGCAAAAGCATCAATATACGCAGCCGCGTACTGGGCCACTTTCAGCGCGACCATCAAGACGATAGAGAAATGCGCCTCGCCCAGCAGGTGCAGCATATTGAATGGGAAGCCACCGCAGGTGATCTTGGCGCGCAATTGCGCGAGGCGCAGCTGATCAAAACATTAATGCCTATTATGAACCGTCAGCTACGCAAGCAGCGAACCCTTACCACATGGCATTGGCCGGAAGCCGACAGCCAGCCTGAGCTGCTCAGTGGTAGCGCCCTTAATCAACCGCTAACCGGCAGGTTGTATGGGTTGTTCCGTAATGCCAGAGAGGCCAAGAACACGTTACGCACTATTGCCGAAGAGCAGCAGCTCTGCCCGCGGGTACTGGGGCTTGAGAAAGGTAAAGGCCGTTGTTTTGCCAATCAGGTAGGTAAGTGCCGTGGCGCATGCAATGGCCAGGAGTCAATCACCACCCATACTCAACGGGCACGGGCGGCGCTCTCGCAGTTACAGGTCAATGTCTGGCCTTGGCCGAGCAGTATTGCCATCAAAGAACAGCCAGTAGGCAATACGGCACCAGCATGGCATGTCGTATGCCAATGGTGTTATTTAGGCAGCGCCTCCAGCGCAGCAGAGGCGCAAACCCTGGCACAGGCGCCCGCCACCTTTGATATGGATAACTACCGAATTTTGAACCGTTTTTTGCGTTATCCCGAGCAACACGGGTTAACGGTTACGCCGCTTAACTAAGCCATTTGGCTGGATAGCAGCTCGCTGACCAGCGTGATGGCTAGCTTATTGGGCGTTTATAAACGCGTCCACGGCCTGCTGGAAGGCCTCTGGCTGCTCGGCGTGTAACCAATGACCGGCGTTCTTGAGCGTTACCACCCGAGCACGTGGGAGTATCTCGCGCAGAGCAGGCAGCATATCGTCAGCCACATAGGGCGAATCGCCGCCGCGCAATACCAGCGTTGGGCCATCAAAAGGTTGTTCGCCGTCCGGCTTATCAATAATTGACTCGTAACCGCGTTTAATTTGATCCAAGCCCACCCGCAACACCATGACGTTATCGTCGTTACGGGCGAGGTTAGTGGCCAGAAACAGTCGCGTGGGTCGGAAATCTACGTGTTCGGCCAGTAGTGCATCGGCTTCACTTCGGTTTTTCGGCTGCCCTTCTCGCACGCGTTCTAGCGCGGCAAATACATCATCGTGGCCGTGTTGGTAAGCCACGGGAGCAATATCGGCCACCACCAAGGATGCCACCCGTTCAGGTGCCAGGCGCGCTAGGCTAATAGCGACCTTACCGCCCATTGAGTGCCCCAGCACGTGCGCACGTTTAATCGCGAGCTTATCCATCAGCGCCAGCACATCGTCTACCAGCGTTGCATAGCGCATGCCTTCGGCGTGGGGTGAGCGGCCGTGATTACGCAGGTCCAGCGCTATCACGCGACGGGAACGCTGCCACACTTTGAGATGCGAACGCCAGTTATCGGCACTTCCCAGTAAGCCATGAATAACGACCAGCGGAATTTCGTCCGCGGCTGCATCGTCGGCGGGCATATCAATACAATGAAGCGCAACGGTGGCAACGTCGGTCATGCTAACTCCTTGGCCTTGGCAGTTGATAAGGGACGCGTTTAAGCGGTTCGGGGTGCGCTGTCTCGCTGCCCCGTCCACACCACTAAACGGCGCGTTAGCCAAGCAAGCAGCAAACCATACAAAGGCAAGAAAAACAGCAGGCTGATGGCTAATTTAATCGCATAGTCGACGGCGGCAATTTCCACCCAATGGGTGGCCATAAACGGGTCGGGGCTGTTATAGAACGCCGCAGAGAAAAATGCAAAGGTGTCGGCCAGATTACCCAACACCGTTGAGCATACCGGCGCTACCCACCAGGCCCACTGGCGTAAGCGGTCAAATACTTGAACATCCAGCAGTTGACCAATCACATAGGCTAAAAAGCTGGCAAGAGCGATGCGTGCCACAAACAGGTCCCACTCACCCAGTGCGCCAATCCCGGCAAAGCTGCCACGGGGAAATACCACCGAGACCACATAGGACACCACCAGCGCGGGGAACATGACGCGCAGAATGATCGCTCGGGCAGGTCCCTTTCCAAACAGACGAACCGTCAGGTCGGTGGCCAAGAAAATAAACGGAAAACTGAACGCCCCCCAGGTGGTATGAAAACCAAACAGGGTGAAAGGCAACTGAACGAGGTAGTTACTAGCGGCGATAATGCCGATATGAAACGCCACCATCACCAGCAGGCAACGGCGGCGTTGAACGTCACTTAGTGCAAACATGCAGATAGACCTTTTTTTATCGATAAGAGGGGTTAGGGAACCCTCATGAACGTCGGCATGCTGCGTTTAGAGTAGGATGCCGCTCGGGGGCAGCATTATACGGTTTCTGCTTGCTAATGAAAGCCGCGAAAGCCATGCCGCCCAGTGCCAAGGGCGACATGGCTTATCAATCAAGCGGCGTGGCGTCCTCAGCCGCCCCGACGCTGCGCTCGCGCATCGCTGCATGTACATCCGCCAGGCTGGTGGGATCGTCAATGGTCGAGGGAATAGCAAACTCCTTACCGTCGGCAATGTTGCGCAGTAACTTCCGCAATATCTTCCCCGAACGGGTTTTAGGCAGGCGGTCGACCACTAACACCTGCTTGAAACACGCAATCGCTCCGATATATTCACGGACGCGGGCAATCAGCTCGGCTTCAAGCGCAGCCTCATCGCCATCGAAGCCGTCTTTGGGAATCACCAGCCCAATGGGCAACTGACCTTTGAGGTTATCGTGAATACCAATCACCGCACACTCGGCAACCGCCGGATGCGCACCCACTACCTCCTCCATTTCACCGGTCGATAGCCGGTGGCCGGCGACATTTATAACGTCATCGGTGCGGCCCATGATGAACAGATAGCCCTGTTCATCAAAATAGCCACCGTCGCCGGTTAAATAGTAGCCAGGGAACGCGGCCATATAGGCGGCATGGAAACGCTGCGGGTCGCGCCAAACACCGGTTAAACAGCCAGGTGGCATTGGCTGCTTGATCACGACGCTACCCTGCTCCATCGGTTGGGACTGCTCGCCGTCACGGTTCAGCACCTGGACGTTAAAGCCTGGCACTGGGTACGTCGCCGAACCGGCCTTGGTGGGCATGGGTTCGATGCCGGGCAGGTTCGCCGCAATCGGCCAGCCGGTTTCGGTTTGCCACCAGTGGTCAATCACCGGCACGTCCAGCAAATCATCCAGCCAGTGGAACGTGGGCGGATCGAGTCGCTCACCGGCGACATAGAGATGCTTAAGGCTGCTGATATCGTATTTATTTAGCAGCGCCGCGTCGGGGTCCTCTTTTTTAATCGCCCGGAACGCCGTGGGCGCGGTAAAGAAACTCTTGACCCGGTATTCTTCAATCAGGCGCCAGAAACTGCCCGCATCGGGGGTTTTTACCGGTTTACCCTCAAAAACCACCGTGGTGCAACCAACCAGCAAGGGCGCATAGACAATATAAGAGTGACCGACCACCCAACCCACATCCGAAGCGGTAAAGAATACCTCGCCTGGCGCCATGGCATAGATGACGTCCATCGAATAGGCCAGCGCCACCGCATAACCACCGGTGTCACGCACGACACCTTTAGGCTTTCCCGTGGTACCTGAGGTGTACAGCACGTAGAGCGGGTCAGTCCCTTTGACCGGCACGCAATCGGCAAAAGGCGCTTTCGCCACTAAGTCCGCCCAGTCATAGTCGTTTGTCCCTAGCTCAGCCCGATGCGCATTGCGCTGGTAAATCACACAGGCATCGGGCTTGTGGGCGCTCAATGCCACCGCTTGATCGACGATGGGCTTGTACGGCAGCACCTTGTCCAACTCGACACCACAAGAGGCCGCCACCACCACTTTTGGTTGAGCATCCTCAATTCGCGCCGCGAGTTCATGGGGTGCAAAGCCGCCAAACACCACCGAATGAACGGCGCCTAGCCGGGCACAGGCGTACATGGCGATCAACGCTTCGGGGATCATCGGCATGTAGATAATCACCCGATCACCCTTTTCCACGCCTAGCTGCGCTAAGGCGCCCGCAAAATGGGCCACTCGATCGCGCATTTGCAGGTAGCTAATCGTTTGCTTGGACTGCGTGACAGGAGAATCCCAGAAAATCGCCGCCTGGTCGCCGCGGCCCTGTTCAACATGATAATCCAACGCCGCGTAGCACAAATTCATTTCACCATCGCTGAACCAGCGCGCGTGGTGTTGATCGTCGTAGCTGAGAGTCGTGCTTGGCGGCGTGAACCAAGGAATGCGCTGGGCCTGTTCAGCCCAGAATGTTTCGGGATGTTCAACCGACTGCTGGAAGATTGCTTGGTAGCGGCTCATGGTGTGCCCACCTTTATTGTATCGAGTGTTGTATTGGTTGTTTTAGGCGAATTGTTGACACTTTATAAAGTAAATCACCGCACCGCCCTCATACTATGGGCTAAATAGCGACCAAAGCAGCAGACATTGTCAAATAATTGTCGACAGAGCGTCGGCCTCTTACCATTGATTAAGCGTTAAACAGCACTTTGGACAAAACTCGCTAAATTACTGATCATTAAACAACTGAATCTTCGCGACGCGATGATGCCTCAACAACTTATAACAACGCTGATTAACACGCTGAAGTAAACAGTGTAGGCAAGGAGATTATTATGTCTGCTACAAGCGCCGCTTCACGCCTGCTTGAACACAATTGCCGTGCTATTGAGGCCGGCACCAACCTGCTAAAAGCACTGGCAAACGAAAAGCGTCTGCAAATCTTATGCCTGCTTGCCGAAAAAGAACTGTCAGTAACGCAGATCAACCAACAGCTAGCGCTAAGCCAATCGGCGCTTTCCCAGCATTTGGCCATTTTGAGACGAGATGAGCTGGTCAATACACGAAGGGAATCGCAAACTATTTATTATTCATTGAGCAGTGAAAGCGCCAAAGCGGTTATTAATACCCTGGCGCATCACTATTCTGCCTAACGAGAGCGCTTGGGCATCAGCGCCGCTGCCAACCAGCTGCATCAATAAGCCCCAGCGCTTTTAGGGCGGCTTTTTCAACACCTGCCGATACGGCCAACCCTAGCTTACGGGTCATGGTTTTGGGCGGTTCGAGTTTGACGCTATACACGCGAGCCTGCGCCATGCGCTCAACCAAGTAGGCTTCGCTGGTACCGACGCTATCGACGAGCGATTCGGCCAGCGCCTCACTGCCGTACCAAATCTCTCCCGTGGCGATTGCCTCAATGTCCATCGCGGGGCGGCGTTCAGCCACGTAGCCCTTAAACAGTCGATGAGTGTTCTCTAAGTCTTCCAAGAACTTCGCTTTACCCTCTTCAGTATTTTCGCCTAATACCGTCAAGGTGCGTTTGTATTTACCCGCTGTCAGCAGCTCGACATCAACGTCGTGACGTTTAAGCAGCCGATGGATGTTGGGCACTTGCGCCACCACGCCAATTGAGCCAATCACGGCGAAAGGCGCCGCCTTAACGTGATGTGCCGTACAGGCCATTAGATAGCCACCGCTCGCGGCTACCTTGTCGATACACACGGTGGTGGTTAGCTCTGCCGCCCGTAGCCGGTCTAACTGCGCCGCCGCCAAGCCATAGGCATGCACCAGCCCGCCCGCCGATTCCAGACGAATGACCACTTCATCGTCCTGGTTGGCTACGTCGATAATCGCGGAGACCTCTTGGGCCAGTTGCTCGGTTTGCGATGCTTTAATATCACCGTGAAAATCTAATACCCAAACACGTGGTTCTTCTGTCGCTTGCTGACTGCCCTTTGCGGTTTTGTGACGCTTTTTATCGTCATGCCGAAATGCTTTCAGCAGCTTTTTACGCTTGGAGGCCTGCGTGGCCGCCAAGCGTAAACGGCGGGCTCTATAGCGGCGTTGGTCGTTTAGTGGCTCAATAGTGAGCTTTAAGTCACTTTCTTTGTCTTGCTTTGTCCGCGTAATAAGGATCAAGCCAACGCCTAATAACGCCATCACAATGGTCGTTTGCACAATAAATGTGCCTATCTCTGCTACCCATTCATTCATTGACGTTCTCCGTTCGTTTATTAAATGCTGAACCGCTAGCGGCGTAGGTCTGCACGCCGGAAATGCACTATCATAGCGCTTGATTGAAACGCTCGTATGAAATAACCTCGTTTTCTTATACGGTTGTGTCTACTGGCTAGTGTCGCTAGCCTTGGTCTACTTTACTTAACTGAGAGAAATGTGATGTCAACGAATACCCTTGAGAAGTTGAAAGCGCGCTTCAACCCTGAAGCAGCCGAGGGCATGGATGAAATTTTCCAGTTTCACTTTACCGATGCCGGCAGTCATTACCTTCATATCAAGGATGGCACGCTGGACGTACAGGAGGGAGAGCACGATGATCCTTCCGTTAGTTTAAGCCTAACTACCGAGACGCTGAAGGGCATTATGAACGGTGATGTTAACGGCATGACCGCCTTCATGACCGGAAAGCTGAAAGCGACCGGCAATGTCATGCTGGCCACTAAGCTGACTAACTTATTCCCGAGCGACTGATTAACGTATTCCCTAATGAGCAATTGTCATACCAGCAGATGGCGCCGGTTATTCGCGCCAGCGTGCCAAATGGGTTTCAATGAGCTCTCTTGATATCGAGTACGGTGGTGGCAGCGACGGCAATTGGCGGGGCGAAAACCAGGCGGCATCGCTAATCTCCACTCCATCGATGCGAATACGCCGTGTAGTAGCCTCGGCAAAATAACCGAACATCAGCGAATGGGGGAATGGCCACGCTTGGCTATGGTGGTAGCGCAGTTGATCAATATGCACACCCACCTCCTCAAATACTTCACGATGCACCGCCTCCTCCGCCGACTCACCTGGTTCGATAAAACCTGCCAGGGTCGAGTAGCGCCCTGGCGGAAAACGCGGGCTGCGCGCTAGCAGCATCGCCTCACCGCTCGTCACCAGGGTAATAATGCACGGCGAAATACGCGGGTAGTTGCGGTGCCCACAGGCATGGCAGTGCATAGCGAATTCCGAAGTCAGATTAGTTGCCGGCGCTCCACAACGACCGCAAAAGCGGTGGTTCTCCAGCCAAGCGCCCACTTGTAGCGCCGTAGACAACAGGCTGAACCACGCCGTCGACAGCTCGCTCATCCATTGACGACCATCAATCCAGCCGCTTTCCGCTTGCGGCTCAACGAGCAGCGCCACCGGCTCATCATCCCAGTAGCACAGCGGCTGCATGTGTTCAGTCCAGGGTTGATGAGGCTGCAGCGGGGTTAACGCCTCGCCCCCTTCTAATGGCGCCGGGGCTATTAAGCTACGTGACAACCGAATAACGCGCCCCGATTGTTGGTGGTGAGGGATTTCTCGCCTAAGCATCGCTTGCCGCACCCTCAAACCAGTTAAGTTGATGCGCCTCACACTTAGCCTTATGCGCGGCTTGCTCATCAGCAGAAGGACGCACCACGCGTAATTGACCAGGGCTTAAGGCAAGCCGCTGAATTGACAGCCCTTCACTGGACACGTCCGCCTGGGCTTGTTCGGAAGCAGAGGCAGCGTCTAGTGTCAGCGCCGTTTGCCCGCCTGTCATCGCCAAGTAAACTTCAGCGAGAATTTCTGAGTCTAACAGCGCGCCGTGCAATACCCGGTGGCCATTATCTATATCGTAGCGTTTACACAACGCATCAAGGCTATTGCGCTGGCCGGGGTGCATTTTCCGGGCCATGGGCAACGTATCTAATATCCGGCAATGATCACGTACCGGCCCTAGCGCAGGGGTTTTACGCCGCTTATTTAGCATGTCCAGCTCGTGGTCAATAAATCCCACGTCGAAGGGAGCGTTATGGATAACCAGCTCAGCGCCGTCGATAAATGCCCAAAACTCATCGGCTATTTGCGCAAACACCGGCTCATTGGCAATTTTGGCATTATCGATACCGTGAACAGCGACGACTTCGGCGTCGATATGGCGCTCGGGGTTAATGTACTGGTGATAAGTGCGCCCTGTGAAACGGCGGTTGACCATTTCAATGGCACCAATCTCAACCAAGCGATGCCCATCTTTGGGGTCGATACCGGTGGTTTCAGTATCTAAGATCACCTGGCGCATCATGCTCTCCTTTTTTGGTGCTCATCAATAGCTTCATTGGCCAGGGCATCGGCGCGTTCATTACCTGGGTGGCCGCTATGCCCCTTTACCCAGTGCCACTCTATCTGGTGACGCTGAGTTTCTTCGTGCAACGTCTTCCATAGCTCGACATTTTTGACCGGCTGCTTGGCCGCGGTTTTCCAGCCGCGCTTCATCCAGTTATGGATCCACTGGGTGATCCCTTGGCGAACATACTGCGAGTCGGTCCATAACGCCACTTCGCAAGGGGTATTCAGCGTGCGTAGCGCCGTTATCGCGGCCATCAATTCCATGCGATTGTTGGTGGTCTCTGCTTCGTAGCCTTTTAAGGTCTTTTCATGCTCGCCACTTGCCAGCACGACGCCCCATCCGCCTGGCCCTGGATTGCCACGGCAGGCGCCATCGGTATACACCGTTACCCGAGGTAACTGTTCGGCAACCTCATTAGTCACTCTGTTGATCCTTACTTTTACGCGCCTGCGTTTTATGCGCCTGGGTTTGGTGAGATGTCGCTTGTTGAGACGGGGCTTGTTGCGTCTTCGCCAGAGGCGGCGGATAAGGCTGATTATGGGCCAATGAGCCTGACCGGGTAACGCCCAGCGCTGCCGGAGAGGCGGGAGCCTTCTTTAAGCCAAACTTTAGACGCTGAACGGGCGCATGCCGCTGTCGTCGCCGCGCCTGGATCATATAGCTCTCGCCTAAAGGCACGTTGTGCCGGCGACCTAATGACTCCCAATATTCACCACACTTAGCGCTCGTACGACCACGAAAACAGCAATAGTCTACGCGCTCCACCTCAAAGTCGACAAACGCCAGCCAGTCACGCAAACGGCGAGCAGATCGCCAGGTACCGTTCCAAGGAAACTGCTGTTGGCGCTTACGCCATTGACGCGCAAGCCCACTGACCCCGATAGGGTTAAAACCAAACAGCACCAAAACCCCATTGTCTGCCGTCACCCGCGCGGCCTCTTGAAGCATGAAATGAGCATCCTCGACATGCTCTAACCAGTGATGAACCACCATTATATCCAAACAGTGGTCCGGCAGCGCAAGCTGATCCGGTGGGCATATTAGCGTGCTGTCGTGGTTGGCTAGCCGACGCGTTGGCGACCAGCTTATGGCATGGGGGACCGCCGACATGGTCAACATGGCTGGCCCCATATTCATTTCCAAACTGTGACCACCCACTCGAGTTTCCGCGACGGGCCCCAAGCAAGCACGCTGGGTTTCCCATAGCGAACGACCCGCTTCACTTTGCCAGTAAGGCTGGCTACTGATTAAGCGCTTGGCGAGTATTGTTGCCGTCGTCGAATTTGACATGAACAGCGCTTCCCTCCAAAGTAACGACTTTTAGCGGCTTTTACGCACCGATTAGCGCTTATACACAATAGGCGCAACAGTTAACTAAATGGATAGGTTGGCTATTGTGCGCTTTTTTTAAGCCCTGTTTTGTGAGCTCCGTTTCCTGAAACTAAAGGATCTCGTCGATGATGAGCGTGACACCGATCCCCGCCCTTAGCGACAACTATATTTGGCTACTCAGACAAGATACCAGCCAAAGTGTTTGCGTGGTTGATCCTGGTGAAGCAGCCCCAGTTATCGAGCTTCTAGAGCGCGAGTCGCTAAGCCTAGACAGTATCTTAATTACCCATCACCACCATGACCATACCGGTGGGTTAGCGGAATTGATAAAACGCTACTCGCCACACGTCATCGGCCCGGCCAATTCGGCGATCGAAGGCATTGATGAATCCGTTGGCGATGGCGATGAAGTCCGTATTATGGGCCGTCTCTTTGACGTCATGGCCACCCCAGGGCATACGCTGGATCATATCAGCTATTTTACCGCGGGCATCCCTGCCTTGCTGTTTTGCGGCGATACGCTGTTTTGCGCTGGTTGCGGCCGCTTATTTGAAGGCACACCCGAGCAAATGTTCACCGCGCTAAAACAGTTCGCGGAACTCCCTGAAGATACGCTGGTCTTTGCAGCACACGAATATACCCAGGCAAACCTTACCTTCGCCCGTGCTGCAGACCCTGAAAATGAAGATGTTAAACACGCTTTAGAAGAGTGTGAAAAGGCGCGGGCACTGGATCGCCCCACCTTACCCAGCACGATAGGACGCGAGCTGAGAATCAATCCCTACCTGCGCGTAAGCACAGACAGTGTGCGCCAAGCAGCAGGCACTCAGGGAGCCAATGATAATGATCTCGCGACGTTCACCACGCTACGTGAGTGGAAGAACCGTTTTTAAGAACGCTATCGAAACCAACCAAATGACACTATGACCTATCAAACAATTCGCCAACGCTTTCTGCTAAGCGCAGGGAGCACGCTAATGACGGGGCTAATGTTAGCCGCTGCCACAAGCACTCAAGCTTCCGCACCGGCTTATGAAACAGCCAATGGCTCGGCAAGTGCGTCGACAGAGACTATCCAGCCGCATCCCACGCCGTTCCAAACGAACTTCTGGGAAGCCTTGACATTAGAGCCCCAGGACGCTTGGACAACGCTACGTAAAAGTTTTCAATGGCAAGATAAGACGCTGCCAGCCGACGCCCAAGCAAGGGTAGATGAATGGATAGAACACTACCGCTCAAGCCCTGAAAACATTGCCACAATTACCGAGCGTGCGAGGACATGGCTTGCCTGGATTACCCAGCAAGTGAGCGAACGCGGCCTACCTGGTGAAGTCGCGTTAATTCCGTTTGTAGAAAGCTCCTTCGACCCAGGGGCAAGAAGCCACCGCGGTGCTGCCGGGCTGTGGCAGTTTATGCCCGGCACCGGGGACGCGTTAGGGTTAGTTCGCAATGGTAATTATGACGGCCGACTAGACGTCGTCACCTCTACCAAAGCGGCGCTGGATTACTTGGAAATGCAGGCCGACCAGTGGTATGAAGGCGATTTAACGCTTTCATTAGCGGCATATAACGCAGGCGCTGGAACGGTCAATCATGCCCTTCGCCAAGCACAGAGCCAAGGCTTACGCGGTGACTATTGGGACCTCTCTCTGCCCAACGAAACAATGCAGTATGTGCCCAAATTGAAAGCCATTGCGACCATCATCAATGACCCTGAGCGTTACCAAGTGACGTTGCCTGAGATCCATATCGACCCGGCATTCGCCAAGGTTCAGCTTGCCCATGCGGTTAGCCTTTCTGAAGCATCGCAAATGCTGGAGGTGAGTCAATCGGCCCTGACTGAGCTTAATCCTGGCCTGCTCAACGGTAGTATTGACCCACGCAGCGCCCAAACGCTTCTTGTACCTGAAGAAGTCAACTCCCAGGCACTGGCTCAGCTGGCCCACGGCAATAGCCAAGCAATCGCACAAATCGATAGCACCGATACCTATCGTGTTGAAAGAGGCGATAGCCTTTCTGCCATTGCGGCCCGCTACAATATTGACCAGCAAGACCTGATACGCTGGAATGCGCTTGATCGCCCCGGCCAATTACAACCAGGCCAGCTGCTGTCAGTTTCAGGTCGCTAAACGCGTATTGTTTTCGAAAATTGTTTTTGAAAAAGTGCTTTTGAAAGAGAGCCCTTGAAAGAGAGTTCTTAAAAGAGGGCTTTTGAAAAAGTGCCTAAAACAAACAGGCTGTGTTCACATGGGAAGTCACCTATGCCGCGTGGTGTATTTTTTACGAAAACGCTTCTATTTATAAGTTACCTTCTTTTGAGCGTATCGGGTGCAACGGCAGACGCGACGGTCGAAACCGTACATGGACTATCGCTCTACGATAGTCCCGAGCTTGAAGAAGATTTCGCTCACTTTCCGCATGTCAACCCACAAGCACCCAAAGGCGGGACAATTACCCGCACCGCCGTTGGCAGCAGCTTTGATTCCACCAACCCCTTTATTATCCGTGGCACCCCAGCCACCGGCATATCACAAATTTACGATACGCTGATGGCCAGCAACCCTAACGAGCCGTTTAGCCTGTACGGCTTACTGGCCGAGGGGGTTCGCCTGGACCCTGACAGACAGTGGATTGAGTTCGACCTGCGCCCTGAAGCGCGCTTCCAAGACGGCGAACCGGTAACCGCCTACGATGTGGTGTTCTCGTTTAACCTACTCCGTGAAGAGGGTAATCCCTTTTATGCCAGCTACTATGCTGGCGTCGACGAAGTCATTGCGCTCAACGAACACCAAGTACGCTTTACCTTGAACGACGCAGAGTCTCGCGAGCTGCCGTTAATCGTTGCCCAATTACCCATACTACCCCGCCACTACTGGGAGCCACGCGATTTTAGCTCGCCCACCCTAGCGGCCCATCCAGGATCCGGGCCTTATCGTATTAGCGAAGTTGACCCCGGTCGGCGGATCGTTTATCAGCGCGATGAGGATTACTGGGGTAAAGAGCTACCGGTCAACGTTGGCCGGTACAATATTGATCGCATTATTTACGACTACTACCGTGACCGTGATATTGCCTGGGAAGCGTTTAAAGCCGGTCTGACGGATTTTCGTACCGACGCTCGCGCCGCCACCTGGGCGATTGGCTATGATTTCCCCGCCTATGAAGAGGGCCTGGTGAAACGGCTAACGGTCCCCGACGTCAACCCCTCCATGATGCAGGCGTTTGTCTTCAACCTACGTAAAGAAAAGTTTCAGGATCCCAGGGTACGGGAAGCGTTGAGCCTTACCTTTGATTTTCCTTGGCTGAACACCAATATTTTTTACGGTACCTATCAGCGCACCAAGAGTTTTTTTCAAAATTCAGAGATGCAAGCCACAGGCTTACCGTCTGAGCAAGAATTGGCGCTGTTGGAGCCCTTTCGGGAGGAGTTGATTGCCTCTCATGGCTCTGATCGCCTATTCACTGAGCCGCTGCCCATTGAGCAGCCTACCGACCTGCGAGAACGGCTGCGCAAGGCATTGGCACTACTGCGTGACGCAGGTTACGAAGTCATCGACGGCGTGCTAATCAATCAAGACAGCGGACAGCCATTAAGTCTGGAAGTGTTGCTATACGACGCCGGGCTCGAACGCGTGGTTCAGCCCATGCTGCGCAATATGGCTCGTTTAGGGGTGCAAACATCCATGCGTATCGTTGATATCAACCAATATTTAAACCGGCAGCGTAACTACGACTATGACATAGTCATCAGCCACTTTCCGCAGTCGAATAACCCAGGCAATGAACAGCGCGATTTCTGGACCAGCGACGCCGCCGATGCACCGCAGAGCCGCAATCGAATGTCGTTGGCGCATCCAGCAGTGGACGCTTTAGTGGAAGAAATCATTCGTGCCGATGGCCGCGAGGAACTGGATACTGCCACGCGCGCGCTGGATCGAGTGCTACGCTGGGGATTTTACGTGATTCCCCACTACCACTCTGGGGAGACACGCATCGCTATCTGGGATAAGTTTGGCTACCCCGAACCCTTCCCGGAGTACGCCATGGACCTGGATGCGTGGTGGGTAGACACCCAGCGTGAAGCAGAATTGCAGCGCCGTCACCGAGGCCGTTAACGCTATCTGTATTACGACCGCTACATCGTCACGGTCAACGGCTTGATCGACATACACCATGGAGTGCTTTGTGGCACGCTATACCCTACGCCGACTGTTGTTAATGATTCCGACGCTTTTCGGGATTATGTTACTCAATTTCATTATTGTTCAGGCGGCGCCGGGCGGGCCGATTGATCAGATGTTGGCACGTTTTGAAGGCGCTGACGCCATGGCCAGCACCCGCTTGGATATGGGCGGCGCCGATGTCCAAGTTAGCGATGACTCCCGAGGAGCCCGAGGCATTGACCCGCGCTTTATTGAGCAATTAGAACAGCAGTTTGGTTTTGACAAGCCCGCCCACGAGCGTTTTATCGGCATGATGGCGGATTACCTAACCTTTGATTTTGGCACCAGCTTTTTCCGCGATCGACCGGTCACCGAGCTAATGATTGAGCGACTGCCGGTGTCTATTTCGCTGGGGCTTTGGACCACGCTGCTGGTGTATTTGATCTCCATCCCGTTAGGCATCAAAAAAGCCCTGCGTCATGGCTCCCGGTTCGACGTCTGGTCGTCAGGACTAGTGATTGTCGGCTACGCCATCCCCGGCTTTTTGTTTGCGATTCTATTGATCGTTTTGTTTGCCGGCGGCACCTACTGGGACTTATTCCCATTACGCGGTTTGACCTCGCCCAACTTCGACCAGTTTTCAGCATGGGGTAAAGTCAAAGACTACTTCTGGCATATTACCCTGCCGGTGATCGCGGCGGCCATTGGCAGCTTTGCCACCTTAACCATGCTCACCAAGAACAGCTTTCTCGATGAAATTCATAAGCAGTATGTGATTACCGCTCGTGCCAAGGGGGCTGATGAGCGCCGGGTGCTTTATGGTCACGTATTTCGCAACGCTATGTTAATCATTATCGCGGGCCTACCCGCTGCGATGATCGGCATCTTCTTCACCGGTGCGCTGCTTATCGAAGTTATCTTTTCGCTGGATGGGCTGGGCCTGCTCGGTTTTGAGGCGGTTATGCAGCGGGATTACCCGGTGATTTTCGGCACCCTGTTCCTATACACCGTGATCGGCTTAATCCTCAAGCTGATTTCCGATTTGACCTACGTGTGGGTAGACCCGCGTATCGACTTTTCGACCCGGGAGTCGTGATAATGGCCTCTTTATCATCACATTTATCGCCGATTACCCGCCGCCGTTTAGTCGCGTTTAAAGCCAACCGCCGCGCCCGCGTATCGCTATGGGTGTTTGCCACGCTGTTTATTCTCAGCCTGTTTGCCGAGCTAATTGCCAACGACAAACCCATCGTGATGCAGTACGACGGCCAGTGGTATGTTCCATTGCTGGTGGATTACCCCGAAACCGAGTTCGACGGATTTCTCCCCACGCGCACCGATTATTTAGACCCGTTTATTCAACAACAGATTGACGATCACGGCTGGGCCCTGTGGCCGATCATTCCATTTTCGTACCAGACCCTGGATATGAACATGACCCGCCCTTCCCCGGCGCCACCCGACAGCCGCCACTGGCTGGGCACCGATGACCAAGGCCGTGATGTACTGGCACGAGTCATTTATGGCTTCCGGCTCTCAGTCGCTTTTGCCCTGGTGCTGACTGCCGGGTCGTTAGTGATGGGCGTCGTCATTGGCGGTGTGCAAGGCTACTTTGGCGGCAAAGTTGATTTGATTGGCCAGCGGTTTACCGAAATCTGGTCGGGCCTACCGGTACTGTTTTTACTGATTATTTTAGCCAGCTTTGTGCAGCCGGGTTTTTGGTGGTTGCTGGGCATTATGCTGATGTTCTCTTGGCTGGGCTTGGTGGATATTGTGCGCGCTGAGTTTCTGCGTGCGCGCAACTTAGAGTATGTGCGCGCCGCCAAAGCCATGGGCTTGCCGTCACGCTTGATTATGTGGCGCCACGTGCTACCCAATGCCATGGTCGCCACGCTGACGTTTATTCCGTTTTTGTTTACTGGCGCGATTGGCACCCTGACCGCACTGGATTTTCTCGGCTTCGGTCTACCGCCCGGTGCTCCTTCGCTAGGTGAGCTGGCGGCCCAGGGGAAAAACAATCTACATGCCCCTTGGCTGGGCATCACGGCGTTCATGACGCTGGCGATCATGCTCTCACTGTTGGTATTTATCGGCGAGGGCTTGCGCGATGCCTTTGACCCTCGTCACGTGCAGCAGCGCCCAGTAGGCCCTGCCCAGGAGAATCAACATGCCTAATCCTCTGCTGCGTATTGAGCATCTTGATATCGCTTTTGATGACAATCCGGTGGTGCACTCACTCTCGCTCACCCTCAACGCGGGTGAAACCCTGGCAATCGTGGGTGAATCGGGTTCGGGTAAACCGGTATCGGCGCTGGGTATGGCTAATCTGCTACCCAGCAATGCCACCGTGCGAGGCGAGCGCTGGTTGGGCGACACCAATCTAGCCAACTTAACGCAAGCCCAGTGGAACTCAGTGCGCGGTAATCGCGTCGGCTTTATCTTCCAGGAGCCAATGACCTCGCTTAATCCGCTGCACCGGGTCGGCAAGCAAATCGCTGAAGCGCTGCAGCTGCATCAAGGGCTACGTGGTCAGGCGGCACGGGAACGCAGCAAAACATTACTGGAGCAAGTTAAGCTGCCGCGCCCGGAGGAGCTTTTAAATGCTTGGCCCCACCAGCTTTCAGGGGGGCAGCGTCAGCGGGTGATGATTGCCATGGCGATTGCCAATAACCCATCGCTGCTGATTGCCGACGAGCCCACTACCGCGCTGGATGTCACGGTACAGCAAGACATTCTCGCCTTACTGCGCGAGCTGCGTGACCAACATGGCATGGGCATGCTGTTTATCAGCCATGACTTAAACCTGGTGCGCCGTTACGCGGACCGCATTTGCGTGATGTATCAAGGCCGCATCCAGGAAATAGGCCCGGTGGAACAGGTTTTTCAGCACCCGCGAAGTGATTATACCAAAGCGCTGCTCGACGCCGAGCCAGAGGGCAGACCCCAGGCCATTAAGCAGGCGCCGCCGCTACTCACGGCGCGTCAGTTAAGCGTGAGCTTTAAACGTCCCAAAACCGGCTTATTCAAGCGCCAGCCGCCGGCATTTGTAGCGGTTCAACCGACCGACCTGCATATCGCTCCCGGAGAAACCCTCGGTATTGTGGGTGAGTCTGGCTCGGGGAAAACTACCCTCGCTTCGGCAATCATGCGCTTGGTCACTAGCCAAGGCGATATTACCCTGGGAACCGACACGCTCAGCAGCCTAACCGGCGATGCCTTACGGCGTCAGCGTCACCGCTTACAGATGGTGTTTCAAGACCCTTATGGCGCCCTTTCCCCGCGTATGCCGGTGTTTGATATCGTTAGCGAAGGGCTGCGTTTTCACTACCCTCATCTAACCACTGAAGTGATCACCCAGCGGGTTAAACAAACGTTACACGAGGTTGGGCTGCCCGAGAGCTGCGCCGCCCGCTACCCCCATGAATTTTCCGGAGGCCAGCGCCAACGTATTGCCGTGGCCAGGGCGATTATTCTGGAGCCCGAACTTTTGGTGCTTGATGAACCTACTTCGGCGCTAGATCGTACCGTACAGAAGCAGTTAGTGACGCTTCTGCGCGACCTGCAGGCAAGACGTCAACTTAGCTATCTGTTTATTAGCCACGATTTAGCCGTTGTGCGCGCCATGGCGCATCGCATTATGGTGCTCAAAGATGGTGAAGTGGTCGAACAAGGCCCCTGCTTAGACGTTCTTTCAGCGCCACAGCATACTTATACTCAAGCACTGATTGCCGCCGCGCACCTGGTTAACTAAATCGAGCCACAATACTTGGCATTATTAATTTATAAATCAAAATAACGGTATAAATTTTCAGATAAAATAAAGCCGCTCGCCATTTTTGGGGAGCGGCTAAAGAAGGCCTTAAACAAGCACTCAGAAAAGCGCGATTTCGTCGGCCGTTAATTCTCGCCACTCGCCGGGCGCCAGGTTGGCATCCAACACTAAATCACCGATGGAGCTGCGGTGCAGTGAGTTCACGTGATTACCCAAGGCGGCAAACATACGCTTCACCTGATGATAGCGCCCTTCGGTAATGGTGAGTTCCGCTTGAGTCGGCGATAAAAGCCGTAGCGTTGCTGGGTGCGTCGGTGACTCCTCGCCATCAAGCATCAAGCCGTCGGCGACTTGGCCAATCGCCCACTCCGCTGCTGCGCCTTCCATAGGCTCGGCAAGCTCGGCGATATAGACTTTAGCGCAGCGGTGGCGTGGCGACGTAACGCGGTGCGACCACTGGCCGTCGTCAGTTAACAACAGCAGACCGGTAGTATCCACATCTAACCGCCCTACCGGCTGTAAGCGTTCGGCTTTGGGCAGATCGATTAAATCGATCGCCCGTGAGTAGAGCCCACGGCGGGCGTTGCATTCAACGTCGACCGGCTTGTGCAACATAATGTAGCGTAAACCGACCAGCGCCAATCGTTCGCCATTTAGCACGACAACATCGTTATCGGTGTCGATCTGAGTGGCCGACTGCTTAATCGGCTCACCGTTCAGGGTCACCTCGCCATTTTTAAGCGCTCGCTTGGCGAGGCTACGGGTTAACGGCGAGGTCTCACTTAAAAAGCGATCAAGGCGCATCATTAACCCACTCCTGGCAGCAGCTCAAAACGGTCGGCATCTTGCCAGGCAGGGAATTTTTCACGAAAAGCATCAAGGGTAGTTTTATCCAGCGTGCCCGTTTCGATAAACGGGGTATGAGCAGGGTGGTCAATGAGCGGTTCACCTTTAAAGTCGACTAATAAGGAATCACCACTGAAGGCAAGCCCCTTAGCGTCTTCTCCAACGCGATTCACACCAATGACATAACTTAAATTTTCCACCGCCCGGGCTTGCAATAACGTGCGCCAGGGTTGGCGACGTGGTGCTGGCCAGTTGGCGATACACAACAGCACATCATACTCGAAATGAACGCCTTTCGCAGGCTGCTGACGCATCCAAACCGGAAAGCGTAAGTCGTAACAAACGCTGAGTAGCAGCTTAAACTCATTGAGTTCGACGACTTTACGCTCTTCGCCCATGCCGTAGCGTTCATGCTCGCCCGCCATCCGGAATAGGTGACGCTTGTCGTAATAGGTGAGCTCACCGTCAGGCGTCGCCCAGATCAGGCGGTTATAAAACTCGCCACCCTCTTCGATCGCCACACTGCCGGTCATCACGCAGTTACGCGCCTGCGCCTGAGTCTGCAACCAGGCTACGCTCTGGCTTTGTGCCATTGGCTGGGCCATTTCACGCGAGTTCATGGTGAAACCAGTGGCAAACATTTCCGGCAACACAATCAGGTCGGTATTGCGGCTGTCCAACTCGCCCAGTAGCTGTTCAAGGTGGGCGTGGTTAGCTTGCGGGTCTTCCCAGCGTAAATCGCACTGGACCAAGCTCGTTCTAAGTTCGCTCATTTAACACCTCCTATTCAACCAGTGTTACGACCACGTTTATGATAGATTAGCCTCTTTAAATAATGAGGCTGCTATGCTTCCTACTCCAACACGCGACCCTGAAGCAGTCAAAGGCGTCATGTTCGGGTTAACCGCCTACACCATGTGGGGCTGTTTTCCACTTTTTTTTGCCTTGTTTGACGGCGTTCCTGCGTTCGAGATCTTGATTCACCGTATCCTTTGGGCATGCATATTTCTAGTTGGTTTAATCACCTTATTGCGCCGCTGGCCGCCGGTGGTCGCCGCACTGGGGGAGCCCAAACGGCTGGGCCGAGTATTGGCCTGCGCGTTGCTGATCGCCTTCAACTGGGGCATCTATATCTATGCAGTGGAGTCTAAGCAGGTATTGCAGGCAAGCCTGGGGTACTTTTTAACGCCGCTGGTTAACGTTGCCCTGGGCATGCTGGTACTGCGGGAAGTGATGGCAAAGCTGCAGCTGGTCGCGCTGGGCTTGGCAAGTATCGCCATTGCCACCCAGTTTGTGATGCTCGGCGAGCTGCCATGGATTAGTTTGGTATTGGCGCTGAGCTTTGGCAGTTACGGGCTATTTCGTAAGCAAGTGCCGCTGGACGGACTTTCCGGACTGTTTGTCGAAACCCTGCTGCTATTCCCCCTCGGCCTTATCGCCTTAGGGTGGCTAAGCTGGAACGGCAGTTCACACTTTTTGCAGAATACATCGACCACGGGTCTGTTAATCGCCAGTGGTGCTCTCACAGCGTTACCACTGATGGCGTTTGCCGGCGCTGCCCGACGGCTGCGCTTGGCAACCCTGGGATTTCTGATGTACATCAACCCCAGCATCCAATTTCTTATCGCCCTTAGCGTGTTTGGCGAGCCGTTAGGCCTTATCCAGTTGGCGACCTTTGTGCTTATTTGGATCGGGCTCGCGCTCTACTCGTGGTCGGCATGGCAGTCACGCCCGCGCTACGCGACGGCTAGCTAACGCCAGCGGTGTCGGGGCATCAGCGATGACCTCTAGGGAGTGATCGCGCTCGGGCTGATAGCCAACGCGAAAGCCACCCCAGTGTTTGCCCTGGACATACACCGGTACAGAAAGGTCGTGCATTATTTCGCCGGTGTCGCGCTTGTAGGTTTGCAGTAGCAATGGCTTTTCATGAGCACCGCAGCGGCTGCCGGTCGGGTCATCGAAAATGCGTTTGTTGCGGCAGAATTTCAAGTCGTAAGCATAGTCACCGGTTGGCTCAAGGCTGACCGCGTTATTGTGAGTTGGCACATAGCCCTTGCGGTCGCAGGCGATGGCATAGCTTAAGCCAAGCTGCGTGAGCAAAGGCTCCTGCAAATCCGGCAGATACCTGTCTGTGAAACTATCAAAGCCGGTTTTATACTGCGGTGGCTGAGTCCCGGGAATTTGTTCATACTGGGGCTGGAAAAGTGCAGTGCCTGAAAGCTCGCCACTGGCGATGGCTTTTTCAAATAGCTTGCCCAGCTTATCAGCGGTTGACCGCGCAGCATGGAACACTTGCTGGTGACGCCCTTCTAAATGCTGCTGCGCCAGTTCACCGTCGACCCCTTCCGCGGCCTCCATGAGTGATCGCGCCTGCTCCGCCAAATCGTGCATGTTGCGATTGCCTTCATCGACATCGTCCTCCAACTGGCTCAAGCCGTCCGCCACGGTTTGACTATGCTGGCGAGTGTTCTCCATCGCATCAGCAACGCGGGTAATTTCGCTCTGCACTTGGTCGAACTCTTGGGTCATTGTACCCAGACTGTTGCCGACCACTTGCAAGCCTTTGGAACGCTCGCTTATCCGGGTCATTAAATGGCCCATCGTGGCGACCACCGATTGACCGCTCTGATGCATATCCTTCACTAACTCATCGACGCTTTGCGTCGCGGTAGAGGTCTTGAGTGCCAGGTTGCGCACTTCACCAGCGACCACTGCAAATCCTCGCCCGTGTTCACCCGCTCGGGCCGCTTCAATCGACGCGTTGAGCGACAGCAGATGGGTCTGTTCGGCAATCCCCTCAATCATTGAGGTCACATTACGCACCCGCTCAATTTTCTCATTCAGCGCGGTGAGCATTTCAAGCGCTTGATTCGAGCGGTCGGCAACGTCGCTCATGTCCTGAATAATTTCGTCAAGTTCGGCATGGTTATGATGGCTGGCTTCCCGGGCGTTCTCTGCCAACGCCGCCACTTGGCTGGCGCTGGCGCTGACCTGCATAATGGCTGCATTAATCGCCGTCATACTTGATGAAGCCTCACGGGCCATGGCCTCTTGCTTGGAAAGGCGTTGATCCATCAGATCGGCGTAGTGCGACACTTCAGCCGAGGCAATCGCGGTGCTACTAGCACGTTTCATTAACCGGTAGGCCATGGCACGCAGTGAACGGTAATCACGCAGTGACTTGACGCCACGCTGGTGCTGTTCAAGGCGGCGCTGACCGGCGCGGTGCACGCTCTCAAAGGCGCTCAACAACATAGCCCCACCGCCGCAAGCAGCACTCACCAATGCGGCATAACCCCAGAGGCCACCTTGGGTGACGAGTACAACCGACAGTACCAACAACAATAATGGAACCAGCATCAGCATTATGCGCATAAGGTGATCTCTTTTATTGACATTATTGATTAATGATTACCCTGCAGAAAGTATAATTAACTTTCCTTTGTTCATAAGCTTAACGGGTTATACGTTTTAAATAACTAGCACTTTGGGAGGGGAAGATGAATGTTGTGCAAAAGCTCTTGCCCATCACATATGTATTGAAGGACCAGTAAATATAAGCACTGACACAAAATGAATTATCACTTACCCTCACTGCTTAGCCATAAAACCACTGGACCCCATGCTTAAGCGCTACTTGCCCATTTTGACGTGGTTGCCCCACTACCATAAACGCCTATTGGGCGCTGACCTATTAGCCGGGTTGATCGTCACGGTAATGGTCATCCCCCAGTCGCTTGCCTATGCGCTGCTCGCCGGCCTACCTGCAGTGGTCGGGCTGTATGCCAGTATTCTTCCCCAGCTAATCTACACGCTGTTTGGTACTAGCCGAACGTTAGCGGTAGGCCCCGTCGCTATTATTGCCCTGATGACCGGTGCGGCACTCTCCTCTGTCGCTCTGCCCGGTACAGACACCTATTTACAGGCGGCGCTAATTCTCTCACTGCTTTCTGGCGGCATGCTTGTGGCGATGGGATTAATGAAAATGGGCTTTTTTAGTAATTTTCTCAGCCACCCAGTCATTTCGGGCTTTTTAACGGCGTCAGGCATTTTAATAGCGGCTAGCCAGTTGGGCAGTTTGCTGGGGGTTGAGAGTAGTGGCTTCACCCTTGTCGAGCGCCTCGTGACGCTGATACCCAACTTAACCACCTTCAACTTGCCTACGCTTTTGATCGGCAGCGCTACACTCGTGTTTTTGATTGCTATGCGACGCCACGGCAAAGCCACCCTGCACAAGATGGGCCTACCAAGCACCCTGGCGGACCTGATCGCAAAAGCGGGGCCAGTCTTTGCAGTAATGATTACCACCCTAGTGACCTGGCACTGGCAGTTGGCCGATAAAGGCGTCGGCGTTGTGGGACAGGTTCCCAGTGGGTTGCCCGCGTTAAGTTTTCCTTGGGGAGACTACTCGCTGTGGCGGGCACTGCTAATCCCTGCGCTGCTGATTAGCCTGGTCGGCTTTGTGGAGTCGGTCTCCATGGGGCAGATGCTGGCGGCGAAGCGACGTCAACGCATTTCACCCAATCAAGAATTGATCGGTCTGGGTGCCAGCAACTTTGCCGCCGGTTTGTCTAGTGGTATGCCGGTTACGGGCGGGCTTTCGCGCACGGTGATCAACTACGATGCGGGCGCCCAAACACCCGCCGCGGGCGCTTTTGCCGCGCTGGGTATCGCGCTCATCACCCTGTCATTTACCGGCTGGCTTTACTACCTGCCCATTGCCACGCTGGCCGCTACCATTACCGTGTCTATTTTGACGCTGGTGGATATCCCCATGTTGCGTCAAACATGGCGCTATTCGCGCAGCGACTTTGCCGCCATGGCCGTGACCATTCTACTGACGCTATGCGAAGGGGTTGAAGCTGGCATTATCAGCGGCGTTACCCTGTCTATCGCGCTTTTTTTATACCGCACCAGCCGCCCCCACAGCGCGCTGGTAGGCCGCGTTCCTGACACCGAGCATTTTCGCAACACAGAACGTCACGATGTGGAAACGGTTAACAATGTGGCGCTTCTGCGTATCGACGAGAGCCTCTATTTTGCCAACGCGCGTTATTTAGAGGACACCGTTTATAACCTTGTCGCAAGTCAACCTGAGCTGGAACACGTTGTGTTGATCTGTTCGGCGGTCAACCTAATTGATGCTTCGGCGCTAGAGAGCTTGGATGCGATCAACGCACGCTTAAAAGACTCCGATGTAAAATTGCATTTATCCGAGGTCAAAGGGCCGGTGATGGATCAGCTCAAGAAAAGTGACTTTCTAGAGGCGCTGACCGGACGGGTATTTCTAAGTACTTATGCCGCTTGGCGTGAATTTTCTGAGCGCACTTGAAGCTTTAACTAACGCTCGTTTGAATGCATCATAGACTTCTAAACAAGCGCATCGATACCAAGAGCGCCAAGGAGTTGGGATGCCAAGTGAGTGGATAGCACGCCATGATGAGTCACTGACGTTGCAGGGGGAGTGGACACTTGCCAATTATCAGTGCATCAAAGCCGAGCTTCGCCAGCAACACATCAGTCAAGCGACAGGTGCTATTTCGTTGGCAGCAGTCACCCGGCTCGACACCGCGGGCGCTGTTCTTATTGTCGAGCTTATCGGCATCGAAAAAGCCCATTCGGTATCTATATGGGCAACGGAGCTGCCTAAAGTGCAGCAGGCTCTGCTCATACGTATTGCCGAGGCAATGCAAGTGCCCCTCAACGTTGAGCCGCCCGCCTATTCGCGTATCAACCAAGCGCTTGCCGACATTGGCCAATACATGGCGGGGCTATGGGCGCAACAGCGTCAGCTGCTGGCATTTATCGGCCTGGTGATTGCCACCCTCTTCTATCTGGTATGGCAGCCACGCCGCTGGCGGGTAACCGCCAGCGTTGCCCATATTCAGCAGAGCGGCCTTAACGCCGTGCCGATCGTCGCCTTATTAACCTTTATGGTCGGCGCCGTTGTGGCCTTCCTGGGCGCCACCGTGCTTCAGGATTTTGGCGCCACAATTTATACCATTGATCTTGTTGCGTTTTCTTTTTTACGAGAGTTTGGCGTTCTGCTGGCTGCGATACTGCTCGCGGGACGAACCGCCAGCGCCTTTACCGCCCAGATTGGCGCCATGAAATCCAACGAAGAAATAGATGCCCTGCAGGCACAGGGGCTGGACCCCATTGAACTATTGGTGCTGCCCCGCGTGATGGCAATGCTGATTAGCCTGCCGCTGCTCGCTTTTGTAGGCATGCTCAGTGGCTTAGCGGGCGGTGCCATGGTGTCGTCACTGTCACTGGATATTTCGCTGGGCCAGTTTATTGCAACGCTACAAAAAGACGTCTCAGTGATGCACTTTTTGGTGGGGCTAAGCAAGGCACCGGTGTTTGCCTTTGTGATTGCTGTTATCGGCTGTCTTGAAGGCTTTAAGGTCAGCGGCAGCGCTCAGTCCGTCGGCGAACACACTACCTCCAGCGTGGTTCAGTCAATTTTTATGGTGATTCTTATCGACGCGTTAGCCGCGCTGTTCTTTATGGAGATGGGCTGGTGACGCATTCAGATAAGCCTGTCACGCCACACAATCCGCCGGTGATTAACGTACGCGGACTGGTTAATCGCTTTGGACCTGTGGTAGTACACCAAGACTTAGATTTGAGCCTTGAGCAGGGAGAAATCCTTGGCGTCGTGGGCGGCTCCGGCACAGGAAAATCGGTACTTTTGCGCAGTATCGTTGGCTTGAAACGCCCTGACGGCGGCACAGTAGAGGTGTTGGGCACCACGCTGAATGCGCTTAGCGAGGCAGAGCGCAGCCAAATAGAGCGTCGCTTTGGGGTGCTGTTTCAACGCGGCGCGCTATTTAGCTCGCTGAACCTGCAGGAGAACGTTGCGCTGCCGCTGATTGAGCTCGCTAACTTACCGAGGGAAGACGCCGAACACCTCGCTAGGGTGAAACTGGCGCTGGTAGGCCTGCCTCCAGAGGCAGCCTTGCAATTTCCTGAATCGCTCTCTGGCGGCATGGTCAAGCGCGCCGCTCTGGCCCGAGCCTTAGCGCTTGACCCTGATATTCTTTTTCTCGATGAACCCACGGCGGGCCTTGATCCTATTGGCGCAGCCGCCTTTGATCAACTGCTGGTAACGCTCCGTGATGCGTTAGGTTTTAGCGTTTTTCTGGTGACTCACGACCTGGATACCCTATATGCCGCCTGTGACCGGGTAGCGGTGCTGTCGCAAAAACGCGTTTTAGTAGTAGACACTATCGACAGGGTGGCTGAAACCCAGGACGAATGGATTCAAGACTACTTTCATGGGCCTCGCGGGCGAGCCGCTCAACGCGCGCATAACGCCTTGCCAACGATCACTAACCTCCAGGAGTGACAGCAGATGGAAACCCGCGCGCATCATGTGTTAATTGGTCTATTCACCTTGGGTACCGCCGCCGCGGCACTGCTGTTTGCGCTATGGATGAGCTATGCGGCGGGCGAGCGCAGTTACCATCCCTATCGCATCCTTTTCGAACGCAGCGTTAGCGGTTTATCAGAAGGCAGCACGGTACAGTACAACGGCATAGAAGTCGGCGATGTCACCGAGTTGACCCTAAACCCTGAAGACCCACGCCAAGTCATTGCCAGTATTCAAGTCTACGACGATACGCCAATAAAATCGGACACTCGCGCTAAGCTGGCCATTACCAGCATCACTGGGAGCATGTCCGTGCAACTTTACGGCGGCACTCCTGAAGCCCCACTGCTGATTGACCAAACCGATATGGAGGCGCCATTTATTCAGGCAGACCCTTCGCCCATCGCGACGCTGTTCGATGAAAGCGAAGAAGTGATCAAAAACATCAATTCAATTCTAATTAGCGTTAACCAGCTGTTTGACGACAATAACCGCGAGCAGGCAGGCAATATTCTGACTAATATTGCCCAGATCACTGATATGGTTGCCACCCAGCAGGAAGCTTTAAGCCAAAACATGGCGCTTTTTGGTGAGGTGTCTCGCCAGGCAACGACTACCCTCGCCAGCATCGATGAGCTCAGCCAGGAAGCAACACAGTTACTGCGTCAAGATGGCCGACTTGTGCTGCAAAGCACCGCCGAAGCCAGTCGCGATGTCGCGCGTACTGCCCAGCGTATTGAACAGTTAGTCGAGACCAACGCCGGCGCCATTGAGGGCAGCCTGCAGGGCGCGCAGGATATCGCCCCGGCGCTGTCTTCCTTGCGCTCCACGCTCGATACACTGGATCGTATTACCCGCCAGCTGGAAGAGAGCCCAACCGACTTTTTCCTGGGCCGTGATCAGGTAGAGGAGTTTCGCCCATGAGTTTTCGTCTTACTACTATCGCCATCCTCAGTGCTGCACTATTACTTAGCAGTGGCTGTTCAATACTGCCCGACAGCGAACCAGCCACGCTTTACCGCTTGCCTGCAAGTGACTTACCGTCTGTAGCTACCTCATCAAACAGTGCCAGCCAACGCCTCGGCGTTGCCGCCCCGGAAGCGGGACACCTTCTCAGTAGCAACCGGATTGTGGTTTATCCAGAGCGTAATATTGTCAATGTGTACGAGAGTGCCCGCTGGAGCGAGAATGCCCCTGATCTACTCCAGGCACGCTTGATTAACGGTTTACAGCAGAGCCAACTATTTGCCAGCGTGGGTAGCGACCGCTTGCCCCATGAACTGCTGATACTGAGTGAGCTGCGCCACTTTCAAAGCGAATACGATAATGGGCTACCAAGCGCTAAGATAGCATTAGACGTACAGTTGATCGAAGCTCAAAGCCGTAAGCCACTAGCGGCACACAGCCTCAGCGCCCGCTCGCAAGCCAGCAGTGTTGAGATAGCCGATGTCGTAGAAGCCTTTGGCCGCGCCAGTGATGAGCTGACTGAGCAGCTGGCCAACTGGTTAGCCACCCAGTCAACGCTGATAGACACAGCGAGCCAATAAATATCTTTCTTTTTAGCTGGGTAATTTTTTAATGTACGCCCGGGGGTCGCGGGGGTAGTAGCGTTCCGGCTGGCTTTCAAGATGAGTGAAGTAGCGCGTGTCCTTATAGGGCATTTTCATGTAGCCCGACACGCCCAAGCCCTCTATTTGGCTTACCGAAGTGAGGATGCGCGCCAGCAGCGTGCGAAACGCTTTCTCGCTCGCGGGATCCAGCAGGCGGTAGTAGCTATGGATTTTGAGGTGCCGAGGGAACGCCTCAAAGATGATCATCCCGGTATGATGAATAGCGTTGAGCTGTTGCAGCGCCTGCATAATGGCATCCGGCAGTACCAGCAACTCTTCTGGGTCGGGGCCGTCTTCGAAGTAGCTGTGCTGACGGGTACGATTCTCAAGCTCCGATACCACGCTTAGTTCATAGCCAATCGCCATCTTCGCGTCACTGACAAACGGTTCGTCTGCTGATGCACGCTCAATATGGAGGGTTTGGCGCGCGTTAAACAGGCAGCTTTTAAATACCCCTTGGCGATGAATCGCTCGCGCCAGATGCACCATGTTATTCACCGCTTCGATAAAAGCAGGCTTCATCGCCGGGTCGTGTAAATTTAACGATGAATCAATATATACCCCTTCACGCTCCCAGCGCACCGCCAAGCCCCCTACCACCCGGTACTTACCCAGGCGACTCACCGATGCCAAAAAGGCCTTTTCGGTTTCCCCCATCCCCTGCATAAACTGTTTGTAGTAGCGATCCAACTGCACGTCGTTGACGTCGTTGAGGGTTTCTTGGGCATGTTTTTCCTGTGAAAAGGCTTCGCGCAGAAAGGCTTTGCGCGAGCTATACACCACGGTATCAATCTCCTGATGTGTAGGGCGAGCCCATACCGGGACTAGCGGCACATTGAGCGATGCAGGCAGATCAATCATCACCACTTTGCCCATGCGTGGCATGTTGGATAAAAAGTAGTCGCCAGCTTTGCGGCGCACTTGAGGGTCGGGGTCGAGCATACCATCCAGGGTGCGCGCAAACTCCATCGGCAGCCCAAGTGAGCAAGCAGGAATGGCCCGGTGGCCAAATCGGCAGGATTGCGCCGACGCCAGCGCATAAAGGGTCCCTGCGGCCCCTTGCTCGTCAAATCGTGGCGAAGACAGCGCGCCGTTTAACTGCTCTTCGCCAATAAAATAAACGTCCCCCAGGCGGGCATTGGTTTGCTGCAGATTATCCGACATTAGCTCCATCACATTGGCGCCCACAAACTGCAGCTGAGCGTCTAGCTGAGCAAATACCGATGAGCCCCAGTCGATAAGTGCGATAGATTCAGATTCAGGATCAAAGACTAAATTGGAGGGCTTAATATCGCCATGCACCACCGGGCGGCTCTGGGGGCCTGACTCACGGCGCAAAGCGGCAAGAATATCCGCCAACTGTGCGGCGACACGCATGACGAGCCGGGGCGCCAAACGCCCCTGTTCAAGCGAGACCTGCTCTAGATTACTGCCGGGGGCTCTCTCCATCACCAGGATTGATTGCCCCCGGGAGCGCTGGTAGGCGATCAGGCTTGGGATTCGCGGGTGCGAGACCTGGTCGAGCATGAACGCCTCCTCTTCGAGACGTTCCTGCAAATGCGGGGGTAACGTAATACGCGAGAATTTAAAGACATAATCTTGGCATGCGGTGCTGCCAGCAAACACAAAGCCATAGGCACCTTTACCGATAAGCTCAATATCTCGATAGCCCAACTGGGTAAGCTGCGCCTGGCACAGCGCCACCCAGTCTTTAAGTTTACGGGCATCGTGATGACTGAGCAGATAGACCGACTGCTCTTCGGGTATGTAAAACTGCTGAAGCGGTGCCTGGGACATAAGTCGCCTTGCTAGCCCAAGTGGAGCAGCATGGTTTCTGGGGCTTCCAGAAAGCCCTTCCAGGCATTACAGAAGCGCGCGATGGTGCCACCATCGATAAAACGGTGATCTCCCGCCCAGGTAATCGTCATAATCGCGCGGCGCTGCACTTCGCCCTGTTCATCAAACCGCGGCAACCACTGGGTCTTGCCAATAGCGACAATCGCGCCTTCCGGGGCGTTGATAATCGGTGCTGCGTAGGTACCGCCCAAGGCGCCAATATTGGAGACACTGATAGTACCGCCTTTGAGATCCGCCTGATCAACGCGCCCATCTCTCGCGGCGTTAGTTAATCGCCCAACCTCGCGAGCAATTTCTAACAACGTTAAGCGTTCAACGCCTTTGATATTAGGCACCATCAAACCGGCGGCGCTATCCACCGCCATACCAATATTGCACTGAGGATAGTAATGCAGCGCATCGCCCGCCGCATTTAACTGGGCATTCATAATGGGCTCTTCGCCCACCGCCAGCGCAAGGGCTTTCATAAAAAACGGCATCAACGTGAGCCGCTCACCTTTGGCTTCCGCCAGTGGCTTTAAGCGCACTCGTAGCGCCAACAACGCCGTGACATCAATCTCTTCGCCATAGTGAAAGTGCGGAATGGTGCTGGCTGCTTCGACCATGCGCTTGGCCATAACAGCGCGAACACCGCGTAGCGGTTCAACTCGTGGCGCCTGGCTTTCGGCCGGGGCTTTGAGCACGGTTTGGCCAGGTTCCTGGCTGGGTAGGGCCGAAGATTGCGATGTTTGGTCAAGGTGCGCCAGCACATCCTCTTTTAGCACCCGGCCCTCTTTGCCGCTGCCAGCAATGTCTGAAAGCTTTAAACAATGCTCGCGGACTAAACGTCTAACCGCGGGGCTTGCCGGGACTTTGTCATTTATGTGACCCGAAACAACGTCGAGTGCTTGCGGCTGCTCTCTTGGCCTTTTATTGGCGCTCGACTGTGCAGATTCTGGCTCGGTCTCGCTTTTTTTGTTGCTGGCTTGGCTGCCGACTTGTTCGTCGGTGTCGTTACCCCCACTCGCTTGGTAGGCGTATAGCGGCGCGTGAACCTTAGCAATCTGCCCCTGGGCGACATAAAGCTTCGTCACTACCCCCGCCTCGGGAGCAGTGATTTCAACCAACGCTTTGTCGGTCATGACTTCAACGATGGGCTGGTCTTCTTCAATTTTATCGCCTTCAGCGACACGCCATTCGACGACTTCGCACTCGACGATGCCTTCGCCAATATCCGGCAGTAAAAAATCACTCATTGTTGTTCTCCTCAGCGCTAAAAGTTGACGCTTTCGCGAATCGCTTCAAAAATCTTCAGGTGATCGGGCAGATACTCTTTTTCCAGCACTAGTGGGAAAGGCGTATCAAGCCCCGTCACCCTTGTAATCGGCGATTCCAGGTAGAGAAAACAACGCTCTTGAATCGTGGCGGCAATTTCGCCCGCAAAGCCGCCGGTTAGTGGCGCTTCGTGGCTAACCACTAAACGGCCGGTCTTAAGCACCGATTCAACGACAGTGTCAGCATCCCAAGGCAACAGTGTTCTCAGGTCAATGACTTCACAGGCAATGCCCTGCTCCTCGGCTAGCTCAACCGCTTTGCCGATTACCTCCATCTGCGCACCCCAGCCCACCACGGTAATATCCGTGCCCTCTTTGGTAATTTCGGCTTCGCCAATGGGAAGCTGGTAATCCTCTTCGGGCACGTCGCCTACCGAAGCGCGATAAAGACGCTTAGGCTCCAGAAAAAGCACCGGGTCCGGGTCGCGAATAGCGGCAAGCAGTAGCCCTTTGGCCTGATAGGGGTTGCGCGGCACCACCACTTTCAAACCAGGCGTATGGGTAAAATAAGCTTCGGGTGATTGAGAGTGATAGAGGCCACCGGCGATACCGCCACCGTAAGGGGTGCGGATGGTCAACCCGCCTACGTTAAATAGATCGCCGGAGCGATAGCGGAACTTGGCGGTTTCGTTAACGATTTGATCAAAGGCGGGAAAGATATAATCGGCAAACTGTATCTCGGCAACAGGCACCGAGCCTTGAGCCGCCAAGCCGTTGGCAAAGCCAATAATCCCCTGTTCAACCAAGGGTGTGTTAAAGCAGCGCGCTTTGCCGTACTTCTCCTGCAGGTGACTAGTGGCCCGAAAGACACCACCGAAAATACCCACATCTTCACCAAAGCAGATGACTTTTTCATCCTCTGCCATGGCGATATCCAGGCCGTTATTAATCGCCTGAAGCATGTTCATGGTAGCCATATTACGCCTCCCCCTCGGAATCAGTCTCGGCGCTCACGCCTAAGTCCAACGACGTTGCGCCGCGGGGGTAAGCCTCTGGGTAGCGTCGAATATGGCGTTTTAACTGATCAAACTGACGCTGTAGCTCAGGAGTAACGTCTGCATATACATCGCTAATCAGGCTATCTAAGGGTGGCGATGAGCGCTTCTCTGCGCGCTTCATTGTATCGAGCACTTCACGGCGCAGGGTTTCCTGTTGAGAGGTTTCCTCCTCTTCGCTCCACCAATGCTTGTTCAATAGCCATTTTTGCATCCGCCGCAGTGGGTCTTTGGCGCGCCACACCTCCTCCTCATCTTTTGAGCGATAGCCGGAAGGGTCATCGGAGGAGGAGTGCGCGGCAAGACGGTAGCTCATGGCCTCAATCAATACCGGCTGATTGCGCTCAACGGCAATCTCGCGGGCTTGGCGGGTCGCCTCATACACCGCCAATACGTCGTTGCCATCCACACGGATCACATGCATGCGATAGCCAAAGGCACGCGGGGCGATACCGTCAGCGGCGTACTGCTCGACGGCGGGGGTGGAAATGGCATAGCCGTTGTTACGGCAAAAGAAAATCACCGGCACCTGATGCACCGCGGCCATATTCAGCGCGGCGTGAAAATCACCTTCTGAAGCCGCACCTTCGCCAAAGAAGGTCAACGTGCAGTGACCATTGCCAGCGAGCTTTTGTCCGTAGGCATAGCCCGTTGCCTGAGGGATTTGGGTGGCCAAAGGCGACGATATCGTCATGTAATGTAGCTTACGAGACCCATAATGAATCGGCATTTGGCGGCCCTTGCCATAGTCCAGCTCGTTACCGAACAGCTGATTCATAAATTCGTCGATCGAGAAGCCGCGATACATCAAGGCACCCTGCTCGCGATACTGTGCCATGATCATATCGGCGTCATTAAGTGCAGCGGTGGCACCCACCACGGCCGCCTCTTCACCCGTGCACTGCATATAAAAGCTGAGCCGTCCCTGACGCTGAGCCGCCATCATACGCTCATCGAGAATACGCGTGGCCAGCATCGCCTGGTAAATGCGGCGGGCGTGATCACGCTCAAGCAATGGCTCGTGAGCGCCGCTATGCAGCTCGCCTTCAGGGTTCAGCAGACTAAAGGTGGGGATCGTAACTTCGTCGCCAGTCATAAAGGCCGGCTGGTGCACGTACTGAGTCATCATTATTGTCCTTGTTTTACCCCTTTTGAGGGCAGTGTTGTTGGTATTAACCGTTTATGCCAGTGGGTTTATCTGGCATGGATCAATACAACTACTGGGACAGTAACGCAGCACAAGGCCGTTAGGGATACGACTTAAGACGCAGAGAGACTAATAAGCATAAAAAGGTTAAGAAGACAGATGCGACCGTAGTTGACGTTGTAAGACTTCAAACAAGCTATCCACTGACAAGGCTAGCAAGGCAATCGTCAGCGCGCCTTGCACCACATAGGCCATATTGCCGTTCACGATGCCCGCAATAATCGGGTCGCCCAGATTACTGGCCCCTACAGTGGCCCCTAAGGCAGCCGTAGCAATATTAATTGTCACCGAGGTACGCACACCGGCTAAAATAACCGGGGCTGCCAATGGCAGCTCAACCTGTCGCAGGGTTTGCATCGGCGTCATTCCCATAGCGTGGGCCGCGGTTTTGATATCGCTATCGACTCCCTGCAGGCCGGTCAGCGTATTACGCACGATGGGAAGCAGCCCATAAAGAATTAAAGCAACAATAATCGGTAAGGTGCCAAACCCTAACGCGGGCACCGCCAGCGCCAGCACAGCTACCGGTGGAAAAGTTTGCCCCAGCGATGCCAGCTGGGCCACCAACGGCAGAAAATCACCGCCTCGTTGGCGAGTGACCAAAACCCCCGCCAACACACCCAGCAAAATGGTCACGACCGCTGCCACACTTACCACTAGCAAATGGCGACCCAGCAGCACGTAGAAATCAGCGCGGGCGTAAACAACCTGTCGTGCATCGGGTTCGATCCAGCGAAAAAGCGGCTCAGCAGCCGCCATTGCGACCACGCTAATCAGTAACAGCGCCCCCCACAACAGGGGCCACAGCCATAACGGGGCTTGTTTGCGGGATGGCGCAGCGCTTAGCGAATTATTCACGCACGCTTCCTTTATCCAACTGAGCTTCCTTGATGATTCGCCGCAGCGATAGCTCACCGACAGGCACATCATGCGAGTCGACGACGGTAAGCCTGTCGCAATGGTCGCGCAGCATCATAGAGAGCGCCTGACGCAGCGAGAAATCGGCGGGGATACGCGATTGCGCAGGCAACGCTTGCCCCATAGACGTCATATGATCTTTAACGCGCGTTAAAGACGCCTGCTTAAGACCCCGCTCAAGCCCGCCTAAGAGTGACTCAACAAAAGGGTCAATGGGGTGCTGCAGCAGCGCAAGCGGCGAGCCTTGCTGGACGATGCGGCCTGCACGCATCACCACCAAGTGGTCCGCTAGCTTGAGGGCTTCATCCATATCGTGAGTCACAAACACCACGGTTTTATGCATTTTCGCCTGGATTCGAGCCAGCTCATCTTGGAGTTTTTCACGGGTAATGGGATCAAGCGCGCCGAAGGGTTCATCCATCAGCAAAATATCAGGATCTGCCGCTAGCGCCCTAGCGACGCCTACGCGCTGCGCTTGGCCCCCGGAAAGCTGGTGGGGGTATTTATGCCCGAATTCCCCCTCCGACAAACCCAATAGGTTCATCAACTCCTCGACTCGCGCTTGAACCTCTGCCGCCGACCACTTCAATAAGCGCGGCACTAGGCCGATATTGCGTGCCACGGTCCAGTGGGGAAACAACCCGGTGTGCTGAATCACATAACCAATCCGGCGGCGTAGCTTCACTGGGTCATACGCTTCAATCGCCTGACCATCAAGGATGATGTCGCCCTCGCTGTGCTCAATTAAGCGATTGATCATGCGCAAGGTGGTAGATTTGCCACAGCCAGACGTGCCGACCAGGGCGCAGAATTTGCCCTTCGGCACGTGCAGAGATATGTCGTCCACCGCAGCTTCATCGCCAAATCGTTTCGACACGTGGGCAAGTTCAATCATTGCATCCCTCCAGGGCGCAGCGCTTCTGCAAGGGCACCTAAGCCTGCATCGACCACCAGGGCCAGCATAAGAATAGGCAGCGCGCCAAGTAACACCATGTCCATGGCGGCTTGGCCTAAGCCTTGGAAAATAAACGTGCCTAACCCGCCAGCGCCAATCAAGGCGGCAACCGCGGTAAGCCCAATAGCCTGCACAGTGGTAATCCGCACCCCTTCCAACAGCACAGGCAACGCTAATGGCAGTCGGACCTGCCAAAAACGCTGGCCGCTGCGCATGCCCATGCCTTTAGCGGCTTCTAACGTTGCCGGGCTAACTTCTTCAAGGGCGATATAGGTATTACGCACCATCGGCAGCAGGCTATAGGTAATGAGCGCAATGAGCGCCGGGGCCGTGCCGATACCGCTAACGCCCAACTGAGCTAAAAATGGCACGTTGGCAGCAAGCCAGGCGAGCGGCCCTAACAACAATCCGAATAGCGCTATGCTGGGAATCGTTTGCAAAAAATTAAGCAGCGCAAAAGCGACTTTTTGCAGGCGACTATAGCGACGCATCAACATCGCCAGCAGCGTGCCCACTATCACACTAATACTGACAGCGATGCTTACCAGCGTTATATGCTGGCCAATAGCGCGTACAAACTGCTCATCACGCGCCCTGAACTCCTGAACCAGCGCGAGATTGTCCAGCCATAGCGCAGCACAGAGCCACCAGATAAGCGCAACGCCAGTTAACAACAACGTTGGCAATAGTCGGCTAAGCTTCAGACGTAAACGAGCTTCAATTAAACACAAAAGCAGCAAAAACAGGACGACCCAATACGCCGCACCCAGGCCTAAACGTGCCTGGGGAAGTGCCGGATCAATGAGTAAATAACTGCTGGCCATCAACCCTAGCGGCATCAAAGCCAACAAGATCACTAGCGACGCTAGCAGCGCACGATAGTGGCGCACGCTCGGTTGCCACGCAAAAATACCAATAGCCGAAAGCAGCAGCGTGGCAAGTAGCGCACCGGGCCAACCAAAGGCTTCCAACGCGCCGTACCCAGTACCGGCCACAATACGATTGGGCGCCATGCTAACCACGTCAAATAACCAAAACGCCGCCAGCATGACAACACTGAGGCTAAGAAGCACCCCATTAGGGCGCCGCCCTTCCCAGCCAAGACGTGGGGTGGGCAGTGCATCCAGTAGCGACATTAATTACCCCAAGTAGCCAGCATTAAGAGCCATTAATACTGTCGAGGTAGTCGCTGGCCACTTGGGATGGAGACAGCCCGTTAACGGCAACATCTGCGTTGAGCGTTTGAAGAGTCACCAAATCGAGGCTAGAGAAAACGTCGTTGAGCAGCGGTTCAATATCTGGATACATTTCCAATACGCTTTCACGCACCACAGGAGCAGGCTGATAAACCGGCTGCACGCCTTTTGAATCCTCTAATACGACCAGGCCCAGCGCGCTTAACCCGCCGTCGGTGCCATAGGTCATGGCCGCATTGACACCGCTGGTCTGCTGGGCAGCGGCACGCATAGTGGCGGCGGTATTACCGCCGGAGAGCACCAGCAATTGTTCATCGCTTAGCTCAAAACCATAGGCTTCCTGGAAAGCGGGCAACGCCTGTGCAGACTCGACAAACTCAGCGCTTGCAGCAAACTTAAATTCACCGCCGTCAGCCAGGTAGTCGGCGAGATCTTCCAAACTCACCAGATCGTTTTCAGCGGCGACTTCTTCGCGAATGCTCATGGCCCAGGTGTTATTAGCGCTGGCAGGCTGCAGCCATATCAAGTCGTTCTGAGCATCACGCTCGCGAACAGTTTCATAAGCCTGATCGGCATTATTCCATACCGGGCTATCGGTCATATCAAAAAAGAACGCCCCATTGCCTGTGTACTCAGGGTAAATATCAATTTCGCCCGCTTCTAAGGCGGCGCGAACGACACTAGTGCCGCCTAGCTGCAGGCGGTTTTCGGTAGGGATACCGTGGCGCTCTAACGTTTGGATAATCAGCTCTCCCAATACCGACCCTTCCGTGTCGATTTTGGAGGAAACCACCACCGGCTCGTTGGCACTGACGTGAGAAAATGCCGCAATGGATACGGCACAGGCAGCGATTAACTGCTTAGCAATTAAAGAATTAGCTGAAAAGCGCATAGTAAAATTCCTTGTGCATTGGCTTTTGTCGGCGAAGGCGCCCTCACTTTCAGTATAAGAGCACCTTGCGTAAGAGCCATCAACGTTATGCCAGCGCCTAACGATCCATTCGTAATGCTAGCCGACTATTAAGGGGCCTCTAGCACCCAAGACGTTCCATCCCGTGAGTCTTTTAGAATAATCCCTAGCGCTGCGAGCTCATCGCGAATTGCATCCGCTTGAGCGAAGTCTTTATTCGCTTTAGCTTCTGCGCGCTGGGCAATTTTTGCTTCTATTTCGGCCTCACTGAGCGGCATCCCCTGCTGCTGCGTGCCTTTTAGGAATGTTTTTGGCGCTTGCTGGAGTAGCCCCAAAACAGATCCCAGTTGTTTTAATTCAGCGGCAAGCGTTGGCGCCAGTTGGGGGTTGTCTTGTTTTGCACGATTAACGTCGCGAGCCAGGTCAAACAGCACCGCCAACGCTTCAGGCGTGTTGAAATCATCGTCCATCACCTGAGTAAAACGCTCACGATAAGCGGAAACATCGCTGCTGGCGATAGCGCCAAGATCGACCCCTTCCAGCGCGGTGTATAAACGTGTTAACGATTTCCGCGCCTCTGTCAGCGAGTCCAACGAGTAGTTAATCGGGCTACGATAGTGGCTCGCCACTAACAGAAAACGCACCACTTCTGGGTCATGCTCGTCCAACACATCGCGAATGGTGAAGAAGTTGCCTAGCGATTTGGACATTTTCTCCTGATCTACGCGTACGGCACCCGCGTGCATCCAGGTATTGACGTAGGTTTTACCGGTAGCGGCTTCACTTTGCGCAATCTCATTTTCATGGTGCGGAAAGGTTAAATCCGGCCCGCCGCCGTGAATATCGAAGGTATCACCCAAGCAGCAGGTCGACATCGCCGAGCACTCAATGTGCCAACCTGGCCGGCCGTTACCCCAGGGCGAAGGCCAGTGCGCCTCCCCCGGTTTGGCGGCCTTCCAAAGCACAAAGTCGAGCGGATCTTCTTTATGAACATCCACATCAACCCGGCTGCCTGCACGCATATCGTCTAGTTGGCGGTTATTAAGTTTGCCGTAATCGGCAAATTTGCGCACCCGATAATACACATCACCGTTATCGGCGGCGTAAGCAAAGCCTTTTTCGATCAGTGTTTCAATCATTGCCACGATATCGTCGACATGCCCCGTGGCGCGGGGTTCATGGTTCGGCGGCAACACAAACAAGCGCGCCTCGTCCTCGTGCATGGCAGCAATCATTCGCTCGGTCAGCGTTGTGATGCTTTCGCCATTTTCGTCAGCGCGCTTGAGAATTTTGTCGTCAATATCGGTAATGTTGCGCACATAGTTAACGTCGTAGCCGCGTTCACGCAGATAGCGGGTGATGACGTCAAAAGCGACCATCACGCGGGCATGGCCCAGGTGGCAATAGTCATACACCGTCATGCCGCAGACATACATGCTCACTTTTCCCGTTTCGAGCGGGGTGAAAGGTTCTTTGCGACGCGTCAGCGTATTGTAAATTTGTATATGGTCATCCATGTTTTTGTTAGCCCTTCTGCTTGATTTTAGCCCAGCTATCTTTCAATCCTACCGTTCGATTAAACACCAAATGCTGCGGCGTGGAATCGTGACGGTCAGCGCAGAAATAGCCAATACGTTCAAACTGGAAACGCGATTCGGGCGTGGCGTCGGCAAGACTTGGCTCACCGATTGCCTGGCGAACGACCAATGACTCGGGGTTCAGATGCTCTAGAAAATCGACATCTTTATCGCGGTCAGGCTGCTCAACGGTGAACAAATTATCGTAAAGACGTACTTCCACCGGCAGGCCATGGTCCGCGCTGACCCAATGAATGACGCCTTTGACCTTACGCCCTTCGGGATTTTTACCCAGGGTATCGAAATCTACCGAGCAGTGAAGTTCGCTGATCTCACCAGCAGCATCCTTGATCACCTCGTCACAGCGGATCACGTAGCTATTGCGCAGGCGTACTTCTTTACCCGGCGCGAGGCGGAAGAATTTTTTGGGCGCATCTTCCATAAAGTCATCTTGATCGATATACAGCTCGCGCGTGAAGGGCACTTTGCGCATGGTCATATCATCGCGGGCGGGGTGACCTGGCACGTCATACACTTCTTGGTGATCTTCGGGTACGTTCGTCAGCACGACTTTTAGCGGTTTCAACACACACATGGCCCGCGGTGCGCTATCTTCAAGGTCTGAACGAATTGCGTGGGTCAGCATGGCGATATCCACCAAGCCACCGTCGGCGCGGGTAACGCCAATCATCTCGCAGAATTTACGAATAGACGCTGGCGTATAGCCACGACGGCGCATGCCGGAGATCGTGGGCATACGTGGATCATCCCAGCCATCGACAATATTTTCATCGACCAGCAGCTTCAGCTTGCGCTTAGACGTCAGAGTGTAATCAAGGTTGAGGCGTGCGAACTCAATCTGGCGTGGTTTTGTAGGCACCGGCAGATTATTTAAAAACCACTCGTACAGCGGGCGATGGTCTTCAAATTCGAGCGTGCAAATTGAGTGGGTAACACCCTCGATGGCATCCGACTGCCCATGGGTAAAGTCGTAAGAGGGGTAAATTTTCCACTTATCGCCCGTCTGGTGGTGGCTGGCGTGGCGAATACGATAAATAATCGGATCGCGGAGATTAATATTGGGTGCTGCCATATCAATTTTGGCGCGTACCACTTTCTCGCTCTCGCCAAACTCACCCTCACGCATACGCTCGAGCAAATCGAGATTTTCTTCCACGCTGCGCTCACGGTAGGGGCTAGCCGTACCCGGCGCTGTCAAGGTGCCGCGATACTCACGAATTTCATCCGGTGAAAGGTCATCGACGTAGGCTTTGCCTTCACGCATCAAATGCTGCGCCCAAGCGTAGAGCTGGTCAAAGTAGTCGGAGGCAAAGCGCACCGGTCCGGCCCATTCAAAGCCTAACCAGCTGACATCTTCCTTGATCGCATCGATGTAGGCTTGCTCTTCTTTGGCCGGGTTGGTGTCGTCAAAACGCAGATGACACTCGCCACCCAGTTGCTCCGCTAACCCGAAGTTTAGACAGATCGACTTGGCATGGCCGATATGCAAAAAGCCGTTTGGCTCGGGGGGGAAGCGCGTCACGATTTTAGTGACCTGGCCGCCCTCGAGTTCGTCGCGTACTTGGTTACGAATGAAGTTCGGCGCTGGGGTGGTCTCGTTGGTCATGGCGGTGTTGATAACCTCGTGGTGGATGGCGTACTGAGCCGTAAGAACCTAGGATACGCCTATGGGTCTTCGCGGTGCAGGGCAAAACAGCTATTATAACGTGACGCCGATGCACAGCGCCAAGGCGAACGCCTTTATTGAACAGGAATTTATCAATGATCGTATTACAGACGAACCACGGTGATATCACCATCGCCCTTAACCACGAAAAAGCGCCGATTAGCGCGGCGAATTTTGAGCAGTATGTTCGCGACGGATTTTATGACGGCACCTTGTTTCACCGTGTCATTGACGGCTTCATGGTACAAGGCGGCGGTTTCGATAAAGATTTTAACCAAAAGCCAACCCGCGACCCCATCGACAATGAAGCCGACAATGGCTTGAAAAACACCGTCGGCACCCTAGCGATGGCACGCACCCAAGATCCCCATTCTGCCACGGCGCAATTCTTTATCAATGTCGGCGATAACAGCTTTCTTAACCACAGCGGCAAAAGTCTCCAAGGCTGGGGCTATGCGGTGTTTGGCGAAGTCGTTGACGGCATGGATGTCGTCAACGAAATTAAAAACGTAGCCACCACCCGCCGTGGCATGCACGCTGATGTACCCGCTGAAGACGTTGTCATCGAGCGCGCTTACGTCAAGGACACGGAATAATCCTGGGAATTTTATGCGCACACTGCTTGTTGCCGACCTGCATCTAAGTGGCGATACCCCTGAGCTTAATCAGGGGTTTTACCGCTACTTGGAGAACACCGCCGCTGGGGCCGATGCTCTGTACATTTTGGGCGATCTCTTCGATGCCTGGATTGGCGACGACCTACTTGATGTCAACACACACCCGCTTAGTGGCATCGCCCAAGAGGTCATTAAGCGTTTACGCGCGCTTAGTAGCGATGGTACTGCCGTTTACCTGATGCACGGTAACCGCGACTTTCTGCTCGGTGAACGCTTCGTGGCCGCCTGCCAAGCAATGCTGCTAGCGGATATCGAGGAAGTAGAAATCCAGGGCGTTCCCGTGGTTATCCTTCATGGTGATACATTGTGCACCCAGGACGAAGCCTATATGGCCTTTCGCCAGCAGTCTCGCAGCCCTGAGTGGCAGGCCCAAATGCTTGCCTTACCGCTGGAACAGCGTGTGGCGTTGGCACAAAGCCTGCGCACACAGTCGGGTGAAGCCAATGCCAATAAAGCGGAAGCGATCATGGATGTCACCCAGCAGGAAGTCCTCAAGGTGATGGCACGATACGGCGTTGCTACCATGATCCACGGCCACACCCACCGCCCCAAGGTGCACGACCTGACGATTGAAGAAGTACCCGCCAAGCGTTACGTCCTAGGCGATTGGGATGCCCAGCACGGCTGGGATATCGTCATTGAGCGCTCCGACCACACGGCGCCAAGGCTGCGTCAATTTTCTTTAACAGAATTACCTGACGTTTGACCGCTATTAGCTGACGGGTATAAAAAAAGCCGATCTTACGATCGGCTTTTTTGGTTCTACTTAGGTGTTTCTATCGCTGTATCTCTGCATCGCTGCGCAGGTCATCAATCAATCCCTGCATGACCGATTGAGCACGTAACTGCTCGGCCATTTGCGAGACAAATGTCTCCATCTGCTCATTGACCTCGCCGTCGGTAACGCTATCTAAAGCCACCAACGCAACACCCTGGGGCAGCTCAACAACGCGGTAGGTACTTTCACCCTCTTCAGGGCGTGTCATCCGGAAGGCTTCTTGAACAATCAGTTGAGGCACAGTGGTATCTGACTGCCGACTGACAGCATTGGCTTCGAGCCAATCGATATCAACGTCGTCATTGTTATCTTGAAGCTGAGCAATAAGTGCTTGTGCTTCTTGCTGAAGCGCCTGTTGCTGCTGCTCAGCGGCCACAGACATTTCAACTTCTTCGCGCACTTCATCAAGCGGTAATAGGGTCGCGTCGCGCTGTTCAGCGATGCGCAGCACTAGTCGGCGATCTCGGTCCAGCTCGATCACTTCGCTGTTGTAACCCTCTTCAAGCACATCGTCACTGAACGCTGCTGACATCACGCCGGGCTCTGATAAAACGCCTTCGACTTCGTCATTGCGAGCAAGCCAATCACTTTCGTTGAGGGTCAAGCCAATCTCGTCGGCAACGCTTTGCAAGTCATCAGCAGCGAAGCTTTCATCAATGAGCTGCTGAACCTGCTGATTAAACTCGTCGTCAACCTCGCGAAGCGCCACTTCACGCGCCAACTCATCGCGCTGCTGCTCAAAAGAGGGACCCTGTATATCCGTTACCTGAATAATATGAAATGCATTATCCATTTCAACCGGTTGGGAAATATCACCCTCTTCCAGGCCAAAGGCAGCTTCATCAAAGGTGTCGCCAAAAAAGCCGCGGCTGATTACGCCAAGGTCACCGCCCTCTTCAGCGCTGGCGGTATCATCGGAGTAGCGTGCAGCCGTCTCTTCAAAAGTGTCACCGTCATTCAAGGCTTCACGGGCAGTTTCTGCTAAGGCCTCAGCCTCTTCACGTGAGCGTTCATCACCAAAGGTGATCATGATGTGAGAAACGCGCCGATCAGCATTACGATTTTGCTCGCGCCATGCGTCCCGCAATGCTGCTTCATCGACATTGCGCCCTTCCGCCATGGCTTGGCGATCGATCACAACATACTCAAGGCGCACCTGCTCAGGACGCTCAAAACGCGCATGATTCGCCTCGTAGTAGGCCTGCAGGTCGTCTTCGCTGACATTAATGTCAGTATCAAGATCGTCGCCATCTAGTATGACGTAACGGAAACTACGCTGCTGACGCTGCAATTCGGCTAAACGCGCTTGCTCACTTGGAAGGCTAAAATCGCTGGCGGCTAGGCCTTGCTGTAAATGTTGACGCTGGATATCGACGCGCAACTCTTCGCGAAAGGAGAGTGGCGTATAGCCAGCGCCCGCCAAACGGTTGCGAAACACCTCCGCTGAGAATCGACCATCCTGATCCTGAAACTCAGGCAGGCTGACAATTAACTGGTCTAGCTGCTCCTCAGAGACAGCAAAGCCGCCCTCTTCGGCGTATTGCGAAAGCAATTGTTGGGTAATGAGCTGGTCAAGCACATCGCTGCGCAAGGCTCGCTCTTGCTCTGGCGGCACCTGCCCTGAACGTAGCGCGCGCTGAACTTCAAGCTCTACCTGCTGACGCATAATTGGCTCGCCGTTCACACTTGCCACTTCGTTAGGATCGTCACCTAAAAGACCAAACAGGGACTCAATCCCGAAAAGCGCCATGGCCGCGACCATGACACCGATAATAATTTTGGCACCCCAGCTCCTGGAGCCATCTCGAATACTTTGCAGCATGCTAGCCTCAGATAGTCACAGCCAAACAAATCGGCCACTAATAAAATAGTGGGCCAGAAAATAACATGGGCGCATCGCCAATGCGATGCGCCCATTGATTACAGCAAATGCGGACAAATTAGTTAACGGCGTCTTTCAGTGCCTTGCCTGCTTTGAAACTGGGTACTTTTGCTGCACTGATCTCAATCGGTTGGCCCGTTTGTGGGTTACGACCGGTACGAGCAGCGCGCTCTTTAATCGCGAAGGTACCAAAGCCCACCAGTGATACGCTCTCACCCTTTTTCAGACTGTCGGTGACAGACTCTACCATGGCATCCAATGCGCGAGTTGCCGCAGCTTTGGGAATATCTGCAGACGCGGCAATGGCTTCAATCAGCTCGGACTTATTCACTCTTCACCCCTTGACTGTTTCATAAAATGGCTCTGAACGGCATGGTCACCGATAGGTACGACGGACAAAGCATAGCTGCGTTTTATAGCAATGCCTTGAAACATCTGTCAAGCAACCATGCCGCAAGAAACCCGCCACACAAAGCAGCGGGCATAGTATTAAGTAAAATTAAAGGCCAATACGGACTTTAATAGCTTAATGGGTACTGGCAACGACGCTGTTGCTAAACGCTGCTTCGGTGCTATTTAGCGGCGCACTTTCTGCAATGTTATCGGCGAGTGCGACGGCTAAAACATCATCTATCCAACGTACCGGACGAATATCTAATGCATCTTTGATATTATCAGGTACTTCCTTGAGATCACGGCGGTTTTCTTCAGGAATTAGCACTATCTTTATACCACCGCGGCGGGCTGCCAGCAATTTCTCCTTCAATCCACCAATCGGCAATACCTCGCCACGCAGATTGACTTCACCGGTCATAGCGACATCGCAACGTACTGCACGCTGGGTATAGGCAGATACAATCGCCGTCACCATAGCAATACCCGCGCTGGGACCATCTTTCGGCGTTGCCCCCTCAGGCACGTGAATATGTAGATCCTCTTTTTCAAACCGCTCAGGATCAATGCCATAAGATTCTGCTCTGGCACGAACTACCGTTTGCGCAGCGCTCACTGACTCTTTCATCACATCGCCCAACGAGCCGGTCTTGTTGATGCGCCCTTTACCCGGCGTCACCACCGATTCAATGTTGAGCAATTCGCCACCCACCGACGTCCAGGCCAGCCCCGTCACACGGCCAATCTGGTCATCCTGCTCGGCTAAGCCGTAGCTATAGCGGCGTACACCTGCGTAGTGTTCAATTTGTTCGGCGGTCAAGCTCTGACCATCTTGGCTGGCGTTTGAATCGCGCTCTTTCTCAACCTGCTCACGCAACACCTTACGCGAGACCTTGGCAATTTGCCGCTCTAACTCACGCACACCAGCTTCTCGAGTGTAGTAGCGAATAAGCTCTAAAAGTGCGCTATCTTCCAGCGTTAACTCATCGCCTTTCAAGCCGTTCGCAGCTAATTGTTTAGGCAGTAAGTAGCGCTTAGCGATCGCCAGCTTTTCATCTTCGGTGTAACCCGGTAAACGAATAATCTCCATACGATCGAGCAGCGCGCTGGGAATATTCATTGAGTTAGCAGTACAGATGAACAGCGTCTCTGAAAGGTCGTAATCAAGCTCTAGGTAATGATCGCTGAAGCTGTTGTTCTGCTCAGGGTCAAGCACTTCGAGCAGCGCAGAGGCGGGATCACCGCGATGGTCCATGCCTAACTTATCGACCTCATCTAACAAGAACAGCGGGTTTTTAACCCCGGCGCGGCTCATACGCTGCATCAATTTGCCCGGCAACGAGCCGATATAGGTCCGCCGATGACCGCGAATTTCCGACTCATCGCGAACGCCGCCCAACGCCAAACGCACATATTTACGGTTGGTGGCACGGGCGATGGACTGTCCAAGCGAGGTTTTGCCCACCCCAGGCGGCCCAACGAGACACAGCACAGGGCCTTTCATCTTGCGCACACGCTTCTGCACGGCAAGATATTCCAGGATACGCGCTTTGACTTCTTCCAGACCGTAGTGATCTTCATCGAGCACCTGCTGCGCTTTGACGAGATCGTGCTTAACGCGAGTGCGTTTTTTCCACGGCACCGCGACCAGCCAATCCAGGTAAGAGCGCACCACGGTGGCTTCGGCTGAATTAGACGCCATCATTTTAAGCTTATTAAGCTCTTGAGTGGCTTTTTCAGCGGCCTCTTTCGGCATGCCCGATTCGTTGATCGCCTGCTCGTACTTGTCGGCCTCATTAGGCACATTATCCAGCTCACCCATTTCTTTCTGGATAGCTTTCATCTGCTCGTTGAGGTAGTACTCGCGCTGGGTTTTCTCCATCTGCTCTTTAACCCGGGAGCGGATGCGCTTTTCGACTTGAAGCAGATCGATTTCAGACTCAATCAGCGCCATCAGGTGCTCAATACGATCACGCACCCGATCCATCTCCAGCAGATCCTGTTTATCGCCGATTTTGAGCGATAAATGGGCGCAAATGGTATCGACCAAGCGACTAGGATCTTCAATGCCCGACAGCGAATTAAGTACTTCGTTAGGCACTTTTTTGGACAGTTTGACGTACTGCTCAAATTGATTGAGCAGTACGCGGACCAGCGCTTCCTGCTCGCGGGTGGTCAGCGGTTCACTCTCTCGCGGCGTTAGATGCGCCTGAGTATAGCCAGCGGTATTTTCCTCAACTTTCAGGACATCCGCGCGAAAATTACCTTCAATAAGGACTTTGACCGTACCATCAGGCAGCTTAAGCAGCTGCATAATGTCAGCCACGGTACCCATGGAATATAGATCTGCGTTATCTGGCTCATCCAGAGATGCTTCTCGCTGAGCAACCAGTAACACACGCTTATCAGTCTCCATCGCCGCTTCGAGCGCCTGGATAGACTTTTCACGACCTACAAACAAAGGGATAACCATTTGCGGATAGACAACCACATCACGCAAAGGCAAAAGGGGTAGACATTGTGTCTGTTCGGCGTTCTGCTGCATCGCAGACGTTCCTCGACAATCGGATGAGTACTTGATGGAGTACTTGGAAAAGTACTGCGCAGACGTCAATACGCTCAATATATAAACGTTGGCATTGGATAGTCTACGGAGTAACACTTCACGAGCTGTGCGTCGCCACTGGCTTCACATCAGCGTCCTGCAACACGCTTTACAACAATGCGCTTTACAGCAACACTCTGCAATAACAAGGGGTCGCCTAGGCGACCCCCTGATTTAGCGCAAGCGGTTGAAGCTGGGCCGCGCGTCTCGATTAGCCACTAGCCGTCAGTGCCGTCGACACGAGTTTCTTCCTGCTGAGAGTAGATCAGTATAGGCTCGCTCTCGCCAGCAATGACTGAGGCATCAATAACAACCTTAGTAACGCCTTCAAGCGATGGAATCTCGTACATGGTATCCAGCAGCACTGACTCTAGAATAGAGCGCAGGCCACGGGCCCCTGTTTTACGTTCCATGGCTTTTTCAGCCACCGCACGTAGCGCTTCCTCTCTGAACTCAAGCGTCACATCTTCCATTTCAAACAGTTTAACGTACTGCTTGATCAGTGAGTTTTTGGGTTCTGTGAGTATCTGCACCAACGCATCTTCGGTGAGCTCCATCAACGTCGCAATGATCGGCAAACGACCCACAAATTCGGGAATTAAGCCAAATTTAACCAAGTCGTCAGGCTCAACATCGGCTAGCAGTTCGCCGACGCCACGCGAAGACTCTTTGCTCTTCACTGCCGCATTGAAGCCAATACCACCTTTTTCAGCGCGATCTCGAATGACTTTATCGAGACCTGAAAAGGCACCGCCAACGATAAACAGGATATTAGCCGTATTAACCTGAACGAATTCCTGCTGGGGGTGTTTGCGACCGCCTTGTGGTGGCACCGAAGCAGTAGTACCTTCTATGAGCTTCAGCAATGCTTGCTGAACGCCTTCACCCGACACGTCACGAGTGATGGACGGATTATCAGACTTGCGTGAAATCTTATCGATTTCGTCAATATAGACAATCCCGCGCTCAGCTTTTTCGACGTCGTAATCGCACTTTTGCAACAGCTTTTGGATGATGTTTTCAACATCTTCACCGACATAGCCGGCTTCCGTCAGCGTGGTTGCGTCAGCAATGGTAAAAGGTACATTCAACAGCCGCGCCATGGTTTCCGCCAGTAGTGTTTTACCACTACCAGTAGGACCGATAAGCAGAATATTGGATTTACCCAGTTCAACATCGCCCTCGCGTACATCAGTTTTCAGACGTTTGTAGTGGTTGTATACCGCTACAGAAAGCACCATTTTGGCGCGATCTTGTCCAATGACGTAGTCGTCTAATGTATAACGTATTTCGCGAGGCGTAGGTAAACGCTCCTCATCGCTCTCGGCATCGGCTTCGAGAACTTCCTCGCGAATGATGTCATTGCATAAGTCGACACACTCATCGCAAATATAGACGGACGGGCCTGCAATTAGTTTACGTACTTCGTTTTGGTTTTTACCACAAAACGAGCAGTAAAGCAGTTTGCCACCTTCGTCCTTGCCTTTGCCGTCGGCCATTCGTATACCTCTATCACTGCGGCGGCTTACGCCGCCGGAAAAGCTCGTTAGAAAAGCAGAATCCTAATACGCTATCAGGATGTAGGCCGCTTATCCAGCACTGCATCAATTAACCCATATTCTTTGGCTTGATTGGCGCTCATGAAATTATCCCGGTCGGTATCACGCGAGACAGCTTCAATTTCTTGGCCCGTGTGATGGGCAAGAATCTGATTCAGCTTCTCACGGATACCCAGAATTTCACGGGTATGAATTTCAATATCCGACGCCTGACCCTGATAACCGCCTAGCGGCTGGTGAATCATGACACGGGAATTGGGCAAGCAGTAACGCTTGTTCTCCGCGCCTGCGGTCAAGAGCAACGCGCCCATGCTGGCCGCTTGACCAATACACACGGTAGACACATCGGGTTTAATAAACTGCATGGTGTCGTAAATCGACATCCCTGCAGTCACCGAACCACCTGGTGAATTGATATACAGGTGAATATCTTTGTCCGGATTTTCCGACTCTAGGAATAGCAGTTGCGCGACAATCAGATTTGCCGAGTAGTCTTCTACCGGCCCCACCAAAAAGATCACACGCTCTTTTAAAAGGCGTGAGTAAATGTCGTAGGCTCTTTCCCCTTTGGCGCTTTGCTCAACCACCATGGGCACTAAACCGCCGGCGTTTTGAATATCAAATTCACTCATTCAGGTGATTCCTTGCGTCCGGGAAGGGAAAGGCGCACCGACATAGAGGTGCGCCACGTTCCAGGGTGTTAGGCGCTCGCTTGCTCGCCTTCTTCAGCACCCTCATCTTGCTCTGCTTGCTGTTGCGCAGCGGCAAGGGCTTGCTGATATGACATTTCAACGTCTTTAATGTTCGTCTGCTCAAGCAATTTCGCGACTGCTTTCTCTTCAAGAATGGCAGATTTTACCTGGGTTTTTAACTCGTCATTACCCATATAGTAGCTAACCACTTCCTCAGGGTCCTGGTACTGCTCAGCCAGCTCAGCTACCTTCGCTCTAATAGCATCGTCGTCAGCATCAAGCTCATTGGCCTTGATCACTTCGGCAAGCAGCAGGCCAACTTGGACGCGACCTTTAGCCTGTTCTTCGAACAGCTCGTTAGGCAGTTGGCTAACGTCAAAATCTTCACCTAAACCGAATTGCTGCGCTGCTTGGCGCTTCATGCCATCGGTTTCTTGTTGCACAAGCGCACTCGGCACAGGGATCTCATTGACTTCTTTAAGCGCATCAAGCACTTGCTGCTTAACGCGATTATCAATCGCTTGCGATGCTTCACGGGTCATGTTTTTCTTGATTTCGGCGCGGAATTTTTCCTGATCGCCGTCTTCAACGCCAAAACGCTCGATAAACGCTGTGTCTACCTCGGGTAGCGTCTGGCGACTGACCTTGTGTACCGTCACTTTGAAGGTCGCTTCCTTACCGGCCAAATGCTCCGCCTGGTAATCATCCGGGAAAGTCACTTGAAGATTTTTTTCATCACCGGCTTTAGCACCAATCAACTGTTCTTCAAAGCCCGGAATAAAGCTATTGGAACCGATAACCAGCGAGTGACCTTCAGCGCTGCCGCCTTCAAACGGCTCATCATCAATGTAGCCCTGGAAATCAATAGTGACTTGATCACCATCGGCAGCAGCAGCGTCAACTTCTTCCCAATCCGCGTTTTGCTTACGTAGCGTCTCGATCATTTCTTCAACATCTGCGTCGCTAACGGCAACGACCGGACGTTCGATATCCGTACCTTCAATGGAAGCCAGCTCGATCTGCGGGTAGATTTCCATTACCGCGACGAACTCTAAATCTTTACCCGCTTCGTTAACCGATGGCTCGATTTGCGGGAATCCGGCAGGGTTCAAAGCCTCATCCGTAATCGCACGTACATAGCGCTCACGCATTACTTCGCTGACGACTTCGTTACGTGCATCTTGGCCGTAGCGCTGACGAACCACTGCCATCGGCACATGGCCCTGGCGAAAACCGTTCAAGCGAACATTCTTCGCGGTGTCTTTCAAGCGAGCATTAACGGCCTCGTCAATTTCGGCCGCCGGCACTTGAATAGTAATACGGCGTTCGATCGGGGAGGTCGTCTCAACAGAAACTTGCATGAATTGTCCTCTAACGGCTGGGCGTTGTATTGATGGCGTGTAATAAGTTCAAGGGGGCAATTTTAAGAACCCCAGCGCATGGTGGCAAGCGCCATGCTCGCAACATGGGGGCAGCTAATGCAAAAACAAGGCAATCCGTTAGCAATTAACCACTCTGGGGCGTATTTATAACCATTATTAGCCCGACTTTACATAATCAACACTATTCTACTGCTTTGCTACGCGTACAGCGACTCTTCAATTATCATCGCCAAAAACTAGTCGGCCTGACGGGCACCCGTCCACCATAGGCTTAACGCATGCATCAACACACCAAGAGTTGCGGCATGGGAAATAAATACTTGCCAGCTGATCCACTCCGTAACCAGCGCGTGCCAGCCCGCCATAACCAGCGTGCCTAACAGCATCATGAGGATTAGCCGCTTGAATAAGTTTGGCAGCCTTTGGCGTGCTTCTGCCGGTATCATACGCCACTGTATGACCGCTGCGGAGGCGACCAGCACCAAGGCAACAACGATCAACGTTTGGCGAGTCTCATGACCACCGGCTATATAGCGGGGCAGCGCTGCGAGCATCACCACGCATAAACCAAATGCTACGCTGATGCGCTCCGGCGAATAGGGAACACGTTGCATTGTTTACGCCACCTTAAGCTGCTGACCCACGATCCACTCTTCAACCCAGGGGATGGCGGCATCGTCGGCCATGAACGTTTCCATGGCATCCACTTCCAGGCGCTCGCCTAAACGCGTCGCTCCGTGATCTTCCAATAGGGCATCTAATGCTCTTCCTGCGCCACAAAAAGTATCGCCATACGAGCTATCACCTAACGCAATCAGGCCATAGCGCAGTGAAGTGAGCGCTGGGCTTTGTTCCCGCAAGCTGCGCACGAAAGGCACAAAACCACCTGGAAAGTCTCCACTGCCGGTCGTCGAAACACAAAACAGCACTAAATCAGCGTCGCCTGTAATATCCGCAACCGATGGCTGCTCAAGTATAGCGACCGTGTAACCCGCATCCTCAAACAGAGGTTTCACCTGTTCGGCAACGTCTAACGCGCCGCCATACATCGTACCCACTAAAATATTCAGCTTTGGCATCGTCACTCCCCTGTCAAAGTGTCACAGTGCCAACCGTCAAGTCGACAAATACCCGATTAATTTGCTCAAATATTAACATGACTCGGTAGGATGAAACACGTCGCTCGAACGGGTGACCAAAACGTAACGCTTAGGAGCACCTATGCAGCAGATTTTTGAGGCCTGGATCACGCCGATAATGATTGGCGGTTTAATTATATTTATGTGTTTTATTATCTGGGACCTGGCCAAAAAGTCCAATGCAGGTAAATTTGGCACCATTATGCTGTTTGTCGTACTAGGTGCGGGCATGCTGGGCTATGTCATCAAGGTGGTGATTACTTGGTTGATTGAAGGCAATGGCATCTAGCCGGAGCCATTCAACCTGTCAGCCAAAAGAAAAAGGAGCGCCCAATTGTGGCACTCCTTTTTCTTTATATCGCGTGATAACTGTTACTCGGCATTACCTACGTCAGAGGATGAATGCAACGAGTGGCACGTTTCTAACCGCCCGCGTGGTCTTCAACTTGCTGCTTGAGCTTCTGCCCAGGCCGAAAAGTCACTACGCGGCGAGCGGAAATAGGAATTTCCTCACCCGTTTTCGGGTTGCGCCCTGGACGTTCGCGCTTATCACGTAAATCAAAGTTACCGAAGCCCGATAACTTTACCTGCTCATTCTCACGCAGACAGGCTCGAATCTCTTCGAAAAAAGCTTCGACCATGGCTTTCGCCTCCCGCTTGGACAGGGCTAGCTCCGCATGCAAATGCTCAGCTAGCTCTGCTTTGGTCAACGCACCCATAGGACCCCTCCTTGTAGACAACAGATTGCTAACAGCGTGATAAGCATCGTGGCGTGGCCCAGGTAACTATTAGCCGCGCAGCCCAGCATCCAGCTTGACACGCACTTGTGTCACGATTGAATCGACCAACTGATTGATTTCTTCATCGTTTAGCGTGCGCGATGGATGCTGCCAGGTCAAGCCCAATGCAACACTCTTGTGCCCTTCTGCAACGCCTTTTCCCGTATAAACGTCAAATAGCTTAATATCTTGCAGATACGCACCTGCCTGCTGCTTAGCACAATCCAGCAGCGCCTGCACAGGCGTTGCCTCCTGGAGGATGAACGCCAAATCACGCCGCACCTCTGGAAAACGCGAAAGCGGCTCGAAAGCCGGAATCTGGCCTTGGCTTAGTGCATCCAGGCGAACTTCAAATAGCACGGCATCCATCTTTAAACCCAGCGTAGCGCGCACCTGGGGATGCAAAGTACCTATCCAGCCTGCTGGCTCGCCGTTATGCAGTAACTGAGCACTTTGCCCCGGGTGAAGCGCAGGATGCTCAGCTGGCTCAAAGCGCCAGGCCTCAGCATCGCCCCCCAAAGCCAGCAAGCTTTCCAGATCGCCTTTTAAATCATAGAAATCCACACGCTGTTTAGCCCCGCTCCAGCCTTCGGCCTCGCGCGAACCACACACAAGCGCTCCTAGCATCGGCACTTGTGATAACGTGTTCAACTCACCGTTAAAGACTAACCCGGTTTCAAACAACCGCACACGGGTTTGTTGACGATTAAGGTTGTACTCCATGGTGCGCACCAGGCCTGGAAACAGGCTTGCACGCATCACCGACAAATCGGCTGAAATAGGGTTAGCCAGCACCGGCGAGATGGCCTCTGGCAACATAGCCGCTTGCAGCTCGGGGGCGACAAAGCTGTAAGTGATCGCCTCCTGAAAACCACGGGCAACCATCTGATGGCGTAGCATTGACTGGGTAAGCGCCGCCTCGTCGGCAGAACGAAGCGCAAGCCGTGCTGCAGGACGCCGCACGGGCAAATTATTATAACCGTGAACGCGGGCGACTTCTTCGATCAGATCTTCTTCGATAGCCAAATCAAAGCGCCAGCTAGGCACGGTGACCGCCCAACCGGCCTCCTGCACGCTGACATTAAGCCCCAAGCGCTGCAAAATATCGGTTACATCGTCACTATCGAACGTCTTGGAAAGCGCCTTCTCTAACCGTGTACTGCGCAACATAATCGAGCGCTCGGCGGGCATATACTCGTCGCTTCGCGCTTCAACAACAGGCCCCGCCTGGCCGCCGCAAATATCAACCAAAAGCTGGGTGGCCCGCTCGACGGCAACGGGCGTTAGCTGCGGGTCGACGCCGCGCTCAAAACGATGCGAGGCATCGGTGTGCAGCCCGTAGGAGCGCGCTTGGCCGGCAATGGCAAGCGGAGTAAAGAACGCTGATTCAAGGAAAATAGTCTGGGTGCTTTTATTAACACCAGAGTTTTGACCGCCCATCACTCCCGCCATGGCAAGCGGGCCGGAATGATCAGCAATCACCAGGGTTTCTGGGCGTAGCGCCATATCGCTACCATCAAGCAGCGTTAAACGCTCATCCGGCTTGGCCATGCGAACCACCATACCGCCGCCCTGCAGGTTGTCGCGGTCAAAGGCGTGCAGCGGCTGGCCCAGCTCAAGCATGACGTAGTTAGTGACGTCTACCACTGGGTCAATAGAGCGCACGCCGCTGCGGCGCAATCGTTCGACCATCCACAGCGGGGTATCGACGTTAACATTGACGCCTTTGATAACGCGGCCGATGTATCGTGGACACTGCTCGGGCGCCTCAACACTGACCGCAAAGCTATCCTCAATCTCAGCAGCCACTGGCTTGATGTTAGGCCCGTTAACCGGCAAACGGTTTAGCACACCCACCTCACGTGCCAAACCTTTAATGCTTAGGCAATCACCGCGATTGGGCGTCAGATCGACTTCAATCGTCATATCATCAAGTTGCATGAACTGTCTGAAATCAACGCCTACCGGGGCTGACGCCGATAACACAAGAATCCCTGGTGACGTTTCTTCTTCAAGCCCCAACTCGGATGCCGAACAAATCATCCCGCGGGATTCCACACCTCGCAACTTGGCTTTTTTGATTTTGAAGTCACCCGGCAGCACACCGCCCACCTGTGCAAAGGGAATTTTCTGACCCACGTCGACATTGGGCGCCCCGCAGACAACCTGGACAGGTTCGCCGCTACCGTCATTAACGGTGCACACATTGAGCTTATCTGCGTCAGGGTGCTTCTCTTTACTCAGCACCTCTGCGACTACTACACCACTGAAGAAGGCGGCCACTGGCTCAACGGCATCAACTTCCAAGCCCGCCATGGTGATTTGGTCGGCCACTGCCTGGGTATCTAACTGCGGTGAAACCCACTCTCGCAGCCATTGTTCTGAAAATTTCATGGTATTCCTGTCTCCGGCAGCGGACTTAAACGAATTGACGTAGAAAACGCAAATCGTTTTCAAAGAATAAACGTAAGTCATTAACGCCATAGCGCAGCATCGCCAAACGCTCTGCACCCATCCCGAAGGCGAAGCCCGTATAGCGCTCAGAGTCGATACCCGAGTGACGGAAGACTTCAGGGTGCACCATGCCGCAACCCATGACTTCCAGCCAACCGCTATGGGAACAAACGCGGCAACCGGCACCGCTGCACATTACACACTGAATATCCACTTCAGCAGACGGTTCAGTAAAGGGGAAATAAGACGGACGGAAGCGTACCGAGAGGTCATCGCGCTCAAAAAACGCCTGCAAAAAGTCTTCGATCGTGCCCTTCAGGTCCGCAAAACTAACATCTTCATCGACCAATAGACCTTCCACTTGGTGGAACATGGGCGTATGGGTCAGATCTGAATCACTGCGATAAACGCGCCCTGGGCAAACAATGCGAATGGGCGGCTCACTGCTTTTCATCGTGCGCACCTGCACCGGCGAGGTGTGGGTACGGAGCAAACGCTTGGCATCAAAGTAAAAGGTATCCGCCATGCCACGGGCCGGATGATGCGCAGGAATATTGAGCGCTTCGAAATTATGATAGTCATCTTCAATTTCGGGGCCAAGGGCAACGTCATAGCCAATGCGCGTGAACAACCCTTCGATTCGCTCAAGCGTTCGCGTCACGGGATGTAAACCGCCGTTTGACTGGCCTCGCCCAGGCAAGGTGACATCAATACGCTCGGCGGCCAAACGAGTATTCAGCGCGGCACTCTCAAGCTCCTGGCGCTTAGCGTCGATTTCATCGGCCAGGGCCTGTTTGGCCTGATTAATACGCTCACCCGCTGCCGGGCGCTCATCAGCAGAAAGCTTACCCAAACCTTTCAGCAAGGCGGTTACCTCACCTTTCTTCCCTAAATAGCGTACTCGTAACTCGTCTAGTGCGGCGACACTCTGCGCGGCCTGAATGGCGTCGCGCGCCTCAGATACCAGAGTAGGAAGGTGATCCATCCGTTTCACTCCGAATTAAGCGGTGTCCATCCATCAAGATGGCGTGGCACGTTAAAGGTAACAAAAAAACAGGGGAAGAGCGGCTGCTCTTCCCCTGCTTGGGTCACTCTGAAATGACCTCAGGTACGTTACACGGGCAAGTGTCCAGTGAACGCTACCTTATTGGGCAGCCTTGGCTTTTTCCACGATGGCAGCAAATGCAGCCTTCTCGTGTACTGCCAAATCGGCCAATACTTTGCGGTCGATTTCGATACCGGCTTTCTTAAGACCGCCGACAAAGCGGCTGTAAGACATACCGTTGACGCGTGCGCCAGCATTAATACGCTGGATCCATAGCGCGCGGAACTGGCGCTTACGATTACGACGGTCACGATAAGCGTACTGACCAGCTTTAATAACGGCTTGCTTGGCAACGCGGAAAACACGCGAACGCGCTCCGTAGTAACCTTTAGCAAGTTTCAATACTTTTTTATGGCGACGACGCGCTACTACGCCACGTTTAACTCGAGTCATAACACACTCCTGACTTTAAGGCTGAGCGGCAAAAAAAGCACACTCAGAAAAACGAAATCCCGACTTATAAATTCGGCAGCATACGCTGGATGAGCGCTTTATCAGATGCGTGGATTTGCTTCATTCCACGCAGTTGACGCTTACGCTTGGTCGACTTCTTAGTCAAGATGTGGCTACGGAAAGACTGCTTGTGCTTAAAGCCATTAGCCGTCTTCTTGAAGCGCTTGGCAGCGCCACTGTTGCTTTTGATTTTCGGCATGAGGAAAACTCCGCTCGATATTTTTTAGAAAACCCAGGGCCGACCACCGCCTTTGCGATGGCCCGTTGACAACGCCGTTGGATCACTTCTTTTTCGGGGCAATAATCATGATCATCTGGCGCCCTTCCATTTTCGGGAAGGACTCAACCACTCCGATCTCTTCCAGGTCTGCCGCGATCCGCTCCATCAGCTTACGACCGATGTCCTGGTGCGCCATTTCACGACCACGGAAGCGCAGTGTGACTTTGCCCTTGTCACCACCTTCCAAAAAGCGCGTCAGATTTTTAAGCTTGACCTGATAATCGCCTTCGTCGGTGCCAGGACGGAATTTAACTTCCTTAACCTGGATTTGCTTCTGCTTCTTCTTTTGAGCCGCTTTCTGCTTCTTGGTCTCAAAAACGAATTTGCCGTAATCCATGATCTTACAGACAATGGGGTCGGCATTCGAAATTTGCACGAGATCTAAGTTTTCAGACGCAGCACGCTCTAGCGCTTCGGTGGTGGGCACAACACCCAACTGCTCACCGTCACTACCGATTAAGCGTACTTCTTCTTCAACAATTCGCTCGTTCATTGGTGGGCGTTTGTCGGCTGGACGCCCGCGCTGGTTGCTTCTCTTGATCGCTCCGTCTCCTTAGGCAATTGACGATGTCGCCAGGGCTGCTCTCTCGACAGTATGGCGCTCAATAAATTCATCGACCGTCATTGTACCGAGGTTTTCGCCGCTGCGTGTTCGCACGGCCACTGAGTCAGCTTCGACTTCCTTATCTCCTACCACCAGGAGATAGGGAACTTTCTGTAGCGTATGCTCACGGATTTTAAAGCCGATCTTCTCGTTCCTCAAGTCCGCTTTAACCCGCAAGCCACTTTTTTGCAGACGTTTCTCCAAATCAAGCGCATATTCGCGCTGTGAATCGGTGATGGTCATGACGACTGCTTGCTGTGGCGCAAGCCATAATGGCATAGCACCCGCATAGTGCTCAATTAGAATCCCCAAGAAACGCTCGAAGGAGCCTAAAATAGCACGGTGAAGCATTACCGGGGTCTTACGTGCGCCGTCTTCATCAACGTATTGAGCCCCTAAGCGCCCTGGCAAGTTAAAATCGAGTTGTAGTGTACCACATTGCCAGACACGATTCAGGCAGTCTCGCAACGCAAACTCAATTTTAGGGCCATAAAAGGCGCCCTCGCCTGGCTGCAGATCCCAGGCTAAACCCGTTGCATTCAACGCCGCCTCAAGCCCCTGCTCAGCCTGATCCCACATGCCTTCCTCGCCCAAGAAATCGTCTGGCCGGGTAGACAGCTTAAGCTCCACGTCTTCAAAGCCAAGTGTTTTATACACTTGCAGTGTTAGCGCTATAAAATCTTCCGCTTCCGCCTGAATTTGACCTTCGGCACAGAAGATATGGGCATCATCCTGGGTAAAGCCACGCACGCGCATCAGGCCATGCAGCGAACCGGAAGGCTCATTACGATGGCAGCTACCAAATTCGGCCAAACGCAGCGGTAAGTCCCGGTAGCTTTTCAACCCCTGGTTAAATACCTGGACATGGCAAGGACAGTTCATCGGCTTCACCGCGTATTCGCGCTTTTCCGACTCGGTGGTGAACATCAATTCACTGTAATGCCCCCAGTGGCCTGACTTTTTCCATAACGAGAGATCAACCACCTGCGGTGTTTTAATCTCTTGATAGCCATGCTCACGCTGAACCTTGCGCATGTAGTCTTCCAGGGCTTGGTAAATCGTCCAACCATTGGGGTGCCAAAACACCATGCCCGGCGCTTCTTCCTGGATATGAAACAAGTCCATCTTACGTGCCAGCTTACGATGGTCACGCTTTTCTGCTTCTTCAAGACGCTTAAGATACGCCTTTAGCTGTTTCTTGTCGGCCCATGCGGTGCCGTAGATACGCGTCAGCATGGTATTAGCAGCGTCTCCGCGCCAATAGGCACCGGCTAGCTTAGTCAGCTTAACAGCTTTTAAGTGACGGGTATTCGGCACGTGCGGCCCGCGACACATGTCGACATACTCTTCGTGATGATAGAGCCGAATCGTTGCGTCATCGTGAATATCACGGATAATCTCTTGCTTATACGGTTCATCACGGTGCAAAAAGGTCAGCATTGCCTGATCGCGGTCAACGTATTCACGTACCACGTCGTATTCGCGCTCAATCAGTGACTGCATACGCGCTTCAATCGTTTCCAGATCTTCCGGCGTCACGGATTGACCGAATTCGATATCGTAGTAGAAACCATCATCAATCACTGGCCCGATCGCCATTTTAGCTTCGGGATACATCTGTTTAACCGCATGACCCAACAAATGCGCGCAGGAGTGGCGAATAATCTCCAGCCCTTCTGCATCCCGTGCGGTAATAATAGCCACTTGAGCATCTTGCTCAATAAGGTCTGCGGCATCCACCGGCACACCGTCTATCTTCCCAGCAACACAGGCCTTAGCCAAACCAGGGCCAATGGATTCTGCGAGCTGCATAATGGTCAGCGGTTCTTCAAACGTTCTTTGACTGCCGTCGGGCAGTGTCACAATAGGCATTCAGGTTCCTTGAGCGCAGTGGTGATCCATACCAAGGATCACATTTCGCTATCAATGGTCTTGGGGGGGTACAAAACACAAACAGCAGCAAGACTAGCAGACTTGCTGACGGCTTAAAATAAAAACGGGAGGCATAAGCCTCCCGTTTCTTTACCGTGAATTGCAACTAACTTTTCATAAGGCAATCAACAAAACACAAAGAATAAGTGAACTTAGTTCCACTCATCCAATTCGACGCGACGGTTCTGGAAGCGGCCTTCTTCAGTCTCGTTAGAGGCGATCGGACGCTCTTCACCGTAACCTACCGCACGCATGCGGTTAGAGGCTACACCACGGCTAGCGAGGTAAGACGCCACAGACTGGGCACGCTCTTGTGACAAGTTTTTGTTGTACTCGTCAGAACCGCGTGAATCAGTGTGACCTTCGATGCTTACGCGTACATCTGGATTGTTAACCAGACGCTGAGCGACATCGTTCAGTACACGCTGTGCATTCGGAGTTAACTGAGCAGAGTCAAACTCGAAGTTAACTTCTTGCAGGACGACACTGTCCGGGCAACCAAGAGCATTCACTTCAACGCCAGCAGGCGTGTTGGGGCACTGGTCACGATAATCCGGCACACCGTCGTTATCGGAATCAAGCGGGCAGCCGTTGGCATTCACTGCAACGCCAGCCGGTGTGCCTGGGCACTGATCACGGTAATCGGGCACACCGTCATTATCAGAGTCAAGCGGGCAGCCTTCAGCATCAACAGCGACACCAGCAGGTACTTCGCCGTAGCTTGGGCACTGGGGCGCAACCGGCTCAGGCGTGCGATCAGCACATAGTAAACCGCCGATAGCGGCACCAGCAGCGGCACCGGTAGCGGCACCGTTTTCTTCATCAGAATCACTGCTTGTAGCATAGCCGATGCTGCCACCGATAACGCCACCTGCTAGGCCGCAGACTGCGGGGTGCTGATACCAGCTACGGTCGCTGCTCGCGCTTGATTGACCGGAAGACTGTGACGCCGAGCTGGCGCAGCCAGAAAGGCCGACTACCAATGCGGAACCGATTAGCAAGCCAGTGGTTGATTTGTTCATGCAAGACTCCTTCTTGATCCAATGCTGAAGTGACCATGATTGGCCAAATCTATCCAATGCTTCTTATTGCGAGAGCATCCATTTTTCGCTTGTTCAGCATCACTAAACACAAGTTGCTTAGGCAATGCAAAACGATATGCTTGCCATCAACGCGTCAGCGCTAGAAGGCAACCATGCCAAGGTATCAACTTTTTGCCGATACCGACATCAGTTAGCATAGCAAAATTGCCGCAACGAGCACTAAAAAGCGGGTACTAAAAAATAGTTTGCTATGCGTTGAGCTGCGCGCAAGATCGCTCACAGTGTTTTAATGCAGGGCGCTCGGACCTTTAGCACGCCACGTCAATACGGCCTGGGCAGCCTTCAATACGGCTTTTCGCGTGTCATCTTCCACTATTAACCGCTCTTTGTCTTCTTGCATACGCTCACGGGGAGTCAGCTGTTGACGGGCCGAGTGAGTTTTCAGGTGGCTAGTACGGTTGTAGTGCTCTGCAAACGCCGCAAATTCGGACTTTTCGGTTAAACTCGGATCGATAATTTCCAATAGTACCTTACAACGCCATGCACCCTCGGTAATATCGACCTGCTCTTGAACCAATGCGCTGGCTACGTAATCAAGGTTTTCTAAGCTGTTACTCTGCGCGCGCATGTCTTCGTCGCGTCGATACGCTTCTCGGCGGCGAACTTCTTTGCGTAGACGCCAAGCGTAGATGCACAAGCCCACAATGACCACCAGTGCCACCACCAATAGAGCTATCGCTATCGTTGAGTTCATAAGACTCCTTGTTAAGCGTTCAAATTACTTAACAACAATTGTACACCCTTGTACCACTGATCGGCTAATAGCATCTATATATGGTCGTCTATTGGTTATATGGACAACATGCGACACATTCTCAACAGCCTTAAATATGCGAAAAGTTGTGCCGATGCATACGGCTGGCTCACCAAACCAGCACCATTGCATAGTGATCTAACAACAACGCTCCAAAAACGCCCAGCAGATAGCGAATGGAAAACCAAAACGCATTGATAGGCGCACTAGTATCCTGCCCTCGCCAGACTTTCCAATTCCAAAACATAAACCGAGCATTAAGGCATAGCACTGAGAAGAAATAGAGGGCGCCGCTCATACCGATCATCACGGGCATTAACGTGGTTAATACGGTTAACCAGCCGTACAACCAGATTTGCAACCGCGTAAAAGGAATACCATGAGTAACCGGCAGCATAGGGATGTCGGCACGTGCATAATCATCACGCTTATGAATTGCTAGCGACCAGAAATGTGGCGGCGTCCAGGCAAAAATAATCAGCATGAGCAACAGTGCCTCTGGCGTGACTTGGCCGGTTATTGCCACCCACCCTAATAAGGGGGGGGCCGCACCAGCAACACCGCCGATAACGATATTTTGCGGCGTTGCGCGTTTAAGATAAGCCGTATAAATCAGCGCATAGCCAATCAGGCAGGCAAAGGTTAGTGCCGCCGTTAAGTAATTAACTTGCCACGCTAATAGCGCCAAGCCAGCGCTGGACAAGAGGCTCGCCCAACCTAATGCTACCGTTACCGGCAAACGCTTACTCGCCACAGGGCGCCGCGACGTACGGCTCATCAACGCATCTAGATGGCGATCTAAAATATGGTTAAAAGCGGCAGCCCCGCAAGAAGCTAACCCAATGCCAATTAAACCGAAAAACACATTGTTGAACGGTGGCAGGCCCGGCGTGGCTAATGCCATTCCCACTGCGGTACACACTAGCATCACAGCCACAACGTTGAGTTTGCAGAGGCCAAGTAACTCCTTCCAGCCCCACATAACAGTCGGCAATCTCGCTGGTAGCGTCATGGTTGTATTTCGCATGCCAATGCCCCTTTATTAAGCGACAACGTCGCTATAACGTGGATAATTTATTGTTGTGTTCGCGCTCATTGCTTGATGACGCCAATGCCACCAGGCCCAAACAAGCCCTATGGCTAAGGCGATAGCGCCCGCTGTGTGCAGCAGTGCCAACCACAGGGGGAGCCATAACCATACGTTGGCCATGCCTAAAACGACCTGCAGTGCATACAACCCGACGACGATCGTCAGCGGCCTAGCGACGCCCTGCCATTGACGATAGCGCCACCACAACGCCAACAACCCAATACCTAATAGCAGGGCCCCCAGTCGGTGGACAAACTGAATGGCGACCCGCGCGTCCGCATGCAGCTGCCCATGAAGGTAATTAGGCCCCACTGTTTGGGTAAGATGAAAGCCTTCGCTAAGGTCCATTGCGGGTAGCCACTGACCATTACAGGTGGGAAATCCTTGGCAAGCGATACCGGCATAGTTGCTGGATACCCAACCGCCTAGCGCCAGCTGCAAGACTAACAACACAGCTGCCATGGCCCACCAAGCATTACCGTGCTGGCGCTGTTCTACCTTGAGCCCTGCTAATAACACACGCCGCAAGCGCAGGTGCAACCAAAAGAACAGCAGCAACACACTTAGCCCGCCTAACAGGTGAAGGGTAACGACTTGGGGCCATAATTGGAGCGTCACCGTGAAGGCACCAAAGGCGCCTTGCAACAAAATAACGCCTAACAGCGTTACGCTGACTCGCCAAGGATAGTGGTGACATTTACGCAGCGGCCAGCCTAATACCACAACGCTTAGTACGACTATCCCTAAAAAGCTGGCAATGTAGCGATGGGCCATTTCCACCCAAGCTTTAAAGGGCTCCAGAGGCACGTCTGGATGACGCAAGGTAGCGAGCTCACTGTCAGGCACCAGTAGCTGTCCATAGCATCCCGGCCAATCGGGGCAGCCTAAGCCAGCATCGACCAAGCGTGTCCAAGCACCCACCAACATCACCGCCGCGGTCAATAGGGTGCCTAATAGCGTTAGTCGCGCCAGCCACCGTAAGCGGCGCTCACTTAAATCGTGCATGGCGTCTCCTTAACAACGGTTTAGGCTAGCGCACTTTACTGGGGATTGACTTTAAGTAAGTACTGAATATCGTCAAGCACATCCCCCGTCGCCACACTGGAATCAAATGCCAGTGCCGGCCTCCCCTTAGGATCGAACAACCATACTGAGTTGTCTTTCCGCCAAGGCGGCAAATGACGCCATTGGCTAGTCATCTCACCAGGTAGCGGTTCAGCGTCTCCACCGATTCTCAGGCGAGTTAACCGCGGCGCTTCACGGCCTAACGCGCGGTGTAGTCGCCAAAACTCATCTTTACGCTGCTCGCATTGCTGGGCGCAGTCAAATGCCAAAATCCACGTTTCTTGGTCATCAACCGCTGATGTTGTTAAAGGCCATTCATCGAGGATAGGTAATGCCAAATCCACATTCCCATGGGCCGTATGTTGCTCTGGAATACCAATACGTAGTTCGACCATTGCCCAAGCAGTCAGCATAGGCGCCGCGAATATCACGAAAATCAGGATTAATTTGAGCCGCTGGCGGCGAATGTGCTTGGCATCCTGCATGTTAAACTTCCCCTGCTTTATTTTTATGGGATAGTAGTTTTATGGCTTTATGGCATGGCGCCTTTCATTAACTCGTATCGCGTCGTAACCGAAGCCCGCCGATGAACATGACAACCAAGGCCGCTAGCGCTAGGCCCCACCATTGAAATGCATAGCCAACATGCCGACTGGGTGGCATAACACTGGCTTCCCACCAGGGGGTTAACACCCCATCCCCCTCTTCTGCATGCAGCCAGCCCTTATAGCTAAATGGCCCCAACACAGGCTTCCAGGGCTCAAGGCTTAGTTGCTGCAGCCTTGAGCCTTCCCTGTTATTGCCATACAGCGGCCCACCCGCCTGCACCTCTTGCCACTCGCCAGTCAACTTGACGCTGCCGCTAGGAGTCGCCGCCTGTGGTGCACGGCGATGAGGACCGGTAGCTAAAAACCCACGCTGCACCAACCAAAGTTGTCCATGGTTGTCGCGTAAAGGGGTTAGCACAGCCACGCCAATGCGCCCATCTACGATACGATTGTCTAAATAGAGCGTGTGCTCAGCCAAGTACTCTCCCTGCAAGGTAACCTCCGCGCCCTGCGCTGGCGGCGTTTTAGGCGCTATCATCGAGGGCGCCGACTCACGTTTAACGAGCGCTAAGCGCTTGTCATCTGCCCGCTCCCACTGCCATAGTCCTAAGCAGACACCTAACGCCACGAGTAAGCTCCAAAACAGATACCAACTAAAAAAACGCCATTGCCAAGAGGTTTTTATCATGTGGTTACAACTACTCATTGCCGCCGTCTTCCTAGCGATGGTTATCAGTCTGATCATGGGAGCAGGCTTTTTATTGCGTGATCAAACCTCCTCACGCCGACTGCTTATCGCTCTAAAGTGGCGCATTGGATTGGCTTGCTTGCTTATGGCGCTGATTATTTTTGGCTTTTGGTCCGGCCAGCTCGGTTAAGAGTTAAACCACATAGACAAAAACGAATAACCCCACCCAAACCACGTCAACGAAATGCCAGTACCAGCAGGAGGCCTCAAAACCAAAGTGGTTTTCATCAGCAAAATGGCCTTTATGAATACGCACCAGCATCGTGGCTAAAATCAGCGTGCCGATAATCACATGTACGCCATGAAAACCGGTCAAAATAAAGAACGTCGCACCAAAAATCCCGGCTTCCAAGGTAATACCATAATGAACGTAGGCCTCGTAATACTCGACACCCTGGATCATGATAAAGCAGCAACCGAACAGCACAGTGCCCATTAGCCAGTTGCGGCATGTCTTCCGGTCACCCACCTTTAAAGCTTCGTGAGCAACGGTGAGTGTAATGCTGGAGGTAATCAAAATCAGCGTATTGACAAGAGGCAGTTGCCAGGGGCTAAAGACTTGTTCGGGGCCGGCAATGGATGAATCCGGTGGACTTAGCAACGGCCATGTAGCAACAAAGTCGGGCCACAGTAAGGCGGAAACACCTTTTGCCCCTTCTCCTCCTAACCAAGGAATCGCAAACATGCGTACGTAAAAAAGTGTGCCAAAAAAGGCGGCGAAAAACATTACTTCCGAAAAGATAAACCAGCCCATACCCCAACGAAATGAGCGATCCATCTGCGCATCATAAAGCCCTCTGCGAGACTCGTTAATGACGTCGCGGAACCAGAGTCCCATTATCGCCACAACTCCTACCAAGCCAATCAACAACAGCGGCAAGCCCGTGTCATAAACCAGCGTAATGCCAGTACCAACCATCATGGCACCCATCGCCACTGAACAAAGAACAGGCCACCGACTACTCGCCGGAACGTAATAGCTACCACTGCTCATATCGTTTCTCCTGCTACTTCGTTTTTATTGGAATTGTTGTTGGAGTCGCTCTTAAAACGGTTATTAAGGAGGCTATCGAGCGATGCGTTTTGAATCTCATGCTCTACCGGATACAGTGTATACACCAGCGTAACGGTATTAATATCGGCGGGAAGGTCTCTCGCCAATTGAAAAACAAGCGGGATGGTCAAGCGCTCATCCCCCTGCAAATGCTGCTCTTGGAAACAGAAACAGCTGATTTTACGCAAGTGAGGCGTGGCATTTGAGGGAGACACACTAGGTACTGCTCTACCCCAATTTTCACTGTGGCTATTATTGGTAAATGTAAAGTCCACTTCCGCCATTTGCCCTGGATGCACGCTCATCTGATGCGTTTCAGCACTCATTCGCCATGGCAAGCCGGGGCTACCCCTGGTGATAAATTGCACATTGATCACACGGGTTTCATCCACTTCCTCATGGACAACGCTCTGCGCAGTAGCGTCAACCTTGCCGTTAATGCCCGTGATGCGGCAAAAAACGTCATATAAAGGAACAAGTGCAAAGGCAAACGCAAACATGCCAATCAGTGCGGCGATTGTCCTTATCACCGTGCGGCGGACCCCCACTTGTGCTTGGTCTCGACTGTCCATAACACCTCATTGACCTAGTGGTCGATGTGATTTAGGTGGAAGCACGATGAAACACGGGTGGCGTCTCAAAGGTGTGCAGTGGCGCGGGGCTGGGTACCGTCCACTCTAGATCCACCGCCCCCTCCCAGGCTTTAGCCGGTGCTTTCTTACCGCCGCGGACGCAGAGTATGACGCCCAGAACAAATAGCAGCTGTGATGCACCGAAGAAGAAAGCGCCGATACTGGATAGTAAATTGAAGTCGGCAAATTGCAGGGCATAGTCGGGGATACGCCTTGGCATACCCGCCAAGCCAGCGAAATGCATGGGGAAGAAAGTCAGATTGACGCCAATCACCGAGAACCAAAAATGCCACTGGGCCAACCGTTCATTGGGATAGTGCCCTGTCCATTTCGGCAACCAGTAATAAACCCCCGCCATGATGGCAAAAATAGCGCCGGGCACGAGCACATAGTGAAAGTGAGCCACAACAAAGTAGGTGTCGTGATATTGAAAGTCCGCTGGCGCAATCGCCAACATTAATCCTGAAAAGCCACCGATGGTAAATAACACCACAAAGGCAAGCGCAAAGAGCATCGGTGATTCAAAACTAATCGAGCCACGAAACAGGGTGGTGATCCAGTTGAACACCTTTACCCCAGTAGGCACGGCGATCAGCATGGTGGAATACATAAAGAACAACTCCGCCACCAAGGGTAGCCCTACCACAAACATATGGTGAGCCCAGACCAAAAATGACAGCAGCGCGATGGCAGCCGTGGCATATACCATTGATGCATAACCAAACAGTGGCTTACGCGCAAAGGTAGGGATAATCGCCGAGACAATCCCAAAGGCGGGCAAGATCATAATGTACACTTCAGGGTGGCCAAAGAACCAGAATAGGTGTTGAAACAGCACCGGATCACCACCGCCTGCCGCATTAAAGAAACTAGTGCCAAAATTAATATCCATCAGCATCATGGTGATAACACCCGCCAATACCGGCATTACCGCAATTAGCAGAAAAGCAGTGACCAGCCATGTCCAAACAAATAGCGGCATATCCATTAAGCGCATGCCTGGCGCACGCATGTTCAAAATAGTGGCAATAATGTTGATCGCGCCCAGAATCGAGCTAATACCGGCAATATGCAGCGCCAAAATAAAGAAGGTAGTAGAGGGTGGTCCGTAATTAGTCGACAGCGGTGCATAGAAGGTCCAGCCAAAATTAGGGCCGCCGCCTGGCATAAACAATGTTGAAAGTAGCAGCGTAAAGGCCACCGGCAGCAGCCAAAAGCTAAAGTTATTCAAGCGGGGCAACGCCATATCCGGCGCGCCAATTTGAAGCGGTATCATCCAGTTCGCTAGCCCAGTAAAAGCTGGCATCACCGCAGCGAACACCATAATCAGGCCATGCATGGTGGTCATTTGGTTGAAAAACTCAGGCTCTATCAACTGCAAGCCGGGCTGAAAGAGTTCAGCACGCACTACTAAGGCAAATATCCCGCCAATAAAAAACATCGTCAGCGAGAAAATTAGATAAAGGGTGCCGATTTCTTTGTGATTTGTGGTGATCAGCCAGCGCCAAATACCTTTTGGCGGTGCCGCATGGCCATGAGCCGGGCCATCGGCGACAGCCGTTGTGCCGTGTTGCAAGGGGGGCTGTGGTGGTAGTTTGGGCGCCATAAGTCTCTCCGAGAAAGATTATTGTAGTCGTCGATTGTGGCAAACCTATTTTACTCAGCAATTTGTTCAGCCACCGTTGAGGGCTGCACGACATCGCCAGTCTCGTTACCCCACGCATTCCTTGTATAGGTAACCACGGCGGCAATTTCAACGGGATTCAACGTGTTTCGGAAAGCAGGCATTGCCGCACCGGACACCCCATTCAGAACCTTATCAAGATGCCAATCTACATCGCGGATCAACTGTTCGTTATTGGCTAACGCAGGGAATACTGGCGGTGACCCTTGTCCATCGACTTGGTGACAAGACGAGCAGATCGATTGGTAAACTGACTCGCCCCGTTCCACTAGCTCTTCCATTGCCCATTCTCGGTCAACTCCCATGGCCTCTTCAGCAGCCGCCTCCTTTCGCTCGACCAGCCAGTCGTCAAACGCCGCTTCTTCCATTGCGTGAACTACCACCGGCATAAACCCATGGTCGATACCACATAGCTCAGCACACTGGCCACGGTAAATACCCGGCTCGTTAATCTTTACCCAGTTCTCATTAATAAAACCAGGAATACTGTCTTGTTTAACGGCTAAATCCGGCACCCACCAAGAGTGAATGACATCGTCCGACGTCATCAGAAAGCGTATTTTCCGGTTAATTGGCAGCACTAACGGCTCATCAACCTCTAATAAGTAATGTTCCCCGCGCACCTCTTCGCCACTAATTTGTGCTCTTGGCGTACTCATATTGGAGGTAAACGCCACATCCTCGCCAAGGTACTCATAGCGCCAGCGCCACTGTTGGCCGGTAACCATGACGTCTAACTCGGCATCGGAAGGGTCATACATATCTTTCAAAGTGGCAGTGGCGGGGACTGCCATACCGACAAGAATCAGCAGCGGTATGGCGGTCCATAATACTTCAACACCGGTGTGCTCATGGAAGTGTGAAGCTTTTGCGCCTTTGGAGTGGCGATAGCGAAACAAAGAGTAGAACATCGCCCCAAATACCAGCACACCAATGACGACGCATATCCAAAAGATGGTCATGTGTAGGCCGTAAATATCACCGCTCGTATCGGTCACCCCAACGGGCATATTCCAGCCATTCGCCTGAGCCTGTGAAATGCCTGTCACCAGGAATATGACTGATAGCCACCGCCACCATGAATGCATAGACACCTCCAGCCAGGATTATTGTTGTTATTGCTTATAGTTAAATTAGCGCAAGTTTAAATCAGATATTAGTAGTATAGAAAATATATGACATTCGTCACGTTTTGCTTATTTAACCCTATCAACGCTTTTCAGCGGGCGGCAAACCTTGCCAAGAAAATAAGCACCAAAACGAACAGCAGCGTAATCACAACCCCCGTGACTATGTAAGCGGCAGGCTTCCCGCTGCTGAAGTCTTCCTGTCGCTTTTGATTGCTTTGAACGCCTAGCAAAGCTGCTAAAACCGACTTCACCACCGACCACATAAAACCTCCAAGGGAATTTACACGCTCGCATTCATTCCAGTATTAAGGGCTCACCACCTTTATCATAGGCAGGCATAAAAGATATAGGGGCGAAACCTCCTCATTTACAACCAGAAAAATAGCAACCTATGATTTCTCAATATGCGATACTCAACTTATTCTCAGGATCAGCGCCACCCATGGAGTGTCCTATGTTCAAGCGCCACCTCGCACTACCCTTCATTGCAATATTGGTGATTGTTCCCCTACTGACCACAGGCTGTACGACTTATACATGGCCGGACGGCTCTCAGGAAACCGTCATCGGCGTTGTGCCTGAAGAGGAAAATCAACGCTACGAAGAAGAACGGGTTGACGGTGTACGCTATCGTATTCCTGGCGAAATCCCCGAATAATATCGGATAAGACGCGATTAATGGGAGTATCTTCTCAATTTAACCGCACCTTCCTTGCTCTCGATCACTGCATTGCAGCATAGTTGCTATATGTTTATGTCATAACCTGGCTATAAGGGGTATTGACGAGTGACAACGCCCAATATTGAAGAAAAAGAGCGGCCTTGGCATAGCTGTAGTATCGATGATGCGTTAACCCGACAAAGCTCTGTTCCAGAAGGCTTATCCAACCAAGACGCTGCTGAGCGACTAGCCAGCGTCGGCCCCAACCTGATTCAACAATCACAAGGCCGCTCCTGGTATAAGCGGCTTGCCGATCAGTTCAATAATATCCTCATGCTAATCTTGGTCGCCGCCGCCGTTGCCAGCCTCTTTTTAGGTCATGCGCTGGATGCAGCAGCCATTGTTGGCGTCGTTGTCATCATTGCCCTGATTGGTTTTTTACAAGAAGGCAAAGCGGAACAGGCGCTGCAAAGCATACGCAATATGCTCTCCCCTCAAGCTAACGTTTTGCGTGATGGACAGCGCAGCACGGTGCCTGCTGAATCATTAGTGCCCGGCGATATCGTGCTTATCGAAAGTGGTGATCGTGTCCCCGCTGACTTGCGATTAATTGAAACCAAACGTTTTTGTACAGACGAGGCCGCCTTGACCGGCGAATCTGTGCCTGTCGAAAAGAAAACCTCGCCGGTAGCAGCAGATGCCGATTTGGCTGAGCGCAGTTCTATGGCTTACGCCAGTACGATGGTGGTGCAAGGCACTGCTAAAGGCTTAGTGGTTGCTACTGGCAGTCACTCTGAAATTGGGAAAATTTCTGAGCTTCTGCGTGGTGTTGAGCAGCTTAAAACGCCGCTTCTGAGACAGCTGGATCGTGCAGGACGGCTGTTAGCCCTCTTTATTTTAGGCGCTGCAGGGCTTACTGCATTGCTGGGAACCCTTATCCATGGCCAACCCATCGACCAAATGTTTATGGCCGCCGTTGGCTTAGCTGTCGCAGCCATTCCCGAAGGGTTGCCCGCCATCGTCACCATCAGCCTTGCGTTAGGCGTTCAAAGCATGGCGAAACAAAACGCCATCATCCGCCGACTCCCCGCAGTGGAAACTCTCGGCTCTATTTCAACCATTTTCTCAGACAAAACCGGTACGCTAACGCGCAATGAGATGACCGCCCAGGCCATTTGGCTAGCCAATACACGCTATACAATCGACGGTATTGGCTTCGCGCCTGAGGGCAATCTTTATCAAGTCGATGCAGATGATGGCTGTCAAAAAAAGCGTACCAGCGCTGACGAAGACTCAGCTCTCAGGCACTTTCTGCGTGTGGCGGCCCTCTGTAACGATGCAGAACTTGTCCCTAAAGAAGGTCTATTTAGCATCCACGGTGACCCCACCGAAGGCGCGCTGATCGTCGCTGCGGAGAAAGCCGGAATTGCTATCAAGCCGTTACGTGAAGACCACCCTCGCCTTGATGCGATTCCGTTCGAGTCTGAACATAAGTACATGGCCACCATGCACACCATGGACGAAAAGCGCCGCGTGCTGATTAAGGGTGCGCCTGACCGACTGCTGGAGATGTGTAGCCAAGTACGAGATAAATCTGGCACTTCACCACTTGAAAATAGCGTTTGGGAAGAGCGTATTGACGTTCTCTCCTCCCGTGGTTTGAGGGTGTTGGCAATAGCAGAGGGGCTGGCAACAAGCGAACAACCCCTTGAGCACGAGACGTTACAACAAGGGCTAACGCTAGTGGGCATCATTGGCCTGCTTGATCCGCCCCGCGAGGAAGCCATTCAAGCGGTGAAGCAATGCTTAGCCGCGGGCATTCGCCCTGTAATGATTACCGGAGACCATGCGACCACCGCCAAAGCCATCGCTAAGCAGCTTGGCTTTTCACAAACCCAGCGTGCGGTTACCGGGCGAGAAATTGAATCAATGTCGGACGCCGAACTTGAAGACATTATCGTAGCAGTCGATGTTTTTGCTCGTGCTTCACCTGAGCATAAGCTCAGGTTGGTAAAAGCCATGCAGTCTCGCGGCGGTGTCTGCGCAATGACAGGTGACGGCGTTAATGATGGCCCGGCGTTAAAACGCGCAGACGTTGGGGTCGCCATGGGCGTTCAGGGTACGGAAGCTGCCAAGGAGGCCGCTGAAATGGTGCTGGCAGACGACAACTTCGCCACCATCGTTAAGGCGATTAAAGAAGGGCGTAAGGTTTACGACAACATTCGTAAAACGATTACGTTTATTTTGCCCACTAATGGCGCCCAGGGCTTGGCCATTATGTTGGCCGTGCTAGCGGGTTCAACGCTGCCGGTGACACCGCTACAAGCCCTTTGGGTCAACATGGTGGTGGCCATTACCTTGGGATTGGCACTCGCTTTTGAACATGGCGAAGCTGATTTGATGGAACGCCAGCCCCGCGATCCGGATGCCGCTTTGCTGGATATGTTCCTACTCTGGCGCGTCATCTTCGTATCGATATTACTGCTAGCGGGCGTTTTTGGTATTTTTTCCTGGCTACTCGCTCAAGGCGAAAGCATTGCCCTGGCCCGCTCGGGAGCGGTCAATATGTTGGTAACGGGAAGCGCTGCTTATTTAATTAATAGCCGCTTTTTGATCGCTAGCACCTGCTCGCTTAACGGCATTTTCGGCAGCCGCCCGGTGTGGTGTGCCATTGGCCTAGTGATGCTGCTGCAGATGGCATTCACGTATTTACCCTTTATGCAGCTCATCTTCGCCAGTGAAGGACTGCGTACTATCCACTGGCTAGCGATCGTACTCGCTAGCATCGCGATTTACCTGGTAATTGAAATTGAAAAAGTGCTCTTGCGCCGCAGAGGCTAAATAACCGATTACTTCGCCGTTCGGTGTTTAGTCTTGGCCGTGGCGATGGCCGTCAGCGGATTTTCAGGCCATGGGTGCTTTGGGTAACGACCACGCATCTCCTTGCGTACCTGGGGATAGCTATTTTGCCAAAAGCTGGCTAAATCCTGGGTGATTTGTAGCGGGCGGCGGGCTGGCGAAAGCAGATGAATCATCACCGCCACCATGCCATTCGCGACGGTGGGCGTTGTCTGCCAGCCGAACGCTTCTTGCAGCTTTAAAGCCAACACCGGCGGACGCTGCTCAAGACAAGGTAGGTAATCCAGCGTGGCCCGCTTGCTACTCGGCACAGCAATCGCTAACGGGGTTAACTGCTCAAATTCACTCTGCTGCGACCAGCTTAACGTATTCAATAAGTAGTGTTCTAAAGGCAGTTTCTCAAGTTGACTCAGCCGCTTGATCCCCCCCAGATAAGGCGCTAACCAACGCTCTAACGATGCCAACAGCGCCTGCTCTGACCAGTCAGGCCAAGCATCGCCTAGGCTTGAACGTAGCAATGCCATTCGCCCACGCAGTTGCTGTAGCTTATCGCTAAATAACCACCTGGGCTGTTGGCGCACAGCCGTTAACAGCGCTTGGATAACGGCGTCCTCGGGTAAATGTGCCAAAGGTCGCCTAGCCAGTACCAAGCCTGCGTGGGCCTGCACTTCTTCACCGATTAAACGGCCGCCCTGTTGGGACCACGCCACCCGTGCCTGCCATTGGCCACTCTTAGGATAGAGCGCCAACAATGACGCCACGCTTAACGGCTCACCGGCAATAATTCGCGCCTGATCGTCTGCCGCGCTATTCAAAGCCACAGCGACTACATAAGCTTGATGGGCCAACGCATCGTTTAACGACAGTGTGACAGTTTTGCCATTGGCGAGTCGAAAGGTACCCGGGCTTATTTGTTGGCCGATCCGGTCTGGGTACGCCAACGCTAAAAGCGGGCCAAGCGGTTCTGAACCAGCGTCCCTGAGCGCGACCCCCGCTCGTTTTGCCAGCTTGAGCGCTTCTCGCTGCCAGCTTGGAAAACGCTTAGGCTGACGCAGCCGCAGTGCTAACGCGTCGTGCAGTGACCGCTCAGCGCTGTCGCGCTCCTCCAGCAGCGCCGCTAACGCGCAGGCCAGCGGCACTGTTTGTACATCAGCAGCGCGTTCGAGCATAACGGCTATGCGCGGCTCAACAGGCCACTTAGCGCAACGGCGACCCAACGGGGTCAGCCGTTGCTGCTCATCTAACACGCCAAGCTGCACAAGCAGCGACTGAGCACTTTGCCAGGCACCTTCAGGTGGCGGCGTTACCCATTGCAGCTCGCTTGGCGATGCAACTCCCCAGCAGGCTAACTCAAGGACAACGCCAGAAAGGTCCGCTTGCTGAATGTCGGGCTCGCCATAGGGCGCCAGAGTCTGCTCTTGAGCCCAGAGGCGAAAACACAGCCCTGGGCTTTGGCGCCCCGCTCGCCCCCGACGTTGATCGGCGCTAGCACGATTAATCCGCCGGGTCGTTAAACGGGTTAGCCCGGTACGCGGCTGAAAAAGCGGCACTCGCTCCAGGCCACCGTCAATCACCACATTCACACCATCCACGGTGATGCTCGATTCGGTGATGGCGGTGGAGACGATAATTCGCTGTTTTGATGTGTTCGCCGCTAAGGCTGCCTGCTGTTCAGCAATACCCATTCTGCCGTGTAGCGGCCTAATCGCCAGATGGGGCAACGCTTTTTCCAGCACCTGAACTAAGCGATTAATTTCGGCGACACCCGGCAAGATGGCCAGTATGTCCTGGGTATCAGGCAGTGATAACGCTTCCTCGACCACCCGAAGCGCGTGGCTAACGCTCTCCTCATCACTCAGGGAAGGACGATAAGCCGTCGCAACAGGATACTGGCGCCCCTGGCACTCAATAACAGGTACCTGCTCGCCCAACACCCGCTTGAGTGCTTCGACATCCAAGGTTGCCGACATCACCAGTAAGCGTAAATCATCGCGAATACTGGTCTGCACATCCAGTGTTAACGCTAAGCCCACATCGGCTTCTAAGCTCCGTTCATGGAACTCATCAAAAATGATCCCGGCAACGCCTTCTAACAGCGGGTCATCTTGCAGCATGCGGGCGAGTACGCCTTGAGTGACCACCTCCAAGCGGGTTTGCGCGCTCACACAGCTATCGCCGCGCATTCGATACCCCACCGTTTGACCCGCGTTCTCACCCAATTGCTGGGACATAAAGTCAGCCGCTAATCTCGCGGCAACCCGGCGCGGCTCGAGCAAAAGCAGCTTTTGGCCTTTGACCCAAGCTTCTTCTAGCAAACAGAGCGGCACGCGGGTGGTCTTCCCCGCCCCCGGCTGAGCAATTAACATTAGCCGATTACCGGTGCGTAAGACGGTTGTCAGCTGTTCAAGATGCTCGTCAATGGGTAAGACGTTCATTCGAAACTCACTTCTCCACCCGATGGACGGCCAACACTTGGCTGGTGAGCAGGTAACGCCACACCGCAGCCTTTTAGGATAACGTGCTCAAGAAAGGACGAAATCGACTCAAGGTCATCGGCGGTTAACGCATCCCGGCCTAGAATACCGCTCACCTGAGCGCTATATTCAGTGTAATGCTGGGTAGAAGACCAAATCAGGAAAATTAGCCAGCGGGGATCTACGGCGTCCATTTTTCCTTGTGCCGACCATTGGCGCATAATCATCGCGCGCGAGGCTACCCACTCACGTAATTCTCCCGCTAAGTAATCATTCAAAAACGGCGCACCGGCTAAAATTTCCGCCGCAAAGAGTTTTGAACCTTCGGGGTAGCGCTGCCCAAGCACCAACTTAGTGCGTATGAAGTCACTGAGCACCGTCGCTGGATCGCTATCGGGGGTAATGTCTTCGAGCACTTCGTTCCAACGACGCATCATGCGGTTAAGCAGTCGCACATAAAGCGCTTGCTTACTGCCCATGTAGTACAAAATATTGGCTTTGGGGAGACCGGCTCGATCAGCGATCACTTGCAAGCTCGCCCCGCGATAGCCGTGCTGAGAGAACACCTCCTCAGCGGCAGCCAGAATAGTCGCCTCAACCCTTTCACGGCTCGGATTTTCTTGAATGGCAGATATGACAGTCATTAAAAGAGTCCCTTAAAAGAGTGGCATGGCTGAGCGACCTGGAGGAATTTCGCGGCAGGGTTAACGCCCCAAAAGTTAACATTACGCACAAGCTTGCCCCACTCCTGTGCAGCGAGCAAATACTTGCAAGGTGAAGCGTTTTGTCTCAAGCTCAAGCCATACTGACCGATCGGTCAACACAATGCCGGTCTATACAACAACAGCGGAGTTTGGCATGGCCACGATTGCGTTCTTGCTCAATGGTGCTTCTCAACGGTGTGACGTTTCACCCGACACTAGCATTTTAACCTTATTACGCGAGCATTTGGCCCAGACAGGCACAAAAGAAGGCTGCGCTTCCGGTGACTGTGGCGCATGCACCGTGGCGATTGGTGAGTCAACAGCTGGCACGCAAAGGTTTACCAGCGCTAACGCTTGTATTACGCCTGCCCATCAGCTGCAGGGCAGGCACTTGGTCACCGTTGAAGGGCTGTCGGAAAAAGGTAGCCTACACCCAGCCCAGAAAGCGATGATCGAATCCCATGGTAGCCAGTGTGGTTTTTGTACGCCGGGTATCGTTATGTCGCTTTTCACCTTGCATAGCGATCTTACGCAGCGTCCTTCTCCGCTATCACCAGAACGCCTAGAAGCCGCCCTGGGCGGTAATTTGTGCCGCTGCACTGGCTATCGTCCTATCCGAGATGCCGCGCTGCGTATGAATGATACGCCCTATGAGCGCCCTCAGTGGTTCGACGCGGCATTGCCTGCGTCAGAAAGCGACACTCAGACCGTCGATTCGGCAGGAACAGTGCCATTTTTTGCTCAGCCCGTGTCTTTGGAGGAGCTAACGCAATTGCGTCAAGAAGCTCCCCAGGCGCGCTTGGTGGCAGGCGGTACTGATCTTTGGCTGGAGATTACTCAGCGCTTGGCGCCGCTTGATCAGTTGATTGATGTTTCTCGGGTTGCCGAACTACTAACAGTTGAAAAAGCCATCCATGCAGATCAAACCGGCTGGTGGATAGGCGCCGGGGTTACCTATACCCAGCTCGAGCCACTATTTGAAAAGCACTTTCCTGCATTTGCTCATCTGCTGCACCGGCTTGGCTCCCAGCAAATTCGTAATCGGGGAACGCTGGGTGGCAATATCGCAAATGCCTCCCCCATTGGTGATACGCCCCCCGTGCTACTTGCCTTGGGTGCCCAGGTGGTGCTTGCCAGCGTAAACGGCGATCGCTGCTTAGCGCTGGAAGATTTCTTCCTCGACTACAAAAAGACCGCCTTGGCGGCTGATGAAGTCGTTTCACGAATTTTTATTCCCCAGCCGACTGAGGGCAGCCAGCTACGCGTATGGAAGCTCTCCAAGCGCCGCGAAGATGATATCTCCGCGCTACTCGGGGCGTTTAGCTATCGAATTGTACAAGGAAGCTTACGCGACGTGCGGATCGCCTTTGGTGGTATGGCCGCGACTCCCAAACGTGCCCGAGCTGCCGAGGCAGCACTTGAAAGGTGCACTATTAGTGCGGCGGCTAGTGCGGAAGCCTTTCGTGCCGCTCAGGAAGCCCTCGATCATGACTTCCAGCCCATGAGTGACGTGCGGGGTAGCCAGCACTATCGCCAGCAGGCCGCCAAAAACCTAATTGAACGTCTCTACCTTTCTCTCTCCGCGCCCGACCATGAGGTGATGCTCCATGCGTACGCTCACTAAACTGGACAGCGATAGCAGCCGTGCCCGCCGCGAACTACACGACCATATCCAAGGCTCTGGCCCCTTGGCACGCCATACGGTCGACAGCAACGGCAAACGACAGGCGGGAAGCGCCAGTTATCACGAAAGTGCCGAAAAGCACGTTACCGGCAAGGCGGCTTATATTGATGATTTGTCCCTACCCGCGGGTACTCTGCATGTTGCCCTAGGTCTATCGCCCGTGGCACACGGCAACTTAACCAAACTTGATCTTAGCAAGGTGAAAGCAGCGCCTGGCGTAGTCGATGTGATTACCTTTCATGAGGTGCCAGGGCATACCGATATTGGGCCGGTCTTTCCTGGCGATCCTATCTTTGTCGATCAAGAGATCAGTTATGCAGGCCAATGCCTCTTTGCCGTTGCTGCAACCTCGCTCCTGGCAGCCCGCCGCGCAGTAAAATTAGCTATTATCAGCATAGATGAACAGCCTGCAAGCTTAGACCCGGTGGCTGCGACAGAGCGTGAGGAATTTGTACGCCCGACTCATGTGCAGACACGGGGTGATTGGCAGCAGGCGCTTGATCAAGCGGAACAGATTGTCGAAGGCGAGCTGTTCGTCGGTGGCCAAGAGCACTTCTATCTTGAAGGCCAGGCCTGCGTGGTTCACCCCACCGAGGATGAGGGCGTTGTCGTCCACACTTCCAACCAGCACCCCAGCGAAACCCAGAAGCTGGTGGCGGAGGTGCTCGATATCCCTTTTCACGCCGTGACCGTAGAAGTGCGCCGAATGGGCGGGGGGTTTGGTGGCAAGGAAACCCAGGCGTCGCCCTGGACGTGTATTGCTGCAATCATTGCCCGCCGCACGGGCAAATCGATTAGCTTGCGCTTACCGCGCAGCGAAGATATGCGCGCCACGGGTAAACGCCACCCCTTCCATAACCGCTATCGACTCGCCATTGATGCTGAGGGCATTATTCAGGGGGGTGAGATCACGGTGATCGGTGACTGCGGCTACTCGCCGGATCTCTCCGATGCTATCGTTGATCGCGCTATGTTCCATGCCGACAACGCCTATTCACTGGGGGATGCCCAAGTAGTCGGTCATCGAGCAAAAACCCATACCGCATCTAATACCGCATTCCGGGGCTTTGGTGGCCCCCAAGGGATGATGATTATCGAAGCGGCCATGGATGATATTGCCCGCCAAATTGGCGAAGACCCACTGACTGTTCGTAAGCGCAACTTCTACCGCGATGGCCGCGAGGTGACTCACTACGGCCAGCAGGTCGACCAGCGGCAACTCCTCCATACGCTCGTTGAAACCCTGGAAAGCGACAGCGATTACTGGGCACGGCGCAAAGCGGTCAGTGACTTCAACGCCACCAGCCCTGTGATTAAAAAAGGACTGGCACTGACCCCGGTTAAATTTGGCATTTCGTTTACCGCCCAGCATCTTAATCAGGCGGGCGCCCTTCTGCATGTTTACACCGACGGCAGCGTGATGATCAATCACGGCGGTACCGAGATGGGCCAAGGGCTACATACTAAAATTTGTCAGGTAGTGGCTCGCGAGTTGGGCCTGGATCTGGAGAAGGTACGCATTACCGCTACGCGAACCGATAAAGTCCCCAACACATCCCCTACCGCTGCCTCTAGCGGTGCTGACTTGAACGGTATGGCTGCACGGGATGCCGCCAGCAAGCTGCGAGAACGCCTGTTTGATTTTGCCGCCGAGCACTATTCAGAGGGCTTGGATCGCGAAGGAATGCGCCTGGAAGGTGGCATGCTAGTGGCCGGGTTCGGCGAGAGCGAGCGCCGCATACCCTGGGGCGAGTTGGTGCAAACAGCTTACCTCAATCGCATATCGCTATCTGAAAAAGGTTTCTACGCCACGCCGCTTATTCACTATGATCGTTCAGTGGGTCAAGGCCGGCCCTTCTACTACTACGCATTTGGCGCGGCAGTGGCAGAGGTAAGCGTGGATACCTTGAGCGGGGAGTATCAGGTAGACCGTGTCGATATATTGCACGACGTGGGAGACTCTCTAAACCCGGCCATTGATATTGGCCAGGTGGAGGGCGGCTTTATTCAAGGAATGGGCTGGTTGACCAGCGAAGAGCTTAAGTGGAACGACAAAGGCGTGCTTGTCAGCGATGGCCCGGCGACCTATAAAATTCCAACTTTTGGTGATCTACCGCCTATTTTCAATGTCGCGCTAATGGAAGGCCATCCCAATTCGATGGCCAGTCTCTACCGCTCAAAAGCAGTGGGCGAGCCCCCTTTTATGCTGGGCATTTGCGTCTGGTCGGCGTTGCGTGATGCGCTATCGAGCCTGACTGATTACGCCATCTCTCCCCATTTAGATACACCGGCCACGCCGGAGCGGGTCATGCTGGCAGCCAACGCGATCAGGAAGAAAGTGCTGTGAGTTCTAGTCAAAACCCAGAAAGCTGGCATGCGGCGCTACACCGCTTACAGCGCGACGGCCTACCCCATGTATTAGCCACCCAGGTGACCAGCGCAGGCTCCACTCCCCGGGAGCCTGGTGCACGCATGGTGATCACCGACGATGCGATCTTCGATACGCTAGGTGGAGGTACCTTTGAGTGGCAAACCATTACCGCTGCACGCGCTTGTTTGACAGAAAAACGCTATGGCCTCAGCTTGGAAGCCTTCTCACTAGGTGGACGAAGCGGCCAGTGCTGTGGTGGGTTCGTTAATATCCTCTTGGAAGCCTTTCCTGGCACTACAACGCACATCGCGATTTTTGGTGCAGGGCACGTGGGGCAGCAACTTATAAAGCTAAGTGCACCACTTCCCTGGCAGTTGCACTGGTACGATAGCCGTAGCGATGCGTTTGCCAAACAGTATCAGCAGCAGCCACAACTTAGTTGTTATTCACTCCAAGACGCACAGCAAAGTGTTGCCGCCTTGCCTGCAGGTACCCACGCACTGGTATTGACGCACAACCACGACGAAGACTATGCGCTGATCAAAGCGCTGATTGAGCGCGATGACGTAGCGTCGATTGGGCTGATTGGGTCTGACAGCAAATGGGCGAGCTTTGAAGGACGTCTTAAGCGCGAAGGTTACGCCGCCGATCAAATTGCGCGGGTGCGAAGCCCCATCGGGCGCATTCACGACACTAAGCCGAGCAATAAAACGCCCTATGCGATTGCTTTAACGGTGGTGGCCGAATTGCTTTGGCTAACGGATACGCCTTCTTTTCAAGAAAACCGCGGCCTTGACTCCCAGGCACTGCGAACGCTAATGACCGACTCCCCGACGACCCCGAGTTAATATGACTTCTTCCTCCGATACGTTCATTCGTGCCGAATTGATTAGTTTTGCCCGTGACCCTGGCGATGGAAACACACCTGAACCGGGCAGCGTAGAGCATTACGGCGATGGGCTGCTCTGGTTGAAAGGCCAGCATATTCATGCAGTCGGCCATTTCGCCGAGCTATCACTGTCGCTACCCAAAGGGGCTGACGTTCTCAATTATCGTGACAAATTGATCATGCCTGGGTTTATCGATACCCATGTGCACTACGTTCAGCTGGATATTATGGCGTCTTATGGCCGCCAACTGCTTGACTGGCTAAACGACTACACCTTTCCTGAAGAGTGTCGCTTTGCTAATCATGCCCATGCAGAAGCGCTGTCTAACGCTTTTTTGGATGAGATGCTACGCGCGGGCACTACCACTGCCCAGGTATTCGGCTCTAGCCATCCCGGCTCCGTCGATGCCTTTTTCACCGCCTGCCAAAAACGCCAGCTGCGCATGCTGGTGGGCAAGGTATTGATGGACCGTAATGCGCCAGAGGCGTTGATGGACGGTGCATCAGGCATTGCTGACAGCGAGCGACTGATTGAGGATTGGCACGGCAATGAACGCCTGGGCTATAGCGTCACACCGCGCTTTGCGCCGACTTCAACTAAAACGCAAATGGATGCTGCAGGCGCCCTCTTACGTAATGACCCTAGCCTTTGGTTACAGACCCACTTGGCTGAAAACAGCGGTGAGTTAGATTGGGTAGCTGAGCTGTTTCCAGGCAGTCGCGACTATTTGGCTGTGTATGAGGAGGCAGGCTTAGTCGGCCCCCGTAGTACATTCGCCCATGGCATTCATCTGGATAACGGCATGCGCAAACGCTTGGCGAACCGAGGCGCCAATATTGCCTTTTGCCCCAGCTCCAATCTTTTTCTGGGTAGCGGGTTATTCGACCGGGAAGCGGCCAAGCAAACGGGCATGGCATATACGTTTGCTAGCGATATCGGCGCAGGCACTGATTTATCGGGATTTGGAACGCTTAAAGCAGCCTATCAAGTGGGTCAATTAGGCGGGCAGCCCCTGACCGCATGGCAGGGGTTTTATGGCTTAACCATGGGTAATGCAAAGGCTCTCTCGCTGGATAGCCATATTGGCCAGCTTGCTCCTTCACTTGAAGCGGACTTCGTGGTGGTTGACACGCAGGCAACATCGCTATTGTCTCGACGTATCAGTCATTGCACTACACTTGGTGAGCGGCTGTTTGCGCTAATGATGCTGGCGGATGACCGCGCTATTTATGAGACATGGGCCGGGGGAATCTGCCAACATCGTAGAAATACCGTCTAATCAAAATGCAACGGTTACGGCTTCAGCTCGCGATGGCTATTGGCCGCCGCAGGCTAGAGATGGCCGCGTCGCTGCGCGCCTCGCCATGACATGACGCTTTTCCCGCCTCGGCATTGCCGTTGACTCTGTCATCGCGAGCGCAGCGACGCGATCTGGGGTGTGATATGTTTTTCTTCCAGGCAACAAAAAACCCCGCGCACAGAATGCTCGGGGTTTTTCTTAATAAGTGCCTGACGATGACCTACTCTCGCATGGGGAGACCCCACACTACCATCGGCGCTAAGCGGTTTCACTGCTG